>CAIMSF010000111.1 GCA_903844055.1 uncultured bacterium
ATTATGGAGAGTTTGATCCTGGCTCAGGATAAACGCTGGCGGCATGCCTAATACATGCAAGTCGAACGCACCGGCAACGGTGAGTGGCGAACGGGTGAGTAACACGTAAGTAACCGACCCCAAAGACGAGGATAACGGTTGGAAACGACCGCTAAAACTGGATAGGACGGGAGAACACAAGTTTTCCGGTTTAAAGGTCCTGCAAGGGACTGTTTTGGGACGGGCTTGCGGCGCATTAGCTAGTTGGTGAGATAATAGCCCACCAAGGCGACGATGCGTAGCTGCGCTGAGAGGCGGAACAGCCACACTGGGACTGAGACACGGCCCAGACTCCTACGGGAGGCAGCAGTAGGGAATTTTCGGCAATGGGGGGAACCCTGACCGAGCAATGCCGCGTGAATGAAGAAGGTCTTCGGATTGTAAAATTCTGTTATCGGGAAAGAACACTTTCATCAGGAAATGGGTGAAGGCTGACGGTACCCGATGAGAAAGCCCCGGCCAACTACGTGCCAGCAGCCGCGGTAATACGTAGGGGGCGAGCGTTATCCGGATTTATTGGGCGTAAAGCGTGTGTAGGTGGTTCGTAAGGTCAGGCGTAAAAGATCACAGCTTAACTGTGTAGGGCGTTTGAAACCGACGGACTTGAATACGGTAGAGGCAGGTGGAATTCCATGTGTAGCGGTGGAATGCGTAGATATATGGAGGAACACCAATGGCGAAGGCAACCTGCTGGGCCGGAATTGACACTGAGACACGAAAGCGTGGGGAGCAAACAGGATTAGATACCCTGGTAGTCCACGCCGTAAACGATGAGAACTAAGTGTTGGCGCAAGTCAGTGCTGAAGTTAACGCATTAAGTTCTCCGCCTGGGTAGTACGGTCGCAAGACTGAAACTCAAAGGAATTGACGGGAACCCGCACAAGCGGTGGAGTATGTTGTTTAATTCGAAGGTACACGAAGAACCTTACCAAGTCTTGACATACCATTGACAGGCGCAGAGATGCGCTCTCCTTCGGGCAATGGATACAGGTGGTGCATGGTTGTCGTCAGCTCGTGCCGTGAGGTGTTGGGTTAAGTCCCGCAACGAGCGCAACCCTCATTGTTAGTTACTACCATTCAGTTGAGGACTCTAATGAGACTGCCAGTGATAAACTGGAGGAAGGTGGGGATGACGTCAAATCATCATGCCCTTTATGACTTGGGCTACAAACGTACTACAATGGCCGGTACAAAGAGAAGCGAAGTGGCGACATGGAGCAAACCTCAGAAAGCCGGTCTCAGTTCAGATTGAAGTCTGCAACCCGACTTCATGAAGGCGGAATCGCTAGTAATCGTGGGTCAGCAGACCACGGTGAATACGTTCCCGGGTTTTGTACACACCGCCCGTCAAACCAAAAGAGATTGTAACACCCGAAGCCGGTGGCCTAACCCGAAAGGGAGGGAGCTGTCTAAGGTGGGACCATTGATTGGGGTTAAGTCGTAACAAGGTATCCCTACGGGAACGTGGGGATGGATCACCTCCTTTCTAGGGAGTAAAATTCCAAGGAAGACAGCGCGAGAAGAGACGACTCGCGGATCGTTGCACGATTTGCTTATACTCAGTTTTGAGGGACCGATGAGGGAACTCAAGAACAAAAGAAGGTCTTTGAAAAGTGGATAATACTGTAGCAAAGTTAAGGAAACAAGAGCATGAGGTGAATGCCTAGGCACTAGGAGCCGATGAAGGACGTGACGAACTACGATAAGCTTCGGGGAGCTGTAAGTAAGCAGAGATCCGGAGATTTCCGAATGGGGCAACCCGGCAGTAGAAGACTGCCACGAATAGAGGGAACGCGGAGAATTGAAACATCTTAGTACCCGCAGGAAAAGAAAGCAAGAGCGATTCCCCGAGTAGCGGCGAGCGAAAGGGGACCAGCCCAGGCGCCACAAGGAGTTACAAAACCGTTTGATAGCAGAACCGCATTGGAACAGCGGACCGAAGAGGGTGAAAGTCCCGTAAGCGAAATCGAAAGGACTCCGGCGACGAAGAGTACGGCGAGGCAAGTGGAACCTTGTCGGAAAACGGGAGGACCATCTCCCAAGGCTAAATACTACCTAGTGACCGATAGTGAACCAGTACCGTGAGGGAAAGGTGAAAAGAACCCCGGGAGGGGAGTGAAAGAGAACCTGAAACCTCATGCTTACAATAAGTCAAAGCCCGTTAACGGGTGATGGCGTGCCTTTTGTAGAATGAACCGGCGAGTTATGGTGTTGTGCGAGGTTAAGGCTGAAGGGCCGGAGCCGGAGCGAAAGCGAGTCTGAACAGGGCGCTAAGTACAACGCTATAGACCCGAAACCTGACGAGCTAGACATGAGCAGGTTGAAGTCAGGGTAAAACCTGATGGAGGACCGAACCGATGTTCGTTGAAAAGGGCTCGGATGATTTGTGTCTAGGGGAGAAATTCCAATCGAGTTAGGAGATAGCTGGTTCTCACCGAAATAGCTTTAGGGCTAGCGTCGAGAAGAAGTTTGGCGGGGGTAAAGCACTGAATGTCTGATGGTCCCATCAAGGGATACTGAATACAATCAAACTCTGAATACCGTCGAACATGCTCGGCAGTCAGACTACGGGAGATAAGTTTCGTGGTCGAAAGGGAAACAGCCCAGATCGCCAGTTAAGGTCCCCAAATTCATACTAAGTGGGAAAGGATGTAGGTCCGCCCAAACAGCTAGGAGGTTGGCTTAGAAGCAGCCACCCTTTAAAGAGTGCGTAACAGCTCACTAGTCGAGTAGGCCCGCGCCGAAAATGTACCGGGGCTAAGTATGATACCGAAACTGCGGAATCAGTGCAAACTGATTGGTAGGTGAGCGTTCCAAGGGCGTCGAAGTCAGACCGAGAGGACTGGTGGAGCGCTTGGAAGTGAGTATGCCGGTATAAGTAACGATAAGACGGGTGAGAATCCCGTCCGTCAAAAGCCCAAGGTTTCCAGGGGAAGGTTCGTCCGCCCTGGGTTAGTCAGGACCTAAGGTGAGGCTGAAAAGCGTAGCTGATGGAGAACAGGTTGATATTCCTGTACCTCTTGCATGACTGATGGAGTGACGGAGAAAGATAATCGGAGCTGACGAATGGATGTCAGTTCAAGGTGGCAAGGGTGTGGATCAGGCAAATCCGGTCCGCGTGAGCCCGAGCGCTGAGCACGACGCAAGGAGTCCGATGAATCTACGCTTCCAAGAAAAGCTTCTGGGGTTAATCATGCAAGAGCCTGTACCGTAAACCGACACAGGTGGGCGAGGAGAGAATCTAAAGACGCGCGAGATAACCATTGTTAAGGAACTCGGCAATTTGACCCCGTAAGTTCGCGACAAGGGGAGCTTTAAGCAATTAAAGCCGCAGAGAAGCGGCCCAAGCAACTGTTTACCAAAAACACAGCTCTATGCTAAACCGCAAGGTGACGTATATGGGGTGACACCTGCCCAGTGCTGGAAGGTTAAGAAGAGAAGTCAGCGCAAGCGAAGCTTTGAATTGAAGCCCCAGTGAACGGCGGCCGTAACTATAACGGTCCTAAGGTAGCGAAATTCCTTGACAGGTAAGTTCTGTCCCGCACGAATGGTGTAATGACTTGGGCACTGTCTCAACAATGGACTCGGTGAAATTTTACTACCTGTGAAGATGCAGGTTACCCGCGACTAGACGAAAAGACCCCATGGAGCTTTACTGTAGCTTGATATTGATACTCGGCAACGAATGTACAGGATAGGTGGGAGGCTGAGAAGCCGGGATGTAAGTCTCGGTGGAGCCGACGTTGGGATACCACCCTTTGGTTTCTGAGTATCTAACTTGCGGATGTGCAATCCGGAGGACAGTGTCTGGTGGTCAGTTTGACTGGGGCGGTCGCCTCCCAAAGAGTAACGGAGGCGCACAAAGGTTGGCTCAGAATGGTTGGAAATCATTCGCAGAGTGTAATGGCATAAGCCAGCTTGACTGCGAGACGCACATGTCGAGCAGAGACGAAAGTCGGTCATAGTGAACTGGTGGTTCCGAATGGAAGGGCCATCAATCAACGGATAAAAGTTACCCTGGGGATAACAGGCTGATGACTTCCAAGAGTACACATCGACGAAGTCGTTTGGCACCTCGATGTCGGCTCATCGCATCCTGGAGCTGGAGTCGGTTCCAAGGGTTGGGCTGTTCGCCCATTAAAGCGGTACGTGAGCTGGGTTCAGAACGTCGTGAGACAGTTCGGTCTCTATCTGTCGTGGGCGTTGGAAATTTGAAGGGAGCTGTCCTTAGTACGAGAGGACCGGGATGGACGTACCACTGGTGCACCAGTTGGCCTGCCAAGGCCACAGCTGGGTAGCTACGTGCGGAAGGGATAAACGCTGAAAGCATCTAAGCGTGAAGCCCCCCTTAAGATGAGATTTCCCATCGCAAGAGTAAGACCCCTTAGAGATGATGAGGTTGATAGGCCGGGAGTGTAAGCACGGTGACGTGTTCAGCGGACCGGTACTAATCGGTCGAGGACTTAACTTTGCAGTTTGAAAAAAACATACAGTATATCCAGTTTTGAAAGATCGTCTGGTGATGATGGCGAAGTGGACACACCCGTTCCCATACCGAACACGGAAGTTAAGCACTTCAGCGCCGATTGTAGTACGTTTGTGCGAGAGTAGGACGTTGCCAGGCATCTTTCTTTTTTTCAGCCTCAGTAGCTCAGTTGGTTAGAGCACATGACTGTTAATCATGGGGTCCTAGGTTCGAGTCCTAGTTGGGGCGCCATAAGGCTCGTTGGAGAAACGGTTAACTCACATGCCTTTCACGCATGCACTCACGGGTTCGAATCCCGTACGAGTCACCATGAGTCCTCAAACACGTCGGTTTCCGGCGTGTTTTTTCTTTTTTTCCCCATTCGCGCGAAAAATCATCCCGTCCCGTTGACAGCGGCGCTTGCCTGTCATAGGATGGAAAGGGGAGGCGAACATATGCCGAATTCATACTTGATGGAATACGACCTCGCGGGTCGGAACGCAAAAGACGTCTACGCCCGGCTTTCCGCCGTGAAGCAGATCGGAAAGATGGCGCTCGATTTCCAGCAGCCGGAAGAAACCCGGATGATCTACGTCCAGCCCACCACCGTGTGGAAGGACGGCTTCAAGGTCCTCGTGGTCTTCCACGACCACGCGGACGGAAGCGTCCACGTCGCGATCCGCTCGCAGTGCAACCGCGCGCTCGTCATGTTCGACGGCGGCCAGAACGAGAAGAACTGCGTCGAGATCAGGAACGCGATCGCATCGGTCCTGAAATGACCGGGGGGAGCATGGCTCCCCTTTTCTCTGCTCGCTTTTTGCAAAGGACGGTGCGGATCGAAAACAATTTTTGATGCATTGTTTTCGCCGGTGTGATATAATATAAAAAGACCAAAAAATCGCGAGGTGATCGGATGGACAAGCTCCACGAACTGGCCAATCTCATCTTCCCGGACGTCCACGACACGATCGCCGACCTGGAGAAGCGCTATCCGCCGCGGACGCTTCCCGAAGGGGCGATGGTCACCCGGTTCGCCCCGTCGCCGACGGGCTTCCTCCATACCGGATCGCTCTTCGCCTCGCTCATCTCGAAGCGTCTGGCGGCCCAGTCGAACGGCGTCTTCTTCGTCCGTCTCGAGGACACCGACACCAAGCGCGAGATCACCGGGACCGGCGACCAGGTGCTCAGGGAACTCGCGACCTTCGGCGTCGACCCCGACGAGGACTTCGTCAAGGGCGGCCCCTACGCCCCCTACATCCAAAGCGAACGGAAACCGCTCTACGACGCCACCATCAAGCATCTCGTCGAACAGGGGAAAAGCTATCCCTGCTTCTGCACGCATGAAGAGCTCGACCGCATGCGCGAGACGCAGGAAGCACGAAAGGTCAACCCGGGCTACTGGGGTGAATACGCCGTCTGCCGGAACATCAAGCCGGAAGACGCGATCGCCCGCATCCGGGCCGGACATCCCTACGTCATGCGCTTCAAGTCGCCCGGAACCCACGATGGGAAGGTCGTCGTCAACGACCTGATCCGCGGCACCCTCGAACTCACCGAAAACGACCAGGACCTCGTCATCATGAAATCTGACGGGCTCCCGACCTACCATTTCGCCCATCTCGTCGACGACCACTTCATGCGCACCACCCACGTCACGCGCGGCGAAGAGTGGCTGCCGAGCCTGCCGATCCACGTCCAGCTGTTCGAGGCGATGGGATGGCCGCGGCTCCAGTACGCCCACCTGCCGGTCATCATGAAGCTCGACGAAGGCAAGCGCCGGAAACTCTCGAAGCGCAAGGACCCCGAAGCGGCCGTCTCGTTCTTCCTCGAGGCAGGCTACCCGATCGACGGCTTCCTCGAATACCTGATGACGATCGCCAACACCAACTTCGAAGGATGGCGCATCGCCAATCCGACCGCCGACAAATTCGACTTCAAGCTCACCTACGACCACATGACCCTGGACGGCGCCTTGTTCGACCTCGAGAAGGTCAATTCGATCTCCAAGGAGATCCTGGGGGCGATGACCGCCGAAGAGATCAGTGCCGCAGCCCTCGCGTGGGCGAAGAAGTACCGCCCCGACATCGCGTCCGCGATCGAAAGCGATCCGTCCTATTTCCAGGCGATCATGTCGATCGAACGCGGCGGCGAAAAGCCCCGCAAGGACTACGTCAAGTATTCCGACATCTGGCCGATCGTCGACTTCATGTACGAACCGGCGTATGCGGCCGCGCTCCAAGCGCCGCTGCCCTGGAACGAAACGATCTCGAAGGCCGTCATCCGGAACGTGCTCGAGACCTACGCGTCCGATCCGTTCCTTACCCTCGGGGAAGAAGAATGGTTCGGAAGACTGAAGGAAGTCGCAGCCAGTTGCGGATTCGCGCCTTCCGCGAAGGAATACAAGAAGAACAAGGAAGCCTTCCTCGGCCACATCGGCGATTTCGCGGAAATCATCCGCATCGCCGTGTCCGGCCGGAAGAATACGCCGAACTTCTACCGGATCCTCACGATCCTGGGAGAGGCGAGGATCAAAGCAAGAATCGCCAGAACGATCGCCCGGCTGTAGGGCGGTCGCAAGTGGCCCGTTGGAGAAATGGTTAACTCATCGCCCTCTCAAGGCGACACTCACGGGTTCGAACCCCGTACGGGCTACCAACCTTTCCAGAGCAAGTCTATCTCACATCCGAGATAGACTTTTTACGTCCAGATTTAGCCGTATTTTCATTGACATCCATGGTTCTTGGGGCCAACTTCGGCTCGCAAAAATATAAATGTGAGTGTGCCAATAATGATGTATTTCCCAAGATTATCTAAATATCAATTCTCTTACCTACGTATATGCAAAAAAGGCATTCTCCCAGAAATATCATCGAATAGTTAAAGAAAACATCAAAAAGCGATGACTTATGTGTAGATAAATTTTGGGTGTTTCTCTTTTTTTTAGCGTGGTACGCGTGGTAGACGTGGTGAAATTTCCTTAGTCTGCGAGCGATGATCAAAATCCTGACCAGAGTGAGTATCTATTTCTCTTGAAAAGTCTCAAAAATCAAGTGAAAACGGTTGTATAATATGATAAAATAAAAAAACAAGAATAATATAGCGTGGAGGATAACATATGATTAAAAGAGTTTCCAGACGTTTTTTTACTGCACTGATAGCATTAATGACATTCTTTGTGCTCTCGGCATGCACAAACCTTACGTCTTCGACATCGACGACCGTTTCTGCAGCGATTACAACATCATCCGTATCGACAACGAGTTCCGAATCAACCACGACCTCTGAAACGCCGACTACGACCACGACTTCCATCTCGGTCACAACGACCGAAGTTCCCGTCGCCGCCCTTTATGAGACTGGTTTTGAACCGATCGAAGGATTCATGACCGATGAGGTCATGATGACATACCGCTTCCGCGGGGCGGTCGGTTATCAATGGGGATTCCTATATGGCTGCGTCAGTTCGGGGGAACCCCTTTCAGGTTCGCAATCGATGCTCCTTTCCTGGGATCCCGCCCATCCCGATTATGTCGGATTCGCCTTTATGAATTTTTCCGTTGTCGACCCCGGCGCGATCGTTTTCATCGCACAGGGTGGTGAAGGCCTTTCTTTGCAAATCGCCTATCAAGTCGGCGATGAATTCGGCTGGCACCAAGCGGCCGTCATCATGCCTGACGAAACGGCTCGAGAATTTCGCGTGGAACTTGGCCAAGAGGTTGCCGGACAAGTGAAGTTCCGCTTCATGCTTGTCCTACCCGACCCAATTCCCACCGTCACGTCGGATATTCGCTTTGACCAAGTCCGTATACTTCCGAAGGATTGATACCTGAGTACGCAGATGAATCCGTTTCTATCCAGCTTAGAATGAAATTCAATAGTCGACAAATCAGTATCATCACGGGGTGTTCGCCGCTACGGGCTACCAAATGAATAACGCTGTCGTACCTCCCGTGGCACTCGGGAGATACGACTTTTTTTTGCATTAAGAAAAAAAACCCGACCGCGAAGGTCGGGAAATCATGATGGCGATGCAAGCTTTGGTTATGACTGCATGTTGTAGATGGAGCTGACGATCGAGAAGAAATCCTTGTCGGCGATGATCCGCTCGATGAAGGCCATGAACTCTTCTTCTGAATTGAGCGTGACCGTGCACCATTCGGAGGAAGACGCGTCCCGCTTGATGTCCTTCAGAATTTCGTCCACGAAACTGACGTTCACCGGATAGGGCATGATGCCGTGCGACACGCGCAAGATCGGCAACTTGAATTTGTTGCCCAAGGAACTCCTCACGTAGACTTCGTAACTGATGCGGCAGTTCCGCACCGAATTGTTGAACTTGGCTTCGATGTCGTATTGGACATAACCGAAGATGACGCGCCCCGAGCTTTCCGCGGTGATTTGGTCGAAGCGGATTTTCACGAGATCTTTTGGCAGTGGTTTTTCTGCGAATTCGAATTTCATGTTCGTTCCTCCTTGATTGGTCGAATGGTCGACGGACACATCGGTCCATCACCGTGCCGTTTTGACACAACACCATTATAACGATTTTTCGCCCCAAATTCAATCGATAGATGCAAAACGCTCCGACCGGCGGGCGGCCCCCGGTGAATCGGACGACTCGATCCGGCTTCATCATCCGTCCCATATTCCGAAATCTCTCGGGGGGTTCATTTACCACGGATGGGAGAAGTAGTATAATGTGTTTTAAGAACCATCCCATACCGACGGCATGTTGCACGATCGACGAGGAGGACGAAATGAACGACGAGGCAAGACTCATCAACATTTCCAAGAAGGGCTTCATCAGCGTCGTGGTCATCCTGGGCTTGCTCATCCTGGCGGCCGGGACGGTGACCTATCTGATTCCGGCGGGGGCGTTTCAACGCGACGGCGACCTGATCATTTCCGGCACCTTCGAGTTTCTGACGGTATCGGAAGGCTATCCCGTCTGGCGCTGGTTCCTGGCGCCGATCGAAGTGCTCGGATCCGCCGACGGCGTCTCCATCATCGTCATCTCGCTGTTCCTCGTCATCCTGGGCGGAACCTTCACGCTGATGGAGAAGACCGGCGGGATCCACGTGATCCTGAAACGCCTGATCGCCCGGTATCAAGAACGAAAATACGTGTTGTTGCGCATCGTGGTCCTGGCCTTCATGCTGTTCGGCGCCTTCTTCGGGATCTTCGAGGAGTCGGTCGCGCTGATGCCGATCCTGATCATCCTCTCCCTGTCGCTCGGATGGGATACGCTCGTCGGCGTCGGCATGTCGGTCCTGGCGGCCGGATTCGGCTTCGCGAGCGGCATCACCAACCCCTTCACCGTCGGCGTCGCCTCCGAGATCGCCGGCATCAACATCCTCACGGGCGTCGGCTATCGGCTGGTCGTGTTCGCGGCGATGTACGCGCTGCTCTCGACCTTCCTGGTCTGGTATGCCAAGAAAATCGAGAAAGAGCCCGCCAAGAGCCCGACCTTCGAGGAGGATCGGAAGAAAGCCCGCAGCTTCGACGTGAACGGGACCATCGTCTATCAGAACGAATCGATGATCTTCAAGGCGTATGTCACGATGTTCGTCGTCTTCCTCTGCTTTGTGGTCGGGATCAGCGTGCTCGATCTGGTATCCCCGATTTCGCTCCCGACGATCCCGTTCATGGCGCTGACCTTCCTGGTGGGCGGACTCACGGCCGGTTATCTGGTCACCAAAGATTTCAAATTCACGTTGAGGAAGTTCGGCGCGGGCATGCTTTCGGTCGCCCCCGCGGTCGTTCTGATCATGATGGCGGCGAGCGTCAAGTTCATCATCGTCCAGGGACGGGTGATGGATACGATCCTGTATTATCTCGCCGAACTGCTTTCCGGGCAGGCGCCGACGACGGGCATCCTGCTCATCTACGGGCTCGTCCTGTTCGTCGAGTTCTTCATCGGCTCGGGCTCGGCGAAGGCTTACCTCATCATCCCGCTTTTAATCCCACTGGTCGCGCTCGTCGGCTATTCGAGCGAGCTTGCGATCCTGGCGTTCATCTTCGGCGACGGCTACACCAACATGCTCTACCCGACCAACGGCGTCTTGCTCATCGGCTTGTCGATGGCCGGCATCAGCTACGGGAAATGGTTCAGGTGGACGGCGGTCCTGCAATTGATCACGCTCGCGTTGACGGTGCTCTTCCTCGTCATCGGACTGTGGATCGGATACTAGCGGGTCCCGGTGCCGCATAACGGACGGATGAACAATCTTTTTGTCGCTCTGCGTCAGGGCGGGTGAGGTGTACGAGAAAGTTCAACATCATCTTCTCATCGTGTCTTTATGGAATCGTTTTTGTTTCCTTGATTCTGTCGCTACTGATCGACAATCCACTGCTGACGATGGCGCCGGCCCTCGTCGCGTTTCTCGTCCTCTGGATGTACCTGTTCATTTCGAGAATCACGCACCGGACCGCACGCACACAATGGCATGTCGATTTCGACGCTGTCAAATCGATCCCGCATCCGTTTCGGGAAGCGATGCTCGTCGTGACCGTTCTGGCGGCCGCATGCCTCGTCACCGCGTTTGTCATGATCTGGCATTACGGAGGATCGCCTTCGATCTGTGAAGAAGAATATTGCGTGACCTATGGTAACGATTTCGTGCGTTTCATCACGACGGACGAGTTTCACGTTTTTGACATGTTTTATCGATCGGCATGGACGGCCGGATTGCAGGTGGGACTGGCGGTGTTCGTTGCCCACAGTTGGTCGAAAACGGATATTACCAACGACGAGTCCGACGTGCCGATGGAGACCCGCGAAGGGCCGTTCACCACACTTTGAAGGAAAGGTACAAGGATGCGCTGGCCATCTTTTCAAGGACTGCAAACGATGCAGTCCTTTTTTCGTCCACGACCTTGTTTTTAGCGCCATTTTAGCGTAGAATGTGGGACAACTAGACCCATTCGAAGAGGTGATTTTATGCATCATGCGACACTGATTTTTCTCGCATCGGTTTCCGAAATCAAGGAGTCCTGGTGGATGTACGCGCTGGCCGCGTTCGTCACGCTGTTCATCCTGGGCGGGTCCTTGTTCTTCGCCCGCAACGCGTACGTGCAAAGCAAGAAACTCGGGATGTCGAAGGAACTGGTGAAGAAGGCGGTCGTCAGTTCCGTCAGTTTCTCGGTCCTTCCTTCCGTCGGTATCTTCATCGGCGTCATCACGATGTCCGGCATGCTCGGGATTCCGCTGCCGTGGATCCGCCTGTCGGTCGTCGGCGCCCTCCATTATGAATTAATGGCCGCGTCGGTCGCGGCCGACGGCATCACGCTGGCCGCGATGACGACCGAGAACCTCGTGACGATCGCCTTCGTCATGACGCTCTCGATCCTCTGGGGCGGTCTGTTCGCCATCTTCTTCCTCAAGAAGTATCAGACCAAGGTGATCAGCAAGGCCACCGGTTCAGGCAACAAAGGATTTGGGAAATTCCTCTTCGACGCCGTCTTCATCGGGATGATCTCGGCCTATGTCGGCGACGCCGTCGCGAAGATCGTGAAGTATGACACGAGGGTCGTGATCGACGGCGCATACGCGCTCGACGGGATGGGCAACTACATCCTGGAGGACCACAAGACCTTCGTCCCGATCATCGTGCTGCTTTCGGCGATGGCCGCGATGGCGTTCTTCGATTGGCTGATCCGCAAGAAGCAGGTCAAGTGGCTCGAGAACTTCTCGCTCGCGCTCTCGATGATCTTCGGGATGATCGTGGCGGTCGTCCTGGGAATCGGAGGAATCTACTGATGGCTCGCGAACGCACCTACGTCGACAACCTCCACCGCACCGGCCGGATCTTCATGATCCTCGGCTTCGCGGTGATGATCTCCGTTCCCGTGACGATGTGGATCGTCACCGGCGTCGCTCCCGACGCCGCCCTGTTCTTCCCGGCGTTCCTCACCCTCTCCGCGCTACAGCTGCCCGGCGGGATCATCGAAGTCATCACCTATTCGCCGATGCTCGGCACCTCGGCCACCTATCTGGCCTTCATCACCGGCAATCTCTCCAACCTCAAGATCCCGTGCGCGATGAACGCCCGCGAACTGTGCGGGACGGCGATCGGATCGCCGGAGAACGAAGTCGTCGCGACGCTCGCGGTCTCCGCATCGACGATCACCACGACGCTCGTGATGACCCTCGGCGTCATCTTGTTGATTCCACTCACGCCGTTGCTTGAACTTCCCGTCTTGCAGCCCGCCTTCAATTGGGTGGTTTCGGCGCTCTTCGGCGCGCTTGGATACAAGTATTTCCGGAACAATCCGAAACTGATCGCCGTGCCGCTCGTCTTCATGATCGCGTTCGGGCTCCTGCTGCCGGGATTCCTCGTCGGGAACCTCGCGATCGCGATCGTGATCGGCGCGATCGTCTCGACGATCGCCGCGAAGGTCCTCTTCGACAGGCACTTCCTCGACAAGGAGGCGCAATGATGGAGTACGTCTGGATCACCCTGGCCATCCTTCTCGGCGCCGTCGTTCTCTTGTTTGCGATCGCCCTGGTCCATACGTTCGCCCTCCGGACGAAGACCGGCCTGCGGCCGGTATCGACCGTCTCCGCAGAAACCAAGAAGGCCTACGCCGAAGGACTCGGAAAAATGGTCCGCGTCGTGACCATCGCCCAGCCCGGCGTCGAGAACCCCGAGCCGTTCCGCGCGCTGCAGCGGACCATGGACGAAATCTTCCCGCATGTCGCAAAGACCGTCGAGAAGGTCCTCTTTCCGGCCGGCTCGTTGCTCTACCGTTGGAAGGGAAAGAACCCCGAGGTAGCTCCCATCGTGTTCATGGCCCATCAGGATGTCGTCCCCGCCCCAGCCGAAGGATGGAAGCGTCCGCCGTTCTCCGGCGTGTATGAGGAAGGGGAAGTCCACGGCCGCGGCACCTTCGATACGAAGGGGACGCTGTTCGCGTTCTTCCAGGCCGCCGAAGAACTGATCGCGGAAGGGTTCCGGCCTGAAGGCGACATCTATCTCGCCAGTTCCTGCGATGAAGAAATCATGGGCGAAGGTGCCCGCCAGACGGTTCAGTGGCTGAAAGCGAAAGGGATCCGTCCGGCGCTCGTCCTCGACGAGGGAGGTGCCATCGTCGACGGCGTCCTGCCGACGGTATCCACTCCGATGGCCCTTCTCGGCGTGTTGGAAAAAGGATACGTCGATCTGCGCATCATCGCCCGCTCGCACGGCGGTCATTCGAGCACGCCGCCGAAAAACACCCCGATCGCGCGCCTTTCCGGTTTCGTCGTCGAACTGGAGCGTCATTCGCCGATGAAGGCGAAGATGATTCCCGAAGTGGAACGCATGTTCGCCGCGGCGGCGCCGTCGATGGGGTTCGGATTCCGCTTCCTGTTCGGAAACCTGTGGCTGTTCCGTCCGCTCGTGACCTGGCTCTTGCCGAAGATCAATTCCTACGGTCGCGCCCTCATGTCGACGACGGTCGCCTTCACGCGCATCCAGGGCTCCGAGGCCAACAATGTCATCCCATCTGAAGCCGCACTCGTCGTGAACATGCGTCCGCATCCGATCCAGGACGCCGATGCCTCGATCGACGCCATTCGAAAGGTCGCGAAGAAGTTCGACCTCGAAGTCGAAATCATCAAGGGCACGGCGTGTTCGCCGGTGGTCGACGCCAAAAGTCCGGCTTTCAAGAAACTCGTCGCGTCGATCCAAACGGTGTTCCCCGACGTCCTGGTATCACCTTACGTCATCCTCGGCGGAACGGATGCCCGCCATTATCAAGACATCTGCAACGCGACCGTCCGCTTCTCGCCGGTTCGGGTCACCAACGACGATCTGAAGAAGATGCACGGACTCAACGAGTCGATCGGGATCGACACGCTCGCCGAAGCGGTCGGATTCTATCGCCATCTGATGAAGGAGACATTCTGATCGAACCACGAGGCATCCTGTTCGGGCAACCGAATCAGGATGCCTTTTCCATCGACAAGCGATCATGACGTCGCTGTCCACCTCCTTTGTCGGCAATGCTTGTTTGGAGACGACCCCTATGTTATAATCAGCTAAAGCCGTTTACGACCGCATGTCCGTCGAAACGCATGCCTTATAGGAGGACTACCCATGCAAAAATGGATCATCGCAACCGATTCCTGTGCCGATCTGACGGCAGCACAGGTCGCATCGATGAATCTGTCCGTCATTCCCCTCTCGGTCGAGTTGGAAGGAAAGACCTATTTCCACCATCCGGACGAACGGGAACTTGCGATTTCCGCATTCTATGCGAAACTGCGTGACAAGGTCGTGGCGACCACGTCGCTCATCAATGTCGGCGAATTCCTGCAATTCTTCGGAAGCATCTTGGAGAAAGGATTGGACCTCCTGTACATCGGGTTTTCTTCCGGGTTGAGCGGGACGTTCCAGTCGGCCCAGATCGCCGTGAAGGAATTAAAGGGACAGTATCCCGACCGGAAAATCATGACCGTCGACTCGCTCTGCGCCTCGATGGGTCAGGGTTTGCTGGTATGGCACGCCTGGAATCAAAAACAGGCCGGGAAGACGATGGAGGAAACCGCGTCGTGGGTGGAGGAACACAAGCTCAGGCTATGTCATCTCTTCACCGTCGACGATCTGGGGACGCTCAAGCGCGGCGGTCGCCTGAGCGAATCCGCCGCATTCCTCGGCACCCTGCTCAAAGTGAAGCCGATCCTGCACGTCACCAACGAAGGGAAACTGGTGGCGTTGCAGAAGGCGCGCGGGCGCCGATCGTCGCTTTCGACGATGGTGGACCTGATGGTCGACCGCATCACCGATCCGGCAGGTCAGACCGTCTTCATCTCCCATGGGGATTGCCTGGCGGAGGCGGAACAGGTCGGTCAGATGATCGCCGAACGGTTCGGCGTCAAGACGATCGTTTACAACCACATCGGACCGATCATCGGGGCGCACTCGGGTCCCGGAACCATCGCCGTGTTCTTCCTCGGAAGCACACGATAGCCGTCGGGTCAGGATGGGTATCTGAATTCGGACAACCCGTTTTCATCCCGCACGAAACAACGTCGAAACGGATTCACCGGGAGGACGCCATGCCCAGGATCGCCATCTTTCAATTTTCCGGAACCGGGAATACGTATTTCGTCGCGAAGGCGATCTGCGAAGCGATTCGCAAGACAGATCGTTGCGACTTGTTCGCCGTGGAGAACCATCTGGCCGACGCCGACCGGCTGATCGAGCGGTATGACATCATCGGCCTGGGGTACCCGATCTACGGATCCAGCCTTCCCCTGATCGTCTTCCGCTTCATCGAGGCGCTGTCCACGCATCAGAAGAAGGCGTTCACGTTTTGCACGCAGCTGTTGTTCTCCGGCGATGGCGCCGCCTATGGGGCAAGGCAGCTCGAGAAGAAGGGCTTCGTCGTGTTGTGGCAGGAACATTTCCGGATGCCCAACAACATCACCGATCTGCGGTTGCTCGAGCGCAAGAAACCGTACGATTTCGACCGGATCGCACGTTATGTGGACCGAAGGGCATCGCGGTTCGTTAGCCTCATCCTGTCGGGCAGAGAACATCGCAGGGGATCCAACGTCGGTTCGCTGCTTCTCGGGCTGTTGCAACGGGTGCCGTTCGAAGCGATGGACCCGGCCGTCCTCTCGGAGGCCGTCCGTATCGATCAGGACCGATGTGTCCGTTGCGGCGAATGCGTCGCCCTCTGCCCGGTTTCGAACCTCCGGCGGATCCAAGACGAAATCTTCCCGCAGAAACGGTGCACCTTGTGCTATCGATGCGTCAACCACTGTCCGACGCAGGCGATCCGTCTAGCAACCGGGAGTTACGTGAAATTCCCTTACCATGGACCGAAGTCCGCTTTTTCGATCAAGACGGTCCAAGAAGATGATCGGTACTCCGACAGCCCGTCGGACGATCCATCGACATGACAGGCGAAATGGAAGGCATGCACCGCGATGGCATGATGCCCGTTGCGTACCATCCGATCGCTCATGAGAATCAAGACCATCCGGAAGAATCCCGCCAATCCATCCGACGATGGTCGCGATGAAAGGGCAGAGCCTTCGGGATCGCCTTGCCGAAAACGTCCCAATGCCATCTGACCTGTGGTAAAACGTTTGCCTCCATTCGGTCGGCAGATCGCATTCGATCCTTTGACGGGCGTTGTATTTCGAGCCCTGAAGTGGTATAATTAATCATCATCAAGATTCACACATTTGTTTTTTTAAAATGCGGTCTTCGGTACGGGTTCAAACGAAACTAGAAACAATCACACAGTGAGAGGGGCTAGAACATGAAAGTTGAAAAAAGAACCGAGAGTCTGCAAGTCGTCAGAAAAATGAAAAAGGTGCCGGGTGTCCTGTTCGGCAGATCGATCACCCCGGTATCGATCCAGATGGACGAACTTGAATTGCTGGAAATCTACAAAACGAACGGTCTGACCCAGACGTTCACGGTGACGCTTGGAAAAACCAACCATCCCGTTTACATCAAGCACATCCAGAAAGACATCATCAACCGCAACCACATCCTGAACGTCGAACTCCTGAAGGTCGAAAAGGGCGACATGATTTCCGCCAAGGTACCGCTCCACGTGATCGGCCGCGATCTCGTCGAAAAGGCGGGCTTCATCGTCCAGATCATCAACGCCGACATCGAAGTCGAGTACGAAGCCGGCAGCGGCATCACGCGCGTCGACGTCGACATCTCGAACCTGAAGGCCAGAGACGCGGTCCATGTCCGGGACGTCAAGTTCCCGGAGGGCATCAAGGTCCTCGACGAACCGGATCAGATGCTGATCCACATCACCGAACAGCGCGCCGCCGAAGTCGTGGAAGAACCGGCCGTCGTGACGACGGAACAGCCGGCCGCCGAAGAACCCAAGGCCAAGGCCAAGGAAGAGAAATAGCACCGCTTCGGGAATCGCGATCCTCATACACGTTTCGCAATTGGGCGGCGCTCCGGATTCACGGAGCGCCGCTTTCACTTTCCGCCCGTTTCGGACAGAGACGTCGTCGCCTCTGGAATGCGGATGAATTTTCGGACGAAAGTGGTATGATGGGATCAATGGGGTTCACACATCCTGACCAAGACCGTGATCCAGCTAACCGCATGTCGCCTCGAAACGTTCATTTCAGCGACGATGGAGGACGCTGGGATGTTCGCTTTGGCATCGGATTACATCGGACGTACGCCGCGCCCGCGAGGCAGTCCAGATGGAATTGAGTTGATGGTTTTTCGATTCGATTTGTTCTTCAAAAGATGCGGGAATGTGTATAACACTTGGCACGGAGGTGCGACGATGTTTCAAAAAGCGACGAAAGACGATCTCGCCCGCATTTTCGCATGTGCGGGGAAAGAGCCCGAACTCAACCTCTTCATGATCGGCGATCTGGAATTCTACGGAATGGACAACGACTTCATCGACGTTTGGACCGAATCGACGCCCGCTGGAACGCTCAAGACCATCCTGCTCCGCTATCATCGCAATTTTCTGCTCCACAGCGAGACCAACGACTACGATCGTGTCGAGGTCATGTCGATCGTTCAATCCAGCCATGGTGCGTTTTTGAATTGCTCGGGAACCTGTTTTGCATACCTGCGGGAAGCGATTCCTTCGGGAGCGATAATCCGGCCGATGACGATGGCGCGGATGAGACGGCTGATCGAACCGGATTTCCCACTTGTCGCAGCGCGCCGCGCCGTTCCCGCCGATGCAGAAGGGATCTGCCTTTCGATCTTCGAGATCGAAGAATTTCGTTCCCTCATCGTCGAAACGCTTGAGGAACGGGTGAAGCGTTCGATGGAGAAGATCGTCGACGGGTTCTCCACCCACTTCCTGATCGAGGAAGACGGCATCGTGGTCGCCAACGCCAATACGACCGCCATCAGCCGGAAGGCGGCGATGATCGGCGGGGTCTTCACCTTGCCCGCATATCGGGGGAAGGGCTTGGCGACGAGCGTCGTGTCCGCACTGTGCCGGTACCTGCTGGAGCGCGACGTCATTCCCGTGCTCTTCTTCGAGAATCCCGCCGCCGCGACGATCTACCACAAGCTCGGATTCGTCGATTTCGCCGAGTGGGTCGTCGTCTGCCTGCAGCCGCAACACTGATGCGTTTATCGAAAACGCACGCCATGTCCGCGCACCAACAAAGAGGCGCGGGGAAGGAGAATGCATGGAAACATTGACCTTCAGAGAAGTCACGAACCAGAATTTCAAACCCATCATCCAGCTGAGCGACACGCTCTCGGATGCCCAGAAGAAGTGCGTGGCATCCAACGTGAAGTCGCTGGCGCAAGCCTATCTGAACCTCGAGGACGCCTGGCCGCGCGCGGTCTATTTGGGCGAAGAGCCGATCGGGTTCATCATGCTGCACCTGCATCCCGACGACGACATCCCGGAAACGGATCGTCCGGCGCTCTACCTCTGGCGCTTCATGATCGCCGGACCCCATCAGGGCAAGGGGTATGGCAAGGCGGTCCTCGACATGCTGGTCGAGAAATGCCGCGCCGAGGGCAAGAAGACGCTCTATCTGTCGTGCGACACGGACGGACCGATGCCCTACCGTTTCTATGTGAAATATGGCTTCATCGATACGGGGAAGCGCGATGACGACGAACAGGTCCTGAAAATCGACGTCCGTTGATCGAGTCGGACCGTCGAATCGGAAATGAAGTGGACGCTTATGCGTCGACTTTTTTTTGGGGCTTGTCGCCCGCGCCGATCCAACTCGATGAATAAACTACATTCCAACGGGAATTTCACGATACCGTCTGCTTCCGCCCTGTCACTTTGTGATAAAATGTGGATATCCCCCAAGCGAAACAGGTGAACGACATGCTGAAACTGGAAAGGGTATCCAAATATTATTTTACCGGCAATCAGGTCATCCAGGCGCTCCGCAGGATCAGCCTCGAATGCAAGGTCGGTGAATTCATCGCGATCACCGGCGAGAGCGGCAGCGGAAAAAGCACCCTGCTCAACGTGATGAGCGGGTTGGACACCTATGAGGAAGGCATCGACTATTTCGACGGTCATGACATCTCGCATTACAGCCTCGAGGAATTGGAACATTATCGTAAGGATTACATCGGCTATGTCTTCCAGGAGTTCAACATCATCGAAAGCTACACGGTCTACCAGAACGTCGACCTCGCGCTCAAGATCCAGGGAGCCTCGAAGGCGGACCGGCACCGCCGCATCCTCGAATTGATCGACCGGGTCGGCCTGTCGCATGTCGCGCATCAGAAGGCGAGCCGGTTGAGCGGCGGCGAGAAGCAGCGGACCGTGATTGCGCGCACCCTCGCCAAAGAGTATCAGATTCTCATGTGCGACGAACCGACCGGCAACCTGAACGAATCCGCCGCCCGCGGCATCTTCGAGCTGCTCCGCACCCTCAGCAAGGATCGGCTCGTCGTCGTGGTTACGCACGACATCCGGCTTGCGGAAGAATATGCGACGCGGAAGATCCGCCTGTACGACGGGGACGTCGTCGAAGACGCGCTGCTTGGGAACGCGGGAAACGTGGATATCGACGAAGTGGCGCCTTCCCGTTCGACGAGTTTCTTCAAAGGAACCGCGTCGGTCGGACTGCAAAACGTGGTATCCGCTCCCAAGCGGACGCTGTTCACGTTTTTGACGCTGTTCTTCTTGATGATGACGGTGCTGTTCGTATATGGCGCCGGGATCGTCGAAAAGAATCGCGAAGTCGCGACCGAAAACCCCTATTTCACGAATGCGACGCCGACCAGGATCATCGTGACGAAAAACGACGCCTCCGCCTTCTCCGCGGCGGAACTGGAGCTGCTCCGTGCCATTCCCGAGGTCCGCACGGTGATCGAGAACGACCTCGTGTTCGACTCCGTGTTCACCACGAACATCTTCGACGAAGAGAACCTGGTGAATGAGTTTTACGACTTCAAGCCGCTCCCTTCGGAGGCCCTGGATGCGTCCGTCCTGGTCGCCGGCCGGCTCCCCGAGAACGCCTTCGAAGTCGTCGTCGGCGAGGATGGACCCTTCGCCCTCGGCGACGAGTTGCCGGTGGCCAACAAGTACCTTCTCATGCCGCTGCCAACGCTCGGAACCGATCAATTCACATTCACCGTCGTCGGTCTGATCGCCGCGGCGGCGACCTCGGCAGACGGGCTGCACGACTTGTACCTGTCCGCCGCGGGACTTGCGCGGATTGCCCCTTCGAGCATCTTCGAGCGCTCCGAAACCACCTTTGAAATCTCCGGAACGGCTCGCTTCGACATGGCCGAAGACGCCTGGGTCACGCCGGTAATCGATCCGGACGTGGATTCCTATATCCGTTCCTACGCGGTCAATTTCCCGATATGGATCGAACTCGACGCCACGCTGGCGTTGGGCGAGGTGCTCACGTTCGACATGATGTTCTTCGATGTCTGCCGCGACTTCGGATACAAACGCGAAATCGGGGATGATTTGGACGCGGGGCTTTGCGACGCGGACGCCTTCCTGCAAACCCATGCGATCTCCCTGCGTGCGAACACTCCGTATCAAGACGGGAACGCCGAGGTCCCGATCACGATGCGGTCCGCCCCCGCGACCGATGACGACCAGTCGCAGAAAATCTACATGAGCGAAGCGACCTATCTCGCGTTCTTCGGTGAATCCGCCTTCCAAGTGGCGGTCATCGTCCCCGGCGCGTTTGAAGGCGTGAAGGTCATGGAGCGCATTGCCGATCTCGGCTTCGAGGCGATGTATCCGGCGGAGATCCTCGATCCCGCGCAGGCGCTCGAGGTGCTGATTCGCAACATCCTGGTGACCGTCCTCATCGCGGTCATCCTCTTCGTGTTGTTCTTCGTCTGTTACTTCGTACTCCACAACCTCGTCTTCAGCAAGTTGAAGGATTATCTGATCATGCGATCCATCGGTGCCTCGAAACCAGGAATCAAGCGCGTCCTTCGCACCGAGATCGACGGGATCTCCCTGCTTGGCGCGGCCTGCGTCGCCGGGCTCCTGCTTTGGCTCGAAACGCAATCGGTCGACGTCCGGCGCGTCTTCGGGTATTTGCGCTGGTACGATTATCTGATCGTCGCGTCGGTCATCGCGGTCGCGACCGAATGGATGATCGGCAGACTGGCGCGCCGAATCTTCAAGGCGAACGTCATCGCCGCGCTGAAGGGGGCGGAACGATGATCCGGCTCAGTCATGTGAAGAAAACCTACCGCAAGCACGGCAACGATCGGATCGTCGTCGCCAACGACGTCTCCCTCTCGTTCGGGGACACCGGCCTGGTGTTCATCCTGGGTCCGAGCGGCAGCGGAAAGACGACCTTGCTCAACATCATCAGCGGCATGGACCGGTTCGACTCCGGCTCCCTGATGATCGACGATGCCGTCCTCGCAACCTACAGCCAGCGTCGTTGGGATGCGATCCGCCGCCATAAGATCGGTTACGTCCATCAAAACTACCATCTCCTCAAGGAGCGCACCGTCCTTTCCAACATCGAGCCGGTTCTGCGGATGCAGGGGATCGACGATCCGGCCGCGTTGACCACACGCGTCGATCGGCTGTTGGCGGGCGTCGGACTGGCCGCCTATTCCGACCGGCTCGTCAAGCAGCTTTCCGGCGGCCAGCAGCAGCGCGTCGCTTTCGCCCGCGCGCTTGCGAATGATCCGGAGGTCATCCTCGCCGATGAACCGACCGGCAACCTGGACCGCAAGACGACGATCGAACTGATGAATCTGATCGGCGAAATCGCCAAGACCCGACTCGTCATCATGGTGACGCACGACCAGATGCTGGCCTGGCATTATGCCGATCGGATCATCGAAATCGACAACGGCGTCATCGTCAGGGACGAACCGAACGTGAAGACGGCGATGCTCGAATATGCCCAGGAACATGTGATCCATCTTGGCGACTTCGTCAAGACGGAAGCAACGTCGGATGGCCTGCGGGTTCGCCGATATACGGAAGGAGCGGATGCGGAGCCGCTTGACGTCGACATGATCGAACGCAACCGGACGCTGTATCTGAACATCCGCTCACGGTCCGTCAGAAGGACCAGAAGCATCGGCGAAGACAGCGAGATCGTCATCCGCGAAGGGACAAGGACGGATGACGGGACGGAACGGCCGCTTCATCTTGAGAACATCCTGACGCCCGTGCTTGGAAAACGCAGGCGAAACGTGTTCGCATGGAAGGACGTCTTCCGCTACGCCGCCGCGAGGCTTTCCGCCGTCCGCACCGGCGGTGTCCTCCTGCTGTTGGCGTTGATGACGGTCGGCATGATCGTCGCCGTCTCCGTCGGTCTGGTAGGGGAAATCTACCGCGTCGAAGAGCCCTACAGCGAAATCGATCCGCACTATGTCTCGGTCAAGCTGGACCGCACCACCTACGCCGCCGCGAAGGTGCTTGAGACGGTGGCGGGCGTCGATCAGCTGGTGTTGTTCAACCGTCCCGTCGCCTTCCGCATCGAAACCGCCCCCTACTATCAGGTGCGTTCAAGCTTCCGGCTCACCGCGATGCCGATCGACATCCGGTTCCTCGATCCGGCCTCGCTCGTCTACGGCACGCTGCCGACCGGGTACGGCGTCGTCGTCGACCGAAGCGTCGCCGACGCGATCATCCGCGACAACCGCCGTCGCGGCATCGACGACTACGACGATGTGCTCGGGTGCGGGTTCAAACTGCAGACGAGCGGCATCGATACCGACGTGGCGGCGGATCGTTCGCTCTTCTTTCCGATCACCGGCATCGCCGATGCGAATTCGCGGAGCGTCTGGATGAAGGAAGAACTCATCTACAGCCTGGTCGCCCCGGTCTTGGTCGATTATCGGATCCTCGGCGATGCGTTTTCCATCGTGTCCGGCGAATTGCCGGACGGGGATTCCTTCCTGATGCTCAACGACCATCACCCAACCGTCCTGGACGGCGGCATCCCCTACGGCATCGGCATCGACTACGGCAGTTTTTCGATCTCGGGAATCTATCAGTGCGTCGTCGGCGGGGTCGTCTACGACTACGGGAAGATCGCCGTCACTTCGGTCGACTACATCAAATCGCGCATGTTCGCCTATGTCTACGGAACCATCCTCGACATCCGGCTTTACGTCTACGCGACCGATGTCGAAACGGCGCTCTCGGCGTTGGCGGAAGCGGGGTACGACGCCGAGGCCGTCGTCTTCGACCCGGTCGCCGCGCAACGCCTCAAACTACAGGAAAACCGCAATTTCTACCTTCTCGGGATCGGCGGCATCCTGATGTCGGCCTTCTGCATCCTCTTGATCATGCGGTCGAGTCTGATCGCGCGGTTGTACGAGATCGGGGTCTACCGGAGCATCGGCGTATCCCGCCGCGAAATCCGCCGGATCTTCATGACCGAAATCGTCTTCACGACGACGCTGTCGAGCCTGGTCGGATTCCTGGCGGCGTGGCTGCTTCTGGAATACGCGAGGACCTCGCTGTCGCAGGTGTCGCTCACGCACTTCACCGGATGGTCGATCGTCCTCGGCGTCCTCGGACTGTATGCGGTCAACCTCGTCTTCGGGATGATCCCGATCCAGATCCTGCTCTGGAAGACGCCGTCCAACATCATGAAACAAAGCGACATCTAATAGACCGATCGGCGATTCGCCGTGATCATCTCATATTCCATGCCAATCTTTGACCCGAAGGAGCCCGATGACCATGTACGAAGAAATCCGCAACTACGTTCCGTCGAACGAGCAGGAAGCGACCGACAAGCGTGCGATCCTCGCTTTCCTCGAGCGGAATCCCGACGCGCTTTTGCGCACCAACGAGGTCGCCCATCTGACCGCCTCGGCGATCGTCGTCGACCCGTCGATGACGAAGGTCCTGTTCGCCTTCCACAACATCTATCAGTCGTGGTCCTGGGTCGGCGGACATAGCGACGGCGATCCCGACTTCCTCGCCGTCGCCCTGCGCGAAGCGAAGGAAGAGACCGGCGTCCGAAACATCCATCCCTACTCTGGCGACGCGTTCATGCTCGACGTCATCTATGTCCACCATCACATGAAACGCGGGAAGTTCGTCGGCGACCATCTCCATCTGAACGTCACCTACCTGCTCGTCGCGGACGATACCGACCTGCTTGAGGTCAAGCCTGACGAGAACTCCGGCGTCCGCTGGTTTGCGATCGATACGGTCCTCGACCATGTCGCCGAGGAACGGATGAAGACCGTCTACGAAAAGGCGTTTGCGAAGATCCGCGGTATCATGGCCGGTCGTGATTGGCGGAATCCATGACATGGGCGACTACATCGGCTACGTTGCGGCGGTCCTGACGACGGTCTCGTTCGTTCCGCAGGCATTCAAGACGATCAGGACCAAGGATGTGTCGGGCATCTCGCTTTCGATGTATCTGATCTTCACCGTCGGCGTCCTGCTCTGGTTCGCCTACGGGGTATCGCTTGGCAATCCGGCGATCTACCTTGCCAACGGCGTGACCGCCGTCTTCAGCTCCATCATCCTCATCACGAAGGTCAGGCGCGCGGTCGGCGAGAAGCAACGCCATCCATAAGCCCGTCGAGCGGGCTTGGCTTTCAAAATCATGCCGGTCATGGTATGATGTTTCAGAGACGATCGAGGCGAATCGGGTTTCCCGGCGATTCGACGGAGAGGAGGCGTTGCGATGAAACGGGAGCGAAACCTGAGCATGCCGAACGGCTTCCTGTATTGGCTGTCGTATCTTCCGATCAAATGGCTGTCCCGGCGTCATCGCCGCATCGTCGTCCACGACCATCTGACCGAGCCGCTCGAAGGTCCGGTCGTGATCCTCGCGAACCATCTTTCGTACTGGGATTGGGCCTATCTGCCGCAGGCGTTCCCGAAGCACCGCCTCACCCTGATCGCCAACCGCTACTATTTCCGCCATCCGGCCATCAGATTCCTGCTTCGGCGCCTCAAGGCGATTCCCAAATCGATGCTCTATCCCGACGTCGAGGCGATCCGGAAAACCTTCCAGGCCGTACGGGACCGACGGTACATCCTGATGTTTCCGGAAGCCCGCCTCGCGACCGACGGCACGAGTCAGACGGTGACGGCCGGCACCGGGGCGTTCTTGAAAAAGCTGAATGTGCCGCTCGTTTTCGTAGAGATTTCCGGAGCGTCGCTCGCGAGTCCGAAATGGGCGAAGCATCCGCGCACGGGACTGGTCGAGATCGACGTGAAGAAGCGCGTCGATCCGGACGCGTTCGCTCCGATGTCGGCTTCCGAACTCGACGCCTTCGTCACCGCGAACATCCGCCACGACGAGTTCGAATACGCCGCCCGCACCAAAAACGTCTACCGTTCGCCCGATCTGACGGCCGGCCTCGACGGGATTCTCTACGTTTGCCCCGCTTGCGGAGCGGAGTTCACCCTCGAAGCGGGAAAGAACCACATCCGCTGCCGCGCCTGCGGACATGATGCCGAACTGCGCGACGACATGACGTTCTCTTCTTCGTTGCCAGGGATTCGGACGATCCGCGATTGGAATCTGCGCCAGCACGCGCACGAACAGACGCGGTATGAACAAGGCGGATTCGACTTTTCGATGGATGTCGACGTGCATCGGATGGACATGATGAATCCGAAGAAGGATACCTATGGGGAGGGCGTCGTGAGCGTTTCGAAGGAAGGCATCTTCTTTGACGGCGAGATCGCCGGAAAGCGCGAACGGTTCGGGTTGTCGAAAGACCAGCTGGAAGGCATCCCGTTCCGCTGCGACGACGAGTTCGAGTTCTATCACCATGGATCGCTCCATTTCTTCCATCCGAAGGGAAACAAACACGTCTGCGCCAAGGTCGCGATTGCCTGCGACGTCATCCGCGCGAACCGCACGCCGCAACGTTGAATGAAATCGTGCATGCCTCCGTCATCGCATCGATGGCGAGGGAAAAAATCCGGACAGGACCTCCATCGTCTTGTCCTTTTTCTTATATGCGGATGTGAAAGTCGGATGGGATTTTGCTAAACCTTCTTGACAGCGCTTTCTTCTTGTTGTAGGATAATGTTAGTAAAACGTTTTACTAAATCGATTTACTATGAATTATATGTGATTGGGGAATTCCATATGAGAAAAATCGTGGTCGTCGGCAGTTTGAACATGGATATGGTATTTCGGATTCCGGCCGTCCCCAAGCGGGGGGAGACGGTGATGGGAAACGGATTTTTCATGAACGCCGGCGGCAAAGGCGCCAATCAAGCCGTCGCATGCGCCCGTCAAGGGGCCATCGTACGCATGGTCGGCAGCGTCGGATCGGACGTGTTCGGCGATGAACTCGTCGCCGAACTCAAACAGTCCGGCGTCAGCGTCGACCACCTGCGACGCATCCCCGGGACGCCGACGGGAACCGCGCTCATTCTGATCACGGGAAACGACAACCGGATCGTCGTCGCCGCCGGAGCTAACGGGGAAACGTCGTGCGGACAGATCGATCTGGCGCTCGCCGATGCCAATCCCGACGACGTTTATCTCACACAAATGGAAATTCCTTACGAAACGATGAAATACGGCCTCGCCGCAGCGAAGGCGAAAGGGATGTACACGATCCTGAATCCCGCTCCCGCGCGGCACCTGGACGGCGACGTGCTGAACCATGTCGATCTGATCATCCCGAACGAAACGGAGGCCGAGCACATCACCGGAATCCCGATCGGCAATCCGCGATTCGCAAAAGAATGCATCACCCGGCTGATCGGCGAAGGCGTCCGCGAAGTCATCATCACGCTCGGTCCCGACGGGTGCGCCTACGGGAATCGAACGGCCGTCCGGTTCGTTCCCGCATACCCTGTGAAAGTCGTCGATACGACGGCTGCCGGCGACACATTCGTGGGATCGATCGCCGTTGCGATCGCTTCCGGGGCAAGCGTCCAAGACGCGCTGCCGCTTGCCAACGCCGCCGCCGCACTCACGATCTCGCGTCTCGGAGCGCAATGTTCGATTCCCGACACTCCGGAAATCGAAGCGTTCCTGCATCGGATGGAGGAGATCGGGCGATGAAGCATACGATTCGCGACATCGCTCGCGAAGCCAACGTCTCGGTCACGACGGTCTCGCTCATCTTGAACGGCAAGCCGAATACCGTCTCGGAAGCGACCGCAGGCCGAATTCGCGAAATCGCGGCGAAATACAACTACGCCCCCAACCATTTCGCCGTCGGGCTCGTGACGAAGAAGACCAATACGATCGGACTGATCCTGCCGGACATCGCCAACACGTTCTTCGCCGAACTCGCCAAGAGCGTCGACGGCTTCTGCACCGCATCCGGATATTCGATGATCCTCTCCAACACCAACAACGATCCCGAGAAGGATCTCACGGCCGTCACGCTGCTCGTCAACCGCGGCATCGACGGACTGATCATCGCTTTTTCGCAAGACGAGAACAAGGAGCGGAGTGCCGCCTTCATCGCGCTCCTCGACGATCTTGGCGTTCCGTTCGTCGCTCTCGACAGTTGGATCGAAGGTCTGAAATGCTCGGGCGTCTCGATCCACCACAGCAAAGGCGGGATGATGGCGACGAACCATCTCATCTCATTGGGTCATACGCGCATCGGATGCATCACCGGACCGCGCGGCAGCTACACGGCGGAACGCCGTCTCAAAGGGTATATTGGCGCTTTGACGGAAGCCGGCATTCCGTTCGACGAAACGCTCGTCGCAGCGGGTGACTATCAGTTCGACAGCGGCAGCAGCGCGGCCCACCTCTTGATCGACCGCGGCGTCACCGCCATCTTCGCATCCAATGATCTGATGGCATACGGTGCGTATCAGGCCGTGCAGTCTCGTGGCCTGAACGTTCCGGATGACGTTTCGATCGTCGGCTTCGACGACCTGTTCTTCTCCAATATCCTGCAAACCCCCCTGACGACGATCCATCAATCCGTCCCGGCGCTCGGCCAAGAAGCCTGGAACCTTCTCTATGACCGCCTGAAACACGATGGGATCGACGACGAGTACCGTCAGCTCGAACCGCACCTGATCATCCGCGACAGTACGATCGCACCGAAAGGACGGAGATGAAAAACGTGAAAAAAATCCTGGTTCTGATGTGCCTGTGCGGACTATTGTTCGCCGTCGGGTGCACTGCGACACAGACCACCGCGCCGGTCACGACGGCGTTTTCCACAACCTCAGGTGACACCTATCCGGCCACTTTATACGGACGCATCCTCACCGATTCGGGCGACATGATCACCGCCGGCTTGATCATCACCAATTCCGCCGGCGACATGGTGCGCCTGAATTCGAACATCCTTTCGGGATACTGCATCCTCCTCGAAGAAGGGACGTACACGATCACCTACGTACGCGGACCGGAATATTCGACCTATGCACGGACGATCACCGTCGAGAACTATAAGACCTACTATTTGGACGACGTGCGGTTGACGCACCTGTACGACGGTACGGAGATGCGCTGGTTCATGGGCGACCTCCACCAGCATACGACGTACAGCGACGGTAAGCAGACCGTCGACGACGTGCTCATGTCGAACATCAACAACGGCCTTCATTATGGTTTTCTCTCCGACCACAACACGGCTGCCGGTCTGGCGGAATGGGTACAGGGAAACCGTTTCGTCGCCGCCTATGACCGATTCGGAACTCCGATCCTGTTCCGCGCGATCCGCGCCGTCGAAGTCACGACCGATTTCGGTCACTTCCAATCCCTTGGCATCGGCAACGTCTTCGAACAGGCCGATATCAGCGTCCTGAAGGGTGACGATCCGATCGCCGACATCACCGACATGATGCAGGAAATCGTCCGTAGCGGCGGGATCGCCCAGGTCAACCATCCGTTCGCCGCTTCCTTGCTCGGTTTCCATTACTGGGAGATCGTCGAGCAATTCGATACGATCGAGATTTGGAACGGATTGTATGAGCCGAATGCCAACGAGAACCTCGCCGCCAAGGATAAATGGTTTGAACTGCTCAACCTACACGCGGCGGGCGAAATCAAGTATTTGCCGGCGACCGGCGGGTCGGACAACCACTCGATCGTCGGTGCCTATACCGCCCGCTACGCCGATCTTTCGACCGCGGCGGGACGCTATACCGACAGTTATCTGCGTCGCGGCGTCTACAGCGGCGTTCCGGCGACGGTACTCCATATTCCCGGAGAATTCACCGAAGAGAACATCCTGAACGCCATCAAGAACGGCAACAGCTACATGACGAACGGTCCGATGGTCGTGGCGACGATCGATGGAATCGGCTACGGCGAGACCTACTCCCTTGACGGAGCGACCACGATTGCGATCGACCTGTCGATTTTCTCGCGCGATCCGATGAGCCGGATCAACATCTACCTGAACGGCGAAGTCGCGATGACCCTCGATGCCGCCGAGGGATCGATGTGGTATCAGGACGCCGTCACGCTGCCGGGCGTCGAGGCGGGTGACTGGATCGTCTTCGAGGTGCTCGGAGAAGAAGCGCTGTATGCCATCACGAATCCGATTTTCATCGGGATTTAACACGAAAAGTGTTAATATACAGGAGGAAAAGATGAAAAAAGTTTTGGGTTTGGCTCTTGCTTTGTTTGTCGCGTTCGCATTGATCGGCTGCAACGAAGTTACCACCACGGCAGCCCCCACCACCATCTTCGCACTCGGCAGCGACACCGGCCATTATGAACCGGCCACCCTGTCCGGATGGGAAGTCACCCGGACCGTCTATCTTCAGATCATGGGTCCGAACAACACCGAACTGTTCAACGGAACGGTGACCGTCGTCTCCTCGAATCCGACATTCTATGAGGCTTTCCTCGGCGCATGTACGACCAAGGGCATCGCCCAGGTTTCCGCCACGGATTCCGGATTCATCACATCCGTCGACTCCTACGTCAACGGAACCAACAGCATGTACTGGATGGGATCCATCAACGGCGACAGCCTGCTCGTCGGCGCCAACTCCTCGCAGGTCCGCAACGGCGACTATCTGCAACTCGTCTTCGAAGCGGTCTCCTGGTAACTTGTCACCCGAAAGAACTAACTCACAGATCGACGCATCAATCCATGAATCCGGCTCCCGGTCATTCGAACCGGGAGTCGGGTCGCGGACGTCGGAAGGACGGCATATCATGAAAAAACTGCTTGGAACGGCTCTGGCTCTCTTGACCTTGTTTTCCATCCTTGGCTGCGGACTTGCGACGACATCGACGACCGGCGGCGGAGAAGTCACCACGACGACCGACGACGGCATTCTGAAGGTCGTCCTCTTGGTCAACGGAAACCTCGGCGACATGTCGTTTTTCGATTCCGCCGATGCCGGGATTCAACGTCTGAACGCCGAGTACGGCGATGCGATCGACGCCACGACGATCGAGATGGGAACCAACCAGTCCGGATGGGAGACGACGCTGTACCGCGTCTCGCAGCAGGATTACAATTTGATCATCTGCGCCACCACCCAGATGCGCGAGTCGCTCCAAAAAGTCGCAAACCGTTATCCCGAAAAACGCTATGTCATCTTCGACACGGAGATCAAGGATGGCCACGCGTCGGATTATCCGAACGTCCATTCGATCCTGTTCCGTCAGAACGAAGGCGGATTCCTCGCCGGCGTCCTTGCGGCGGCGATGGCGAACGGCACGTCCGGCATGACGGCGCCGGTGACCGCCAGCGGTAAAGTCGGATTCATCGGCGGCATGCGCAATGACATCATCTATGACTTCGCCGTCGGCTATGCGTCCGGCATCGCCTACGAAAACGCCCGCAGTTTGATCCGCGTCTCGCTCACGAACTCGTTCGTCGGGAACTTCAACGACTCCACCCAAGCGAAGGCACTGGCATCCGTCCAGTATACGAACGGCGCCGACGTCATCTTCGCCGCCGCCTCGCAAGCCGGCCTCGGCGTCATCGACGCCGCACAGACCAAGACGAAGTACGTGATCGGTGTCGACTCGGACCAATACCTGTATTATGCCCAAAGCAATCCGGCGCGCGCCGGCCTGATCGTGACCTCCGTCATGAAAAAGGTCGGAGACGTCATCTTCGATACCGTCGCCGCGTATCAGGCGGGAACGCTCGAATTCGGCGTTTTGGTCAGCTACGGCTTGGCCGAAGGCATCATCGATCTTGCGGTGAACGCGAATTACATCGCCAAAGTACCTGAGGAACTGCGCGAACGGCTGGAACTTCTCAAGGCGGCGATCATCGCCGGCGAACTCGACGTGACATCCCGTTTCGACCTCACCCTCGACGAAATCGACAACCTGTTCAACGATCTCGAATGAACGAAGGAGCGCTCGACATGTCCACTCCGATTTTGCGGATGCAAGGCATCTGCAAGTCATACGGTCCCGGCATCATCGCCGCCGATGATGTTTCGTTCACCGTCGACGCCGGTGAAATCCACGCCCTCGCCGGTGAGAACGGCGCTGGCAAAACCACGCTCATGAAGATCCTTTTCGGCATGGAAAGACCCCAGAGCGGAGACATCTACATCCGTGACGAGCGAGTCCTCATCACCGATCCGAACATCGCGATGGCCCATGGCATCGGGATGGTCCATCAGCATTTCATGCTCGTCGACGACCTGACCGTCGCCGAGAACGTCATCCTCGGCATCGAACCGAAGAAGCACGGCCTGCTCGACCGCGAAGCGGCGAGAGCGCTCGTCCGTTCGATGGCCGAACAATACGACATGTCCGTCGACCCCGATTCCTTCATCCGCGACCTATCCGTCGCGACCAAGCAGAAGGTCGAAATCCTGAAAGTCCTGGCGCGTCGCGCCGACATCGTCATCCTCGATGAACCGACCGCCGTTCTGACCCCCCAGGAGACGAAACGGTTTTTTGAGCAGTTGTCCGCGCTTCGGAAAGCCGGACGGACGATCATCATCATCACCCACAAACTATCGGAAATCAAAACGATCTGCGACCGCATCACGATCATGCGAAAAGGCAGGACCGTCGGGACGTACGACGTTGCATCCATATCGGAACAGGAAATCTCAAGACGCATGATCGGCGGCGATCCGAGCCCCGACTTGATTCCGGAACCGGTCGATCCCGGTCCCGTGCTGCTTTCCGTGCAAAACGTCTCCTGTATCGCCCCAAGCGGGAAATTCGCGCTCCGTGACGTCCATTTCGATCTGCGCGGCGGCGAGATGCTCGGCATCGTCGGCGTCGAAGGCAATGGCCAGCGCGAACTGGTCGACATTTTGACCGGACTGCGTACGGCATACGATGGCACGGTGATCCTCGCCGGCACAACGCTCCGCGGCATGTCCATCGCCCGGATCAGACATCAAGGACTCTCCTTCGTTCCCGAGGATCGGATGACCGTCGGCGTCAATCTCGACGGTTCGCTACTCGACAATGCGACGGCCGCGATCCGGGATGACCGGTCCTTCAACGTCGGGCCATTCCAGGCCGACCGGAAATTGGCCGCATTCGCCCGACGGTTGGTGAGTCGCTACGAAGTGCAGCATGATTCCCTGCGAGAATCGATCCGCCATCTTTCCGGCGGCAATATGCAGAAGGTCGTCTGCGGACGCGAAATCGGCATCTGCAAGACGGTTCTCGTCGCCGACCAGCCGACGCGCGGCGTCGACGTCGGCGCCGTCCGGACGATACATGACCAGATCGAATCGCTGCGCCGGCATGGCAAAGCGATCCTGCTCATCTCCAGCGACCTGACGGAAATCCGCACGCTCTGCCGGCAGGCGATCGTCCTCCACCAGGGGGAAATCGTCGCCCGAATCGACGATCTCGCGGGATGTTCGGAGGAGGAACTCGGCCTCTATATGCTCGGCCTCAAGCGACAGGACGGGAGGGGGGCGACATCATGAAGCGTCTTTCCGCGTTCCTCACGCTTCTTCGTTCCCGGGTCAAGGACCTGTTGTCCTCGCCTCGCCTGTTGTCCGCCATCATCGAAGGCGGTCGGATGCTGATCGCGATCTTGATCGCGTATCTCGTCGCATTCATGGTGATCGGAATCGTTTCGGACGATCCCGCGATGGCGATCCGCTGGTTCGTCCTCGGACCGTTTTCGTCGGCGACCGAATTCGGCGAGGTGCTCAAGAACGCAACCCCGCTGTTGTTCGCCGGAATCGCCGCCTGCCTCATCATCCGGGGAGGCAACTTCAACATGTTCACCGAAGGCGCCTTCTATGCCGGAGGGTTGGTCACCGCCCTTGTCGCCATCGGGTTCGAAGGACCCGGATTCCTCGCAATCGTCGTTCCGCTCGCCGCCGGAACCCTCGCGGCGATGCTGATCGGCTACATCCCGGCGAAACTAAAAGCCAAATACGAAGTCAACGAATTCGTCAGCTCGATCATGTTCAATTTCATCGTGATGTGGATCGGCATCTGGTTGATCTCGAATGTCGTGATCGACATCACTTCGGGCGACAACGCGACCGCCCCGATACCGGACGCCTCACGTCTGCGCATCCTCATCGAGAACACGAACGTCACGACCGGACTCCTGATCGCCCTGGTCATCGCGATCATCGCCTATCTGTACATGTTCAAGACGCGCTTCGGATTCAGGCTCAGGATGACCGGAGACAACCGGGCTTTCGCCCGCGGCGTCGGGATTGACGTCGCCCGCGCCGGGATCTCGTCGCAACTCCTCGGCATCGGCGTCGCGGGTCTCGGCGGAGGCGTCGAAATCCTCGCCAACTACCATCGCTTCAACTGGAAGACGCTGCCGGGATTCGGGTTCGACGGCTTCATGGTCGCCATCATCGCGAAGAACCGTCCGCTGCTCGTGCCATTGGCCGCCCTGTTCATCGGCTATCTCCGTTCCGGCGCCGATTTGATGGCCTTCAACTCCGACGTCGCCCAGGAAGTCGTCCAGATCATCCAGGGCTTGATCCTGATCCTGGTCGCCTCCGAGGCGTTCTTCTCGAGCGCATGGTTCCGCGGGCTCCTTGCCAAACGGATGTTCCGACGCAAACGGTTCGCATCCGCGACGGAGGTGGATCGCCATGCGTGAGTTCTTCCAGCTTTTCGCCACGCCCGGGTTCTATGCGATGATCCTCCAGCTATCGACGCCGCTCGTCTTCGCCGCGCTCGCCGCGCTCGTCTCCAACAAGGCGGGCGTGCTCAACATCGGCATCGAAGGCGCGATGGTTTCCGCCGCCCTTTCCGCTGCCCTGCTCAGCACCTTGACGGGTTCGGCCGCCCTCGGCGTCCTCGCCGGCGTTCTCGCCGGCATCCTGATGGGATTGTTCTTCGCGCTGTGTGCGGTTCGACTGCGCACCAACCATATCCTGGTCGGCATCGCGACCAACATCCTCGCGTCGGGCGTCGCCGTTTTCATCATCTATGCCGTCACCGGCAACAAGAGCGATTATCCCGGCATCGCGATGACGCCTTGGAACGTACCGATTCTCAAGGAGTTGCCGTTCATCGGTGAAATCCTCTTTCAAAACGCGAATCCGCTCATCTACCTCGCGGTCATCGCGGTCATCGCGGTCCGGTTCCTGTTCCGCCGCACCGTCCTCGGCGTCCGCATCCTCGCCGTCGGCAAGAACGAGGTGGCCGCGGCGTCCGTCGGCATCTCGCCCGCCCGCGTCAAGACGATCGCGCTCATGATCGCCGGAGGACTGGCGGGATTCGGCGGAGCCTATCTCTCGCTTGGGTACATGAGCGGGTTCAACACCGGCATGGTCGCCGGCCGCGGTTTCATCGGCATCGCCGCGGAGGCAATCGGCGCCGGACATCCCGTGGCGACCGCGCTCTTCGCCGTCCTGTTCGGCGCCGTGAACGCATTCTCGCTTGCCGCGCAGACGTTCCCGTCCTTCGCGATTCCCTACGAATTGCTCAACACGCTGCCGTATCTGACGACGACGATCGGTTTGGTGATCTACTCCGTCCTCCGCTATCGAAAGGCGCACCCATCCCCCACCCATAAGGAGATCAAGCCATGATGAAAGCATGGGAACAAGCATATGAGCTGCTGCACGGAAGCATCCCCGTCGTCCTGAACGAGGACGAGCAGGCCTGGAAGGGAATCGCCGCATTCGAACAGATGAGCGATCTGACCTATCGGATGAAATGGCATTCGAACGTCCCCGGTTCCGGCGCGCCGGAATCGGTGATCACCGGCGCCGTCCAATCGATGGAGAACATGGGATACGACGTTACGGAAGCGGAACAGCTCCTTGACGAAGGACGTCAGGCGTTCGCTGCGGACGATCTCCGTCGCCTGATCGCGATCACCTGCAGGCTATGGAATCTGTTCGGCCGGATGATCCCCATCCCGCACCATCCGCATCGGCAGTTTCAAGTCTACGAGACATTCGACCAGTATCGGCAGAACGTGTCGCATCCGCCGCGCACTCCCGTCGATGTCGCATCCCCGCATTTCCGATCCCGCATGTATCATGGCTGGCTCGGTCAAATCGCCGGAGGAGCGTTCGGAACCGCGCTCGAAGGCTATGTCACGAAACACCTGCACGCCACCTTCGGCGAGATCCGCGACTACGTCCGAACCCCGAACACCTACAACGACGACATCACCTACGAACTCGCGTTCCTCGAGGCCTATCGGGTCCTTGGGCGCCGGATCACGAGCGAGGATGTCGCGCTGGCGTGGGTGTCGGTCGTACCGTTCGGCTGGTCAGCCGAGGAAATCGCGCTCAAGAACATCGGCGCGGGCATCCTGCCGCCGAAGTCCGGATACTTCAACAATCCCTACCGCGAATGGATCGGTGCGCAGATGCGCGGCGCCATATGCGGCATGTTGGCGCCGGGCGATGCCGAAGAAGCCGCCCGTCTGGCTTTCATCGACGGGGTCGTCTCCCATCACAACAACGGCGTTCTCGGCGAAATCTTCAATGCCGTGCTGGTCGCGTTGGCATTTACGGAAACGAATGTACGGCGTCTTTTGGAACAGTGCGTCGCGGCGATTCCCGGCGACTCGGAATACCACTCCATCGTCGCGAAGGCGCTCTCGGCCTGTCGCGCCGGCGCCGACTGGGAGTCGGTATGGACGACGCTCGAGCCCGGATTCAAGACGTACAATTGGATCCACAGTTATCCGAACGCGGCGGCGGAAGTCGTTGCCCTATGGTTCGGCAACGGCGATTTCGACGAGACGATGCACATCGTCGGGATGATTGGATATGACGTCGACTGCAACGCCGCGCAGATCATGACCGCGATCGGCATCATGAACGACGCGGTTCCCGCCCGATGGGCATCTCCGATCGGCGAAGAGGTGGTCACCTACTGTCGCGGCATGAAACGGATGACGATCGGCAGCCTGACCGACGACACGATCGCGGCGATCGCCGCCGATTTGGCGCGGCACTAAACAAAAAAAACCGCCGGCGAGAGATGTGGCCATCCCGAACCGAGCGGTTTTTTGTTGTTATGCGACTTTGTCGATCAGGTCGAGGAAACTCTCCGGCGGCTGGTCGCCGAGCAACTCGTACTTGTCGTTGATGACGATCTTCGGAACGCCCGAGACCTTGTAGACGCGGCTCATTTCCTGGAAGGTCTGGGCTTCGATCATCTCGCTCCGGATGAACGGGTTCTGCATCGCGAGCCGGTGCGCGGTCTGGACCGCGCCGG
>CAIMSF010000112.1 GCA_903844055.1 uncultured bacterium
CAAGCTGCCGCTCTCGGCGATGGACGCCGGCGCCGACATCAGCGCAACCTCCGTCCACAAGACCGCCGGTTCGTTCACCCAGAGCTCCGTGCTTCTGACGCAGGGCGACCGGGTCAACCATACGCGTCTCCGAGTGACGATCAACATGCTTTCTTCCACGTCGCCGAGTTCGCTTCTGCTCGCCTCCCTCGACGTCGCCCGCAAGACGATGTATTTTGAGGCGGAGGCGAAGATCGCCAAGGTCATCGACATGGCCGACAAGGCGCGCAAGCGCCTCGAGACGATCCCCGGCATCATGGTCGTCGACCGCGACTACGTGAAGGGCCGCAGCGGCTACGACTTCGACGAGATGCGGATCGTCATCAAGGTCTCCGACCTCGGCATCACCGGGTTCGAAGCCTACAAGGAACTCCGCAAGAAGTTCAACATCCAGCTCGAACTCGCGGAAACGCACCTGGTTCTCTGCGTGTTGTCGATCGGGACCACGAAGGACGACCTCGACGCGCTCTTCTACGCGATGAAGGATTTGTCCAAGCGCTATTACAAGATCCGCAAGTCGCTCCCGCAGATCAAGTTCAATTACCAGTTCCCGGAATCGTATTCGCGTCCCCGTGATGCCTACCACGCTCCGAAACTGACGGTGCCGCTTTCCGAAGCGGCGAACGAGATCTCGGCGGAGACGATCATGATTTATCCGCCGGGCATCCCGCTTTTGATCCCGGGCGAGATCATCACGCCGGAAGTCATCGCCGACATGGAGTTCTACGTGAAGAACGGTTCCGTCCTCCAGAAGGAACTCGAGGGCGACTCTGTCCGCATCGTCGACAAGGAACACTGGCATAAATGGGAAGGGGAAGAGGAAGATGAAACTGAAGAAAGTTGATCTCTCGTTCCAAAGCTGCACCGCCGAATACAAGGACTCCGACGTCGTGATCTTCTCATCGCCGATGGATTCGACGACCTCGTTCCGTCCCGGCACTAGGTTCGCCGGCAACGCCATCCGCGTCGACTCGATCGGCGTCGAATGGTACTCACCGTACCGTGACATGGACCTCAAGGACTACAAGACCTGCGACATCGGCGACCTCGACCTCCCGATCGGGGACGTCGAAGGCGCACTCAATGTCATCAACAAGACCGTCAAACAAATCTTGAAAGACGGCAAGAAACCGATGATGATTGGCGGGGAACATCTCGTCACCTATCCGGTGATCAAGGCGATGGTGGAACAGTATCCCGATCTCCACATCATCCATCTGGACGCGCACACGGACCTGCGCGACGAGTTCTTCGGAAGAAAGCTCTCGCATGCGACGGTGATCAGACGTTGTCACGACCTCGTTGGCGACGGCCGGATCTTCCAGTTCGGGATCAGAAGCGGCGACAAGAGCGAATTCCAATGGGCGGCATCCGGCCATACATTCCTTCGCAAGTTCGATCTGGTCGGACTCGCGGACGCCGTAAAAAAAATCGGCGATATGCCGACCTATATCACGATTGATCTAGATGTCCTGGATCCGGGCATCTTCCCGGGAACGGGAACCCCGGAGGCCGGTGGTATCACCTACAAGGAACTTTTGGGAGCGATCGACGAATTCGCGAAACTACAGAACGTTGTTGGGGCGGATATCGTCGAGTTGACACCGCATCTCGATCCTTCGGGAGCAAGTACCGCGG
>CAIMSF010000113.1 GCA_903844055.1 uncultured bacterium
AGCAGGTCCGCCGCATAACGGTGGCTGGCGATCCCGTAATGGTTGTTCGAACCGACGGGCAGGTCGTATTCGCCGACTTTCGGGATGACCAGGATGACGGTGAAATCGTGTTTCGGATCGAGATCCGAGAGGGCGGTCTCGGCCTCGGCGCCGTTTTGGCTGCCGGTATGGGTCCACACGATCCAGGCGTCGGGATAGAGCCCGTGGAGGCGCGTCACCAGGTCGACGACGGCGGCGCGGAACGCCGCCTTCGCGGCGGTGAGGGCGGAACCCGTCTGGTTGAGCACGTAGGAATCGAAGTCGTTGCCGCCGAGATTGACGATCACCACGTCGGGGACGTAGGAGGCGACGTCGTAGATGATCGGGACGAGTTCCTCGTCGTCGTCGATCCCGACCGTCTCGAAGGCGGCGCGGATGTTCACCGTGCCGTTCCGGTTGGTCGGGTTGAAGCCCCATTTGAGTCCCCAGCCGCTGGCCGCGACGAACTGGAAATCGGCGCCGAGATCGCGCGCGGCGAGATACCCGAACGATTGCAGGGAGTCGGAGTTGGCGGTGGTGCGAAAGACGCCGGGACTGCCTAGGTTGCCATAGCCGCTCGCGCCGCTGCCGCCGAGGATCAGGATCTTGAACGTCGGCGCGGCGGGAGGCGGGAGGAACTCCCCGTCGGTCTCGACGGAGGCGATCGCGGTGATGGAGTCGATCGCCTCGCTCCGCTTCAGGAGGGTGAGGGTGTGGGTGCCGTAGGGCAGGCCTTCCGCCAGCATGACGACGGAATCCGCCGCGGTGACGGTGAAGGAGGTCCCTTCGGGGGCGACCTGGCCGTCAAGCGACACGGTGAAGTAAGGCCGGCGGGACGCGATCGTGGCGTTCGTCGCGATGAGGCGGACGGCGAGCTCGGTGCCGGTGAAGGTCACCGTGAAGCCGGTGCCGGTGTGATAGAAGAACATGCGCGCAAGCGTCTCGTCATAGGCGGTGCGGCCGATCCAGCGGATCAGCCCGGCGTCTTGAAGCGTTTCGGCGACGAGCGTACGGACGGGAACCGCGGTCGTCGCCTCCGTCGTCGCATCCGTCGAACGGACCGCGCACCCGCACAGGGCGACGGCGAGGCAAAGGCAGAGCAGCGTCAGAATACGGCGGAGCGGCATCGTTCAGCGCGGCAGGGTCGGGTCGTAGGCGACGCGGGCGACGCCCGAGGCGACGGCGGCATCGCGGACGGCCGCGGCGACCTGTTCATGGACGATCGTCTCGAACGGCGACGGGATGATCCGGAGGGCGGAAAGGGAAGCGTCGGGGACACAGGCGGCGATAGCACGGGAGGCGGCCTTCATCATCGCGACGTTGATGTCCCTGGCGCGGACGTCGAGGGCGCCCCGGAAGATGCCGGGGAAGACGAGAAGGTTGTTGATCTGGTTGGGGAACTTCGAACTGCCGGTGCCGACCACGGCCGCGCCGGCGGCGAGGGCATCCTCGCGGGAAATCTCGGAAATCGGGTTGGCGAGCGGGAAGACGACGGCGTCCGGCCGCATCGACTGGATCATCGCCCGATCGACGCAGTTCGGTCCGGAGACGCCGATGAAGACGTCGGCGCCGACGAAGGCATCGCGAAGCAAGCCGCGCATCAGACCGCGGTTGGTTCGTCTGGCAAGGGCGAGATGCGACGGGATCAGACTGGCATCGGTTTCCGCGAGGATCCCGAAGCGGTCGCAGACGATCATGTCG
>CAIMSF010000114.1 GCA_903844055.1 uncultured bacterium
TACTGGAACATCGACGGCCGGGTCGTCCCCTACGGCCTCTTCACGATCGTCGAACCGATCGACGACGTCTTCGTCAAGCGCTATTTCGGCAGGAACCAGGACAACACGATCGGCGACCTCTGGAAATGCGTCTGGCAAAACGGCGGCCCCGCCACCCTCCAGGAACTCAACGCCTGGGACTACGACGGCCTCGGCCAGGACCGCCTCGGCGTCTCCGACTACAACCTCGGCTACCGCATGGACTACCAGCTCAAAACCAACAAGGAGACCTCCGACTTCTCCTCGATGCTCACCTTCATGGAACGGCTGAACGACACGGACGTCGTCAACTATCGAAACGTCCTCGGCGCGATCCTCGACATCGATTCGTGGCTGAAGACGCTGGCGGTCGCCTTCCTCGTCGGCAATCCCGACGACTACCGCAACGACGCCAACAACTACTACATCTATTTCTACGAGGGCAAGGCCGTCTACATCCCCTACGACAACGACCAGTGCCTCGGCTTCGGCTGGAATCCGTTCGGCGACCAGGACGCGAACCTGTCGTACCTGGTGCGGATGGACATCTACTACAACAAGACCGCGCAGTCGTGGTTCAGCTACGCCGATTTGCCGCTCGTCGTCAACGTCCTGCAGTATCAGGAATATCAGACCACCTACGAGAATTACCTCTACGAGTACACCGATCCCGACGGCGGGATCTTCGACTACCTCGATTTCCGTTCGCAGTTTTTGCTCGCGCGCACCCTCTACGAGGACGAGCTCGACGACGAATCCCATCTTGGCGTCCGCGACTTCTCGCTGGAAAGCCGCTGGATGAACGCGGAGGACTACTACGCCCAGAAGGCGGCGTACGTCCGCGACCGCGTCACCTACCACCGCGCCCACTGATCCCGCTCAACCGAAAGGAGGAGTGAAAGCATGTTCCGACTCCGGCTCAAACGCATCGTCCTGCTCGCCCTCCTCTTCGGGGCGATCGCCGGCCTCGCCTGGTACAACGTCGAGACGTCCGCCTCCGGCTACGATTCGATCGTCCGGCTCGCCAACGGACGGAAGCAGAAGCCTGACTACGACCGGCTGTTCGACGAATCCATCGCCAAGTCGATCACCGTCGTCTTCACCAAGGCATCCTTCGACGCCCTGCTTTCCGACATGAAAACATACTTCGAACTATACGGCACCTATCAGGACAACACGATGCATCCGGTCGACATCGTCTACGCCGATGACGAAGGCACCACCTTCACGATCCGCGAAGTCGGCTTCCGCACGAAATCGAACACCTCCCGGAACCTGCCGATGACGATCGACTGGCGCGGCCGCGAGATCTGGCATCAGACCTCCTTCCAGCTCCAGTTCAACGCCACCTTCGACTACGGGTCCGACTCTAACGAGTATGCGGTCCTGACCGACCGCGAGGTGTTCAACCTCGATCAGCTCAACTTCGAGTACTGCAAGACCGTCGCCGGCGAGATCGACGAGGCGATGATCTCCGAATCGTACGCCTACAAGCTCTACCGCCGCGCCGGGCTCGACCTCGCCAACGCCTCCTACGGGCTCGTCTACTTCCAGGTCGGCGAAAAGACGATCCCCTACGGGTTCTACACCTACCTCGAGCCGATCGACCAGAACTTCCTGAAACGCCATTTCGACGGCGACATCGCCCGCCAGTACGGCGACCTCTACAAGTGCACCGACACGTCCGGCATCGCCGACCTCGGGGTCGACTTCGAGACGAAGGCGGGCATCAACAGAAACCGCGATAACATCCGGTTCAGCTACGCCCTCAAGAACAACACCAACGGCGGCCTGCGCACGACCCACGACGCCCTCGAATCGCTCATCGAGGCGATCCATGGCGATGATTTCACGAGGGACATCGCGTCCCTGCTCGACGTCGACGCCTTCGTCAGGTATCTGGCGATGGGCTTCCTCGTCGGGAATACCGACGACTTCCGCTTCAACTTCAACAACTACTACCTCTATTTCAACGTCTACGGCGGTCCGGCCTACATGATCCCGTTCGACCTCGACAGCTCGCTCGGGGTCGGGAAGCATCAGGACCTCTCCGACAACCACGGGGTGTATTACGACCTCTTCCCCGCCACGGACGCCGCCAACGCGCTAGTCGCAAACGTCCTCGCCATCCCGCAATACCGCACCCTCTACCTCGACTATCTCGAGGAGTTCACGACGCTCTACTTCGGCTTCGAAACCTTCCACGCCGAGTATGCCGTGGCGAAGTCGCTTTACGAGGCGACCCTGATCGCCGAGAACCATCTCGGCAACCAGCTCTTCGACCTCCGCAACTCCGAATGGTACTTCACCGTGAAGGGCGAACAGGTCTTGACCAAGGTCGCCGCCGCACGGCCATAAGAAGACGCTTGCCCGGCCGCAAGCGTTTTCTTTGTTTTATTCGTTGACATCGCCGCGAATATCCGTATAATTTTGCTTAACGGCAAAAAAACTGAATCATTGGATTAGAGGTAGCGATGCAGATGAGTACCCAGGGGAGCCGGCAGGCTTCGAACCGGGGGAAAGGCAATCATCGCCGAACGCGTTGGCAGGCATGCCTTCGACGTGGGGTTGCGGAAAACATCCGCATCACTCCTACCGCAAGGTAGAGGCGCTAACCAGAAACACGAAGAGCGGGGAGTCCCATGTTTTTTCGTTTTCGGAGCGTCTGATGAGACGCTTTTTTTATTGCCGAAACGAAAAAGGAGAACCAAAATGAAAAGAATCCTCGCTTTCCTGCTTGTCCCCCTGCTATCCCTGTCCGCCTTCGCCTGCGGGACGCCTGGCATCGAGATCGAGCAAGACAACTACGCCGCGATCATCGAACGCGGCTACGTGGTCGTCGGCCTCGAATGCCAGTACGCCCCCTTCAACTGGACCGTGAACGCCGCCGACCGCGGCGAAACGGCCGTCCTGATTGACGGCACCGACGCCTACTGCGACGGCTACGACGTCGTCGTCGCCCAAGCCGTCGCGACGCACCTCGGCGTCGATCTCGTCGTCAAGGCGATCGACTGGGACGGATTGATCCCGTCGCTTGCGGTGAACGGCCGGATCGACCTCATCATCGCCGGCATGAGTCCGACCCCGGAGCGCGCCGAGACGGTCGCGTTTTCGGCCGAATACTACCGGTCGACCCATGTCGTCGTGGTCCGCGCCGATTCCGCTTTCGCGGACGCGACCTCGATCCTCGGTTTCACCGGGGCGAAGGTCGTCGGCCAGCTCGGTACGATCTACGACGACCTGATCCCCCAAATGACCGGCGCGCTCCATGAGAACCCGCTGTCCGACGTCCCCACGATCGTCACCTCGATCAAATCCGGGATCAACGACGCCACCGTGCTCGAACGGCCGGTCGCCGTCGCGATCATCGCCGGCAACCCCGAACTCGCGTTCATCGACTTCCTGCCGGGATCCGGGTTCGTCGTCGACGACGCGGACGCCGCCGTGGCGATCGCCGTCCGCCAGGCCGACGTCACGCTGCTTGCGGCCGTGAACGCCGCGCTCGCGGCGATCTCCGCCGAAACCCGCGAAGGCTGGATGCTGTCCGCCATCGACCGCCAGCCGTGACGCCGAGTCCACTCACGCGACGACCGGCCGCCCGTCGGTTATGGTTCAACCTGGCCGCCTTCGCCGCCGTCGTCGGGATCCTCTATGCCCTCAACCCGGACATCGGCGAAGCGGTCGGCGCGGTATCGATCCCCGACGATTTTGTCGGCGGGAGCCTGTTTACCCTCTGGAAGTACGCCGGCTTGTTTCTCGACGGCGCCGTCACGACGGTCGTCATCTCGATGGTCGGGACCGTCGTCGGCTTCGCCATCGCGCTTCTCCTCGTGTTTCTCCGCCTCCAGGCACCGACTCGTCGCGATGCACGCGCGATGGCCTTTCTGAAAATCGCCGCATCACGCTTTGCGAAAGGATATGTTTCCGTCTTCCGCGGCACGCCGATGATCGTCCAGGCGGCGTTCTTCTGGTACGGTCTCGGGCTGTTCGGAGACGCGTTCGTCTGCGGACTCTTCGTCGTCTCGGTCAACACGGCCGCCTACATCGCCGAAATCCTGCGCGGCGGGATCGCTTCCGTCGACGACGGGCAGCGCGAAGCCGCGCGGTCGCTTGGCATGAAGCCGGTCCAGGCGTTCTTCGCGGTCGTCTTCCCGCAGGCGGTCAAGCATTCGCTGCCCTCGATCGGCAACGAATTCATCATCAACGTGAAGGATACCGCCGTACTGTCCGTCATCGGCATCTTCGAACTCTTCAACCAGACGCGCCGGATCGCCGGAATCCATTACCGGCAGCTCGAAGCGTACGCGATCGTCGCCGTCATCTACCTCGTCCTCACGACCGGGCTCTCCAAACTGCTTTCGATCGTCGAGACGAAATTCGATTTGCCGCGACCGGAACTGCCGAGTTCCAACTAGGAGACCCTATGACCCCTATCCTTGAAATCAGGAATCTGACCAAATCATTCGACGGCGTCCCCGTTTTGAAGGGGATCGACCTCGACGTCGACCCCGGCGAAGTCGTCTGCGTGATCGGTTCTTCCGGTTCCGGCAAATCGACGTTGCTTCGATGTCTCAACCTGCTGGAAGAACCGGACGGCGGATCGATCCGCTTCGAAGAGCGGGAACTCACCGACCCGGCGACCGACGTGGACCGGCTGCGCGCCGACATGGGCATGGTGTTCCAGTCGTTCAACCTCTTCCGAAACATGTCCGTGCTCGGAAACTGCACCATCGCCCAGCGCAAGGTCAAAGGGAAGGCGAAGGCAGCTGCCGAAACGCGGGCGATCCAAGCGCTTTCCGAGGTCGGGATGGCGGGTTTTGCGTCGCAGGATCCCGCCAAGCTCTCCGGCGGCCAGAAGCAGCGCGTGGCAATCGCCCGGGCGCTTTCGATGGACCCGCAGATCATGTTGTTCGACGAGCCGACGTCCGCCCTCGACCCGGAGATGGTCGGCGAGGTCTTGGACGTCATGAAGGCGCTCGCGGCCTCGGGGATGACGATGATCGTCGTCACCCACGAGATGGCGTTCGCCCGCGCGGTAGCCGACCGCGTCGTCTTCATGGACCAGGGCGTGATCGTCGAATCCGGAACACCGGAGGCGCTGTTCCTGAAACCGCAGGAAGAGCGCACGGCGGCATTCCTGCGCCGCTATCGAGCATAGAAAAAGACGGAATCCGCGAGGGTTCCGTCTTCGTCATTCGTGGCCGTCATTCAGTATAAAGCAACAGGAGCTTCAAGGTATTCTCGAGCGCGTCGCGGTGGGTCCGCTCCATCCCGTGGGAAGCGTGGACGCCGGGCCCGATCAAACCGCCGCGCAGGTCCTGTCCGCCGCGCAGGGCGGCGGAGACGTCGGAACCGTACATCGGATAGATGTCGGCGGCGTAGGCGAGGCCGTGCTGCTTGGCGAGCGAGACCAGTTTCGAGGTGATCAGGTCGTCGTAGGGCCCGGAGGAATCCTTGCAACAGACGGAGACCATCCGTTCGGTGCAGGCGAGGTCCTCGCCGATGCATCCCATGTCGACGGCGATCAGTTCGTCGACGGGGGGGATCCAGGCGGCGCCGTGGCCGACCTCCTCGTAGGTCGAGATGATGACCTTGAGGGTCTGCCGCGGAATGAGTCCGTGGTCCTTCAGATGCCGTAAATAGCCGAACAGGATGGCGACGGACGCCTTGTCGTCGAGGAAACGGCTTTTCAAAAATCCGCTCTCGGTGTAGACGGTCTTCGGATCGATGAAGACGAAATCGCCGGTCTCGACCCCGAGCTTCTCGACGTCGGACTTGTTCGAGACGAGCGCGTCGAGGCGGATCATCATCTTGTCCGGCGTGCGTTCGATCGTATTGGCGTCCTTGTAGACATGGGAGGACGGCGAAAGCGAGAGGATCGTTCCGGTCAGGAGTTGACCGGAGCGGGTGCGGACATAGCAGTACTCGCCGTCGAGGGTCGGCCACTGCGGACCGCCGATCGGCGTGAAGCGGAGGGTTCCGTCGGAAGCGATCGAACGCACCATCGCGCCGAGCGTATCGACATGGCCGCTGAGTCCGAGGACTTCGCCGGTGCGTCCGGGTACGCTGACGATCAGGTTGCCCTTCTTGGTCCGTTCGGAAGCGTAGCCGAGGCGAGACGCCTCGGACTCGACGAAGGCGATCGCCTCGCGGGCATAGCCCGACGGCGACGGGATCGCGAGCAGTCGCTTGGCGAAATCGACGATATAGGATACGGTTGGTTCAAATCGATTCATGGTCATCACCCAACGAGTATTATATCACGGTCCGGCTTCCCGCGATAACTTCTTTCATTTGGGTTTTCAATATGATAAAATGAAAGGGTCAAGAGTTCCTTCCGTATGACGGAACCAGAGGAGTGATTTGCCATGATCGCAGTCTTCGGCGGTGCCTTCAACCCCCCGACCGTCGCCCACAAGGCGATTTGTGAACACGTGATGCGCCATCTCGAATGCCAGGAGTTCATCTTCCTGCCCGTCAGCAGCCAGTACACCAAGCGCTCCCTCGCCAGCAACTTCCATCGCCTCCAGATGCTCACGGCGATGACCAAGGGGATGCCGAAGGTGACCGTTTCGGCGATGGAGCTCGACGACCCCGACTACCTCGGAACCTATCAGTCGCTCGTCCGCCTGAGCGAGTCCCATCCCGGCCGCAAGGTCGTCTTCGTGATCGGCGCCGACAATCTCCCCAAGCTCCACAAGTGGATCAACGCGAACGGCCTGTTGACCGAATTCAAGTTCGTCGTGATCAACCGCGACCGGCAGGACCTCGCCGCGATCATCGCCGCCGACCCGTTCCTCGTGGCGCACAAGGATGCCTTCATCGTCCTCCCCGATTTCGACTCCCCGGTCGCCTCGACCACCTTCCGGGAGACGTTCGATCCGCGGCTCGTCACCCCCGAAGTCCTCGAATACGTCAAGACGCATCAACTCTACAGGTGAGACCATGTACAAACACGGATTTCTGAAAGCCAGCCTGGTGTCGCCGGCGGTCGTCGTCGGCAACCCGAAGGAGAACGTCGCGGCGATGCTCGCGGCGCTCCAGAAGAACGAGAGTTCGATCGCCGTCTTCCCCGAACTCGGGATCACCGGCTATTCGTGCGGCGACCTGTTCTTTTCGAAGGCGCTGCTCGACGACGCGCTGGAAGGACTCCGCGTCTTCCTGGCGGGTCTTCAGCCGAGTCCCTATGACGGCGTCGTCATCTGCGGTTTGCCGCTCGAAGTGAACGAGATGGTCTTAAACGTCGCCGTCGTCCTGCAGAACGCGAAGATCCTCGGGGTCGTGCCGAAATTCTACCTCCCGAACACCAAGGAATACTATGAGAAGCGCTGGTTCAAGTCCGGCTTCGACGTCGCCGACCATCTGACCGAGATCAGCCTGCTCGGCCAGCGCGTCCCCTTCGGCAACCTCATCTTCGAGGCGGGCAAGGTCCGCTTCGGAATCGAGATCTGCGAGGACATGTGGGCGACCATCTCGCCCGGCAACCTGCTCTCGGTGAACGGCGCGAACGTGATCGTCAACATCTCCGCCTCCAACGAAACCCTCGGCAAGGCGGCGATCCGCCGCAACGCCGTCCTCGAGCACTCGCGCAAGAACTGCGGCGTCTACGTCTACGTCTCCGCCGGCGCCTCCGAATCGACGTCCGAAACGGTGTTCTCCGGTCATAACATGGTCGCCGTGAACGGCGTGATGGTCGCCGAGTCGGAAGGCATGAGCCTCGACACGAAGACGCTCTACGCCGACCTCGACCTCGACCGTCTCGCCAACGAACGGCGCAACAACTCCTCCTACCGCGATTCCATCCTGAAGTATACGCACGACTACCAGATCGTCCCTTTTGTCTTGCCTGAAAGCGGAGACTTCCGTTTTCAGGATGCGCTCGACCGGCTGCCGTTCGTGCCGAAAACGAAGGAAGAGGACAGTTTTCTGAAAATCTCGCAGATCCAGGAGTTCGGTCTCGCCAAGCGGCTCCGCCACCTGCAGCTCGACCATGTCGTCGTCGGCGTCTCCGGCGGCCTCGATTCGGCGCTCGCCCTGATCGTCGCCTGCCGCGCCTTCGACCGGCTCGGGCTTGACCGCAGGGGCATCGTCGCGGTGACGATGCCGGCGATGGGGACGACCGAGCGGACCCGCAAGAACGCCCTCGCGCTGATGGAAGGACTCGGCTGCGACGCCCGCGAGATCCGACTCTCCGAGCATGTCGTCGACCACCTCCGGCTGATCGGCCACGACGGCGCGACCGAGGACGTCACCTACGAGAACGCCCAGGCCCGCGCCCGCACGATGATCCTGATGGACCTCGCCAACAAGGTCGACGGGATCGTCCTCGGGACCGGCGACCTGTCGGAGATCGCGCTCGGCTGGTCGACCTACAACGGCGACCAGATGAGCATGTACAACTGCAATGCCGGCCTGCCCAAGACGCTCGTGCGGTTCACCGTCGGCCAGTACGCCGAACGGATGTTCGACGACGGCGTCCGGGATACCCTGAAGGACATTCTCGCCACGCCGATCTCCCCGGAGCTGAAGAGGAACCAGTCGACCGAGGCGACGATCGGCAAATACGAGACGAACGACTTCGTCCTGCATCGCTTCCTGCTCTGCGGTGATTCGCGCGACCGGATCGTCTTCCTGCTCGGAAGGGCGTTTTCGATCGACGCCGAGCGGGCAGCCATGGTCGTCGACGCGTTCTTGAGGCGGTTCCATTCCCAGCAGTTCAAACGCCAGGCCAGTCCCGACGGGCCGAAGGTCCTCGATTGCGCGCTCTCGCCGCGCGCGGATTTCCGGATGCCGTCGGACGTCGGAAGATAGAACGGATGATCCCCATGAAGAAGAAAGTGATCGTCGGGTTGTCGGGCGGCGTCGATTCGAGCGTATCGGCGCTGCTTTTGGTTCGGGAAGGATACGACGTCGAGGCGATGTACATGCGCAACTGGGACTCGGCGACCAACCACGACCTGCTCGGCAATCCCGACCTCGCCGCGCCGGTCTGTCCGCAGGAAGTCGACTACGCCGACGCCGAGAAGGTCGCCGGCAAGCTCGGCATCAAACTCCACCGCCACGATTTCATCCAGGAGTACTGGGATGACGTGTTCACCCATTTCCTGAAGGAATATGCAGGCGGACGGACGCCGAACCCCGACATCCTCTGCAACAAGTACATCAAGTTCAAGACCTTCTCGGAAGTCGCGAAAGGGCTCGGCGCCGACCTCATCGCGATGGGTCACTATGCCCGCGTCGCGCATGGCCCGGACGGGACGCGGCTCTACCGCGGTGTCGATCCCGACAAGGACCAGACCTATTTCCTGTGCCAGCTGACGCAGGACCAGCTGGCAAACGTGCTGTTCCCGATCGGCCACCTGCTCAAGACCGAAGTGCGCCGGATCGCCCGCGAGGCGGGTCTTCCGACCGCCGAGAAGAAGGATTCCACCGGCATCTGCTTCATCGGCGAACGCCGTTTCACCGATTTCCTCGCCAACTACCTGCCCGCCCGCCCGGGCGACATCGTCACCGACACCGGCGTCGTCCTCGGCCGCCACGACGGCCTCATGAACCATACGATCGGACAGCGAAAGGGATTGTCGATCGGCGGCTTGAAGGAATTCGGGAAGGCGCCGTGGTTCGTCGTCGGGAAGGACCTTGAACACAACCGCCTGATCGTCGCCCAAGGGATCGACCATCCGCTTCTGATGTCTGATTCCTGCATGCTGGAGGAGGTCAATTGGATTCCCCCCGAACCGCTTCCCGCGACCCTCTCCTGCACCGCCAAGTTCCGCTATCGGCAGGCGGACGTCCCCGTCACCGTGGCGTTCGGGGCGGGCGGGACCGCCGAGGTGCGGTTCGCCGGTGCGGTCCGCGCGGTCACGCCGGGGCAGGAATGCGTCTTCTATCGAAACGAGGAATGCCTCGGCGGCGGCACGATCGCGGCCGTCTTCTGCGCCGGCGTCGCGCGCGGCGGGACGCCTCGGGAGGCGACCCGATGAGCAAGTTCGGACTCTGCCTGAGCGGCGGCGGATCGCGCGGCAGCTACCAGATCGGCGTCGCGAAGGCCCTCGATGAACTCGGCTTGATGAAGCGCGTCGAGGCGTTCGCGGGCACCTCGATCGGCGCGGTCAACGCGACCCTGCTCGCCACGATGTCCCCCGACCGGGCGTTCCGTTTGTGGCTCGACACCTCTCCCGACGAGATCAAGGCGACGGAGGGGACCTTCCGCAGGCTGATGCAGGAACGCATCGCCGTCGTCGACAAGGGCATCTACAACATCGCCCCGCTCGAACGCCGGCTTTTCGCCTACCTCGACCCCAACGCCCTCGCGGACAAGGAAATCTTCGTCACCCTCTCGCGCGGCGGCGCGGCCGACGAGAACATCCTCGGTCTGATGAAGTCGGTCTACCGCCACTTCACCAAGAAGGAGACGAACGTGTTGTATCCCAACATCTCGCTTCATCCCTTCGAAGACGCGGTCCGCCTGATCCTCGCCTCCTGTTCGATCCCCGTCGCCTTCCCCGCCGTCGTCGAAGGCGAGCGGAAGTACTATGACGGCGGCCTCTACGACAACGTCCCCGTCAAGCCGCTCGTCGGATGCGGCTGTGACGTCATCCTCGTGGTCCACCTGTTCGGTCTCGAGTTCGTCGAACGCAGCTTGTATCCAAACGTCCGCATCCTCGAGATCCGACCATCCGTCCCGCTGGGGTGGATGCTCAACTTCGATCCCGCGAAGGCGGAGAAGCTGTATGGCATCGGCCACGACGACGCGATCGCCTATTTCCGGAACCATCCCATCGATTTCTGACGGAATCACCGCCTCCCCCGCGTATTATCTTCACGGATGATATGACAAGGGGAGGTTTTTTTGATGAAGAAGTCACTCATCGCGGCGTTGCTCGCACTATCGTGTCTGTCGCTGGTGCGGACCGCGTCCGCCGACGAATACCAGACGTATCAGGAGATCGTCTTCGTCGAGGACGGGCATTGCCTGCTTCAGGATATTCCGGCCAAGGAGTACGACGCCGCGCTGTCCGCCCTCGGAGGCGGGAAGATGTTCGGCTGGAAGCTGTCCGTCCTCACGAAGAAGCAGGAGGTCGAGTTCCTCTCGGAGACGAAGCTGAAGATCTTCAACAACGGCTACTCGACGATCAAGCACGACATCACCCTGAGCAGCAAGGTCGAGACGAAGTTCCAGATTTCCTCGTCCGGGTCACTCGGGACCACGGTGTCCGGGGAAATCAAGAAGTTCAAGGGATCGATCGACTCGACCATCAAGACGGAGATCGGCTACACCCGCACCACCACCGCCTCGGAGCTCTATGAGTTCAAGATCATCGTCGACCCCGGCACCTACGTGACGATCGTCATGAAGGGCAAGGGCGTCGTCAGTAACGGCGTCGCCCGCAACTACCTCTTCTGGATCAAGGTCGTCGAGGGCGGCTGGGAGACGTTCACCGTGACGACCGAATACTATGAGATCGTGAAGGAGCGGATCCGGTGAAGAAGGTCGTCGTCGCGGCGGTGGCGTGCTACCTGGTCGTCGCCGCCGTCCTGTTGTGGAACGACGAGCCGTCGTCGGGATCGGTAAGGATCCTGACCGTCGAACGGCCGAGCGCGTTTTTGTTGACCGAGGCCGCGGAACGCTTTTCCTTCTTTCTCTACCTCGACGATCCCGAAGCGTTCCCCGCCGATCGAAACAACATCCTTTCGGCGGCGATCGGAGACGCCGACGAGACGCTCGCGCTCACGCTCGTCGAGGTGGCGCGAACCGGGATGTCGATCCGCGACGGCGACGTCGACTACGACGAGTTCCGCTATGCGTTCACGACCGCGGGAATCGCGATCGACGCCGGGACGATCGAACTCACGGACGCCCTGTTGTCGCTCGAATACGCGGGCGGCCTGTCGGGATCGTATGCGGTCGGCGACGTCTCGTTCGTCTTCGGGGATCCCGGTGAACCGCGCCATCTGGACTTCACGCGGTTGTTCGCGATCTACAACGACGTCGACGGGCGGGACGGTTTGGCCGGGCTCGTGATCGGCCTCGAGTCGAAGACGGGTTCGCCGATCCGCCTGCTGTCCGTCGATCTGCACCTTGCGGACCTCGCCGTGTCGCTGGGCGAGGCGGTCGCGCTCGACGCGGTTCCCGCCGCCGACCTGGCGGTCGGAGACCTGCTCGCCGATCCGGCGCGGACCTTGCTTTCCCCGCCCGTCGCCGGATCGCTTTCGTTCGAGGACGGACTGTACTTCCTGCCGATCGTCCATGCCGGACGCATCCATCCCGCGGCGCGTTTCCCGATCGAACTCTCGTATGAGTATGACGGACGCGCGTACCGCTTCCTGATCGACGATTTCGCGTTCCGTTCCGCCTATGCCGACCCCTCCGCGTACGGCGAGGCCGTGCACCGCTATGAGCATCTCCGTTAAGCTTGCGGGCGTCACGA
>CAIMSF010000115.1 GCA_903844055.1 uncultured bacterium
CCGGCTACGTCCTCGGGCTGTTGCTCGGTCTCGACCCCGAAGAGGCGCTGCTCACCGGCATGGCGACGAGCGGATTCTACGTCCGCAACGCCAAAAGTCCCGACTTCGCCGAACTCACCGCGTTCATCGAGGCCTGGGCCGACGGAACCATCTGAGCCATCCATACGAAACGAAGGAATCGCCTTGATTGGCGATTTTTTCTTTTCGGTACGGGATTCTGCCGAGAAACGATGAAAATCGTTTGCATCCCGTTTTGGAGATGAAGTGAAAGCGTTTGTATGATATAATGAAGGCATCGAATGCGGGTGATCCCATGTCCTATTATCGCGATACGTTCATCGAAATCGATCTTGATGCCGTGTTTCAGAACGTCGTCCATCTGAAACGGCATTTTTATGATGGCCTCGAGGTGATCGCCGTCGTCAAGGCCGATTCCTACGGCCATGGCGCGGTGATGGTGGCGCGCACGCTGCGCGAGGCGGGCGTTTCCCGATTCGCGGTGGCGACGATCGACGAAGCCATCGAATTACGCGAAAACGGCATCCGCGAGCCGATCCTCGTCTTCGGATCGGTCGACGTAAGCGACTTTTCCGTCGTCTCGCAGTACGGACTAACCATCACCGCCTACAGTTTCAATTGGCTCAGGAATGCGCTGGACCATCCCCAGAAAACCCCGATCCCAATCCAAATCAAGATCGATACCGGCATGAACCGCCTCGGGATCGTCGACGAGTCACAGTTTCGCGAAGCCGTCAGGCTGATTCGGGACAATCCCCATTTTCACCTCGACGGGGTGTATTCGCATCTGGCGACGGCGGAGGAAGAGGACGAAACCTATTACCGCATGCAGACGGACCGCTTCGAGGCGATGATCCGCGGCATCGACGCGAAGGGATTGCTGATCCACCTCGCCAACAGCGCCGGCAGCCTCAAGGAACGTCCCGCCTGCGTGAACGCGGTGCGCCTCGGGCTGTTCCTGAACGGCATCGCGCCGACCCCGGCGATCAAGGCGGGATTGCCGTTCGAACTGAAACCGTCGCTGTCGCTTTGGACCAAGATCGTCCAGGTCAAGACGGTTCCGCCGCACACCAAGGTGAGTTACAACGGCACCTATGAGACGATCGCCGAAACGACGATCGGCACGATGCCGATCGGCTATGCGGACGGCTATGACCGCCGTCTCAAGAACGGCCGCGTCTGGCTGAACGGCGGGTTCGCCCCGGTCGTCGGCCGCGTCTGCATGGATTACGCGATGATCGTCATCGACCGGTCCGTCGAACCGGGGACGCGCGTCGAACTGATCGGACCGCACATCCCGCTCGAGGAGTATTGCGGCTGGATCGGGACCAACAACTACCACGCGACCTGCGCCTTCACCGACCGGCTCCCGCGCGTCTACAAGCGTCACGGCGAGATCGTGGCCGTCGTCAACCGACGTCCGCAGATCCGCCTGTAAAAGGAGGAACCCCCATGCCGTTTCTGAACGTACATTCCGAAATCGGAAGACTGAAGACGGTGGTGCTCCACCGCCCGGGCATCGAACTGGAAAACCTGACCCCCAAATGGCTCGAGGAGCTCCTGTTCGACGACATCCCCTGGCTGGATCTCGCCGTGCAGGAGCACGACGCGTTCGCCAAGGTCCTCACCGACCATGGCGTCGAAGTCCTGTATCTTGCCGACCTCGTGGCCGCGGCGCTGGACACGGATCCCGCGGTCAAGACCCGCTTCGTCCAGCAGTTCATCGCCGAAGCGAACGTCACGAGCGAGACCCTTTCGGGCGTCATCGCCGAATTCCTGCTTTCGATCGATTCGACGAAGACGATGGTGGAGCGCACGATGGCGGGCATCAAGAAGCTCGACATGCCGAACTTCGTCAAACGCACGCTCTCCGACCACATCCGCGACTATCCGTTCGTCACCGACCCGATGCCGAACCTGTACTTCACCCGCGATCCGTTCAGCGTGATCGGCTCGGGCGTCGCCGTCAGCCGCATGTTCGCCGCGACGCGCAGCCGCGAAACGATCTACGGCGAATACATCTTCAACCATCATCCCGTCTACGGCAATCCACAACCGCCGTTCTACTATCGGCGCGATTTGCCCTCGACGATCGAAGGCGGCGACATCCTCCTGCTCACGCCGACGATCCTGGCGGTCGGCGTCAGCCAGCGGACCCACCCGGCGGCGATCGAGAAACTGGCGAAGAACCTGTTCTACGCGAATCAGACGCCCTACGAGAAGATCGTCGCCTTCGACATCCCGAAGAGCCGCTCGTTCATGCATCTGGACACCGTTCTCACCCAGGTCGACGTCGACAAGTTCACGATCCACAACGAGCTGAACCATACGATCAAGGTCTTCGAATTGACGAAGAACCCCGATTCGTACGGCAAACTGCTGGTCAAACCGATCGAACGCTCGCTCAAGGCCACGCTCGAAACGTATCTCGGCAGGCACGTGACGATGATCCCGTGCGGCGGCGACGACATCGTCGCCTCCGACCGCGAGCAATGGAACGACGGGGCGAACACCTTCACCATCGCGCCCGGCGAAGTCATCGTCTACCAGCGCAACCACGTGACCAACGACATCCTCGTCAAGAACGGGATCAAGATCAACACGATCCCCTCGAGCGAACTGTCGCGCGGACGGGGAGGCCCCCGCTGCATGAGCATGCCGTTCTACCGCATGGACAATCAATAGAAGGGATGGACCACATGAAAAACATCGATCTGTATCAAAGAAGTTTTCTCACGCTGCTCGATTTCACGCCGGAGGAGATCACCTATCTCCTCGACCTTTCGGCGCATCTCAAGGAAGAGAAGAAACGGGGCATCCCCCATCGCCATCTGGAGGGCAAGAACGTCGCCCTGATCTTCGAAAAGGACTCGACCCGCACCCGTTGCGCGTTCGAAGTCGCCGCGTTCGACCTCGGCATGCACGCGACCTATCTCGGCCCGACCGGGTCGCAGATGGGAAAGAAGGAAACGGTGAAGGACACCGCCCGGGTCCTCGGCCGGATGTACGACGGGATCGAATACCGCGGTTTCAAGCAGGAGACCGTCGAGATCCTCGCCGCCTTTTCCGGCGTTCCCGTCTGGAACGGTTTGACCGACCGCTACCACCCGACGCAGATCCTCGCCGACTTCATGACGGTCCGCGAACACAAGGGGCATCTGAAGGGAATCCGTTTCGCCTACATGGGCGACGCCCGCAACAACATGGGCAATTCGATCATGATCGGATCGGCCAAGCTCGGTCTCGATTTTCGGGCCGTCGCGCCGAAACGGCTCTGGCCCGAGGAAGCCCTCGTCGAACGCTGCCGCGCGATCGCCGCACAGACCGGCGCGAAGATCACCCTGACCGAGTCGGTCGCCGAAGGGCTTCGCGACGCGGACGTCGTGTACACCGACGTCTGGGTCTCGATGGGCGAACCCGACGCCGTATGGGCCGAACGGATCGCTCTCCTTTCGCCATACCAGGTCAACGAGACGGCGATGGGATATGCGCACAAAGACGCCATTTTCATGCATTGCCTCCCCGCCTTCCACAATCGCGATACGGTCGTCGGACAGGCGATCGGGGACAAGTATGGACTCAATGGAATCGAAGTTTCGGAGACGGTCTTCGAATCGTCCCGCTCGGTCGTGTTCGACGAGGCGGAGAATCGGCTGCACACGATCAAGGCCGTGATGCTGGCGACGTTGCGCCCCGCCTCCCCGAGGTGATCGCGATGAGACAATCCAACGTCAAGATCGCCATCTGGGGATTCGGCGCGATGGGCTCGGGGATGGCCCGGCTGATCCTCG
>CAIMSF010000116.1 GCA_903844055.1 uncultured bacterium
CGATCTGCTCGTCGGCATCGCTATAGGCGAGCTTGTACTCGACCATGTTGACGGCGAAGTTCGTGAGCAGGCGGGAGAGGGTCTCGTTGTCGTATCCCATCGCGCCGAGGCCGAAGTAGAAATCGGCGATCGCGGTGAGGGACGGGTTCATGCCGATGGTGCGGAACGCGTTGGCGAACGACAGCAGGATGAAGTAGGTCGTCTGCTCGTCGGTTTCGAAGGTGGCGACGAGCATCGCGATTTGGGCTTCCGCCTCTTCTTCGCCGATGTTCCAGCCGTTCATCTGATAGATCAGGTCGAGGAACATCGCGTGGTCGTAGATCGTGTATTCCGCCTCGAGGAGGTATGCCGGCCATCCGCTGCCGAACGCCATGGCGAGCGTTTCGATGCGGATGCGGAGTTCCATCAACAGTTCGAGCTGGACCGGGTTGGGCATCGCGGAATCGTCGAAACCGGCCACGATGTGGACCAATTGGAGGATGCGGTCGAGACTTGCCTTGAGCGCGGCGGCGACGGCGAGGCGTTCAACGTCGTCGTAGACGAATTCGTAGTTCAGGTCATAGTAGAGTTTGACGAAGTGGTCGGCGAGGAGGTCGGCGTCAAGGCCGCTCTCGTTTGCCAGGATGTCGACGATCTTGGCGATCGCGATGATCTGACGCAGGTCGAAGCCCTCCATGCCGACGGATCCGGCGGCGCGGTAGACGACGCCCTGCTGCAGGATCGCGAGCTGGTCGAGGATGATCTGGACCTTCGCCTCGTCGAGCGAGTCGAGGACGGTCATCAGTTCGCCGTAGACGTCTTCGGCGATCAGGACGTATTCGTCAAGCAGGGTGGCGAACAGCGCGGTCAGGATCGCCGCATCTTCGACACTCATGTCCTGCGCGTCGACGTAGAGCCCGAAGAGGTCGCGGGCGATCGACTTCATGTTCTCGACATCGTCGGTGGCGACGGTCGAGAGGAACAGGCGGATCAGGGCGGTGGTGCGGTCGAGATAGCCGAGGAGGTCGCCGGCATCCGTCCCGAGGGTGGTCGGATCGATCATCCCGGTGGCGAGACCGTAGATCAGGTTGAAGGTGCCTTCGTCGATGCCGTAGAGGACCGATTCGAGCACGTCATAGAGCGTTCCGGCAAGGATTTCCGCCTTCGCGTAACCTGCTTCCGAGGCAAGATAACCCTGGAGCGCGAGCAGCATTTCGAGTTCCTGTTGGGCTTCTTCGAGCTGCCACTGCAGTTCGACGATATGCCATTCGAAGGCCTTGATGTCCCAGAACAGCTGGTCGTACGGGGCGAGGTATTGGTTCATCAGCTGGTCGCCGATGCTGTAGGAATGGATGTCCAACAGCGGCATGACGATGTTGCGCATCGGATTGCCGTTTTGATACTTGTAGCCTTGCCAGGACGCAAATGCGGTCATGACCGCGCCGTACATCGCCTGGTCTTCCGGCGACAGCCCGTTCAGGGCCTCGTTGTAGGCGGCGAGATACAGGTCGACGTAGTAGGCGTCCGGATCGATGTAGGTATAATAGAGGATGTCTTCCATCAGCCATTCGAGGTTATTCCAGACGTCCCAGTTCCAAACGCCGTTGTAGAGCTCGAACGTATAGGTGTCGAGGATGGCGATGTACGCGTGGTATAGCACTGTCTCCGCGACGAACACGGTCCAGGCGGCCTGACACTGGGCGGCATTCTCACCGCCGTTGGCGGTGCAGTAATCGACGCCGTTTTGGATCGCGATGGACTTCTCCGCCTCGGTCTCGACGATCATCTGCTCAAGCCAGGCGATCTGCGCGAGGATCTCGTCGACGCGGCTGTTGCGGATGCCCTCGGCGAGATTCATCTCGAGCACGCCGAGCAAGACGCCGATGACGCGATCGCGGTCGAATCCGGAGGCCTTCGCGTTGGTGTATGCTTCCTGGATTTCGGCGAGCGTATCGGCGTTCATCAGGTTCTCGAGGAAGCCCTGGAAGACCTGGATCAGCTCGTAGGCCTGCCGTTCGGCGAAGGGATCGAGCGGATCGAGTCCGAGAACTTCAAGAAGCAGGTCGATGTCGGCCTCGAGTTGTTCGGGGGTCGGCGTCTCGTCATGCCAGGTGGCGACGTAATCCAGCAGGAGCTGGCGATCCCAGACGACGTTGGAGAAGACCGCATAGACGGCCATGTCGCGGGTCACGTAGGCGACGCCCTGGCTCCAGCCGACGAAGTAGTAGTCGGGCTTGACGGGACTTGCCGGCGGAACGGCCGGATGGCCGTATTCGACGGTCGAGCTGCCGAGCAGTTCGAGCCCATCCTCGCTGTAGAAGTCGACGGTGTAGAAATTGACGGTGACGTCGTACTGCGCGTAGATGTCGCAGTCCTGATCGACGCCGGTGAAGTCGCCGAGCCAGCCGGTGAACGTGTAGGTGTGCTGCGCGGTGGCGGGACGGACCGGGTCGGCGGGTGCGATGGCGTCGGCGCCGAGAGTCACGAGTTGATGGTCAAGGACGTTTCCGTCGATGTCGACGAAGCGGACATGGAAGGCGAAGCGATGCTCCGCATATACGGCGTGGACCGCGACGTCGCCGGTGATTTCGGTGAAATCGCCTTCCCAATGGGAGAAGGTAAACGTCGCTTCGGCCGAGTCGCCCTTGGCGGGATCGGCGGGCGGCGTGGCGGATGCGCCGTAATCGACGGTTTGGATGCCGAGGACCGTGAACCCGTCGTCGTCGTAGAAGGTGACGAGATATTCACGGAGGATGGCGTCGTAGGTGGCGTTGACGTTCAGATGGCCATGGATCGGATCGTAGGCGACGTCCCAGCCGGCGAACACGAAGTCGTATTGCGCCGTGGACGGCTTGACGGGATCCGCCGGGGCGGTCGCCGCCCCGCCGTACAGGACGGATTCGGTCTTCAGCGTGGTTCCGTCGTCGTCGAAGAAGGTCACGTCATAGGCGCGGACGGTGGACGCATAGGTCGCCTTGACCGCAAGCGTCGAACGGACATCGTTGAAAGCGACGTCCCAGCCGGCGAACGCGAAATCGAACTCGGCGGTCGACGGTTTGACCGGATCGGCGGGAGCGGTCGCGGCGGTGCCGTAGTCGACCGTCGAAGTCCCGAGCACCGAGACGCCGTCCTCGTCATAGAACGTGACGGTGTACTGACGGAGCGCGGCGATGTAGGTGGCCAGGACCGTCTGGTCGGCGACGACGTTCGTGAACGTCGCGTTCCAACCGGCGAAGGTATAGTCCCATTGGGCCGTATCCGGCTTGGACGGTGTGGACGGTGCGGTCGCGGCGGTGCCGTAGTTCACGGTCGACGTGCCCAAAAGCGACGTGCCGTCCTCGTCATAGAAGCTTACCGTATACTGGCGCAGCACGGCGGTGTAGGTCGCGAGGACCGTTTGGTTGGCGACGACGTTGGTGAAGGTCGCGTTCCATCCCGCGAAGGTATAGTCCCACTGGGCCGTATCCGGTTTGGACGGGTTGGCGGGTGCGGTCGCGGCGGTGCCGTAGTTCACGGTCGACGTGCCCAAAAGCGACGTGCCGTCCTCGTCATAGAAGCTGACGGTGTATTGGCGGATCGTCGCCGTGTAGGTCGCGAGGACCGTCGCGTTCGCGGTCACGCCGGTGTAGGACCCGGACCAGCCGGAGAACGTGAAGGTGAACTGGTCGGTCGCCGGGCGGGTCGGATTGGCCGGCGGCGTGGCGTTGCCGCCAGCGGTCACGACTTCCGTCTTCAACACCGTGGTGCCGTCATAGTCGTAGAAATTGACGGTGTACTGCTGCACGGTGGTGGTCGTGGTGGTCGTCGTGCCTTCCGTCGTGGTCGTCGTCTCGCCGGACGTCGTGGTCCCGGTGGTCGTCGTCTCGACGGTCGTGGTGATGTCGATGGTGGTCGTTTCGGTGGTGTCGGTGCCTTCCGTCGTCTCAATCGTCGTGGTGACCGTCGTGGTCACCTGACCGAGCAGACTGAGAAGGATGTCGCAACCGGCGAGGCCAAACGTCAGAAAAGTGATCAACGTGAAGAGCAGAATCTTCCTTTTCATCCTGTTACCCCCTATAAATATGTTACGTGCACGGGCAGCGCGCACATATGATACAAAATCAACATATCATAAAGAGATGAAAAAATCCATAGGGGGTGGGCGAGTATTTTCAGTCCGGGGGAAAAATCGTCGAAACGCTAACCGTTACCATGCGCAGACGCGCGTTTTGCATGAATTTCCATAACAATAAAAACCGCCCGGCCGGGGATTCCGGCGGGCGGTTGAGGAAGGCGGATGGTTCAGTCGATCCAGTAGTAGTAACGATCCTGGATGTCGTTCAGTTCGGTGCGGGCGACGAGGGCGAACTCGTTGTCCATGTCGAACATCCGGATTTCGGTGTAGGAGACCGTGTAGATGCGGGTGCCGATCACGACGGCGCGTTCGATCGAATCGTAATAATAGTAATAGGGGTTCGTCTCGTCGTTGTGGGTGAGTTTCGCGACATATTCGAGGTCGCCGTCGAAATGGGCTTTGAACACGTACATGCTCTGGGAGTAGGAGCTGTAGTCGTCGAAGTACTCGTAGATCGGGATCGCGAAATACCAGTAGTCGGCTCCTTCGGGCGCGAAGTACATGAACGCCTTGTGGTCGTAGGTGACCGGCGAATAACTGTACTGGCTCTCGAGGAAGTAGCTGTCGGTGACGAACGGATCGTCGCCGGTGGTGTCGTAGAGGGAGACCTTGACGCCGGTGAAGCGGGTCCAGCCGTCCTGCGTCACGGCTTCGCGGCCGACGCCGAGCATGAGCCCGTCGTTGATGATGTGCAGATAATCGCTCACGCCGTCTTCCTGCCACTCGCCGATCACCGTCGGATTCGCCGGGTCGGAGAGGTCGAGCTTGTAGAGCGGGTCGGTGTTGACGAACGTGACGACGTAGCCGACGGCGCCGTTGAAGCGGACCGCGTAGATCCGCTCGTTCGGCTTGCCGAGGCCTTCGGTGATCGATCCCAGCAATGTCATCTCGCCCTCCGCGGTGGCGTCGAGGACGAACAGCTTGTTCTCGACCGTCCAGGTCCAGGAGATGAAGGTGTTGGTGGACCGCTCCGCATCGGCGGCCGTCGTGGTGGTTTCGGGGATCGTGGTCGTCGTCTCGTCGCCGTCGGCGGAGCCTTCGGAGGGGACTTCGCCGGTGGTGACGGTGCCGTCGTCCTCGACGGTCACGATCGTCTGATGATAGACCCATTCGGTCGTGGCGATGCGGAACGCGCCGTCGTATTCATCCATCGAGAACTGGTTGAGCGGCGACCCGTCGACTTCGCCGATGGCTTGGAAGACGAGCTTCTCTTCGGCGATCGCGAAGCGGAGCACGAACGTCTTGTAGTCGTACCAGCCGCTCGTCTCGTCGATTTCATAGCGGTACATGATGACGTAGAGGTTCGAGGTCGACATGTAGATCTGCCAGGTGCTGCCGATGTAGGCGTCGACATTCGCCTCGGCGGCGGGATCGGTGACGCTGAAGCTGACGAGCATCAGGTAGCAGAGCGAGTAGTTGTCGTTGGGCATGTAGTAGATATGGTCGATGGGAAGTTCGACTTCCTCGTCGGACGTCGCGGAATCGTAGTAGACGGGGATGAAGCCGTCTTCCCGGAATCCGTAGTTGACCATGTAGTTGTCGATCACGAGATACACCTGGCCGGCGATCATGCGGGCATCGATCAGATAGGTGTTCTCGAAGAACATGTTGCGTTCGATCTCGACGTTCTCGGGATCGGCGACGTCCAGGACGAGGACGCGGGTTCCGTAACGGTAATAATACCATCCGTAATAGACGTCGTCTTCCGCCTTCGTTTCCTCGTAATGATATTCGTTGGCGAGGAGGACGACCTTGTGGTTGACTTCGTCGAGGAACATCCCGTGGATGTACGAGTAGTTCGCGTCCGGCATCGTGTACGAGTAGACGATCTCGAGCGTGTCGGCGTCGATCATCAGGAACTTGTCGCCGGAGACCACGAAGATGTGGTATCCGTCGGTCATGATCGTGTCGGTCTCCATGACGCCTTCGACCTGGTCGTTGCTGACGCTGTGGGTGCGGTCGACCTCGTCGGAGACGCCGTTCGGGGCGCCCGCCGCGGCGGTGGTGGTCTGGGCCCCGTCGGTGGCGGATTCCATCAGGGCATCGGAATTCCGGAAGGAATACCAGCCGTTGCCGTTGTCGGTGTAGAATTGCGACAGATAGCTGCGAAGTTCGTCATAATCGGAAAAATTCCCGACTTCGTCGACGGTGGGAAGGATGTCGTTCACCGTGGTGGTCGTTTCTTGGCAGGCGAGGATGCCCGCGGCGAGGAAGAGGACGAAGGCGAAGGACGTGATGCGCTTGAACAGGGTCATGGTTTTCAACGGATTGCCTCCTTGAGGGATGCTTGCATTAAATATAACAAACGGTCCGGCGGCTTTGTTGGTGAAAACGGATGAGCTACTCCGTCAGTTTCAGGAAGAGTTCGATATCCTCTCCGAGAAGCTGGAGCGACTGACGCCAGAAGGCGGGGTCGGCGACGTCGATCCCCGCGACCTTGGCGGCGTCTTCGACGGTCGACCGGCCGGTCGCGGCGAGCAGGTCGTCGTAGATCGCGACGAAGGCCGGCTTGTCCTGCAGATAACGGGCATAGAGTCCCTTCGCGAACAAGAGTCCGAACGCATATGGGAAGTTGTAGAAGGACAGCGTGCCGCTATAGTAATGGCTCTTGCACAGCCACATGTACGGATGGAGCAGATCCGGATTGAGTCCGTCGCCGTAGGTCTTCCGCTGCGCGTCGAGCATCATGTCCTTCAACTCGTTCTCGTCGAAGACGGTCGTGTTGCGGCCCTCGAAGACGGCGCGTTCGAACAGGAAGCGGCTCAGGATGTCGACGATGACCTGCGTGTAGTCCTGGATCGAGGATTCGAGCAGGAACAGCTTCTCCTCCTTCGACGTGGCCTCGCGGAGGGCGGCCTTGTTCACGATCGTCTCGCAGAAGGTCGAGGCGGTCTCGGCGACCGGCATCGTATAGTTCGAATTGAGGATCGACTCGCCGAAGATGCATTCGCCGTGATAGGCGTGTCCGAGTTCGTGGGCGATCGTGATGATGTCGCCGAACGAACCGTCGAAGTTGGTCATGACGCGGCTCTCGCCGATCGAATGGATGTTCGAGCAGAACGCGCCGCCGACCTTGCCGGGACGGGGCGTATAGTCGATCCAGCCGGTCTTGAAGGCCTTGTCGGCCATCTTGAACAGGCGGTCGTTGAACGATTGGAAGTTTTTGAGCACGTACGCGTTCGCCTCGGGGATCGTATAGGTCCGGGTGATGCCGCCCATCGGCGCGAACAAATCGTAAAAAGGCAGCCCGCGCGGATGTCCGAGCAGTTCGCCCTTCCGGCGCAGATACCTTCTGAACATCGGAAGCGCTTCGGTCATCGCCTGGATCATCGCGTCGAGCGTGGGGCGACCCATCCGGCTCTGGATCAGCGCCTGGTCGAGCGGCGAGGCGTATCCGCGTTCCGCGCAAAGCGTGTTGACTTCGCCCTTGATGCCGTTCAGCGCGAAGGCGACCGGCGCCTCGATCTTTTGATAGCAGTCGAGTTCGGCGAGATAGGCTTTCCGACGGACCTCCGGGTCCTTGTCGTAGGCGAGGTTGCGGACCTGCGAGAGGGTGATCTGCGACCCTTCGTAGTCGACCTTGACCGTCGCCGTGAGCAGCGACTGGAGCCGGTCCCAGGCGTTCGACCCGGACTGACGCAGCTTGGCGACGAGCATCTCGGTCTTCTCGTCGAGGTCGTACTTGCCGTTTTGGATGATTTCGCGGAGCATGAAGGCGTGTTCCCTGACGATCGGCGCGGCATTCGCGAGAACCGTCTCGAACGCGGGAATCCCGGACAGCCATTTTCGAAACAGCGTGTCGGTCCCGGTCGTCTCGGTGAACTTCAGACGGAGCGCGTTGATCTGCTTCACGGCTTCCTGGTTGGTCGTCTCGACCGATTCGGTGAGCGAGCAGAACGCATAGAGCCGGTCGGCGACGGTGGCGAGTCCGACCGTCGCTTCTAGGTAGTCGGCGATGGTTTGATCCGCGGCGTCATGACCATGGAACGAAGGAGCCAGCGCGTTGACGCGGGCAACCGCCAGATCGAGGCGTTTGAGGTCTTCGGCGAAGTTCGGGTCCGCGAAACCCTTGTACAGTTTTTCGAGATTCCATTTGACCATGTTGGTGTTCCTCCCGTTTTCCAAATATTGTGCGCGCGTCATGCGGTAGCGGATCGAGCGCTGCTCTCCGTAGGATGCGGTTTGGTACATGATTTCGCCTTCCGCGAGGAATCCGAGCTTTTGGATCACGCGGCGCGACTTGTCGTTTCCGTCGAAGTGGGCGACGTAGACTTCCTCGAGGTTGCGGTCGAGAAAGGCGTGCGCGAGGACGGCCTTGCACGCTTCCGTCATCAGTCCCCGGCCTTCCCAGTCGGGCGACAGGACATAGCCGAGTTCGACGACCGGTTCACCGGCCAGCTTGGCGCGCGGATGCAGTCCGACCGAACCGATCACGCGGCCGGTGGAGCGCTCCTCGATCGCCCACACGTCGTCCTCGGCGATGAAATGACGGATGATCTTTTCCGAGTCTTCGACCGCCTGGTGCGGCGCCCAGCCGGCGGCGGGGCTGACGGTCGGGGTCGACGCGTAGGCGAACAGGTCAGCCGCATCGCCGATACGCCAGTCGCGCAGGATCAGGCGCTTGGTTCCGAGCATCTTCATCCCGCGAGCGCCTCCTTGACGACGAGCCCCTTCGAAGCGATGTCGAAGTGCTCCTTCGGCGAAAGCGTCAGGGTCCGGACGCCTTCGACCGCGGCGGCGACGAGCGGTTCATAATCGAAGAACGTCTCATAGTGCTGGGCGAGCTTGCGCGACGGCCGGATCACCGGATTCTTCGGCAGGTACACCGTGCAACAATCCTCGAAGGCGCGGTTGGAGATGTCGAACGTGCCGATCTTGCGGGCGATCGCGATGATGTCGATCTTGTCGTACGTGGCGAGCGGCCGGATCACGAGCCTGTCGCACACGGATCCGATCACGTCCATGCTTTCGATGGTCTGCGAGGCGACCTGGCCGATCGACTCGCCGTTCAGGACGCACAGGCAGTCATGCCGGTTCGCGACCTGCTCGGCGATCCGGTACATCATCCGGCGCATGACGGTGATGATGAAGCTTTCGGGGATGTGTTCGATGATCTTCCGATGCAGCGGCTCGAAGGGGACCAGGTGCAGCTTCATCTTCGCATAGGGTGCGTAATCGGCGAGGACCTCGACGATGTCGATCGCCTTCTGGACCGATTCGATCGCCGTGAGCGGCGTCGACTCGAAGTGGATGCATTCGACCTCGATGCCCTGCTTCATCGCCAGGTATCCCGCCACCGGGGAGTCGATCCCGCCCGAAAGCATGAGCAGTCCCTTTCCTCCGACGCCGACCGGATAACCGCCCATCGCCCGGATCTGCTCGGTGAAGAGGTAGGCTCCCTCCGGCCGGATTTCGATCGAGAGGACGAGTTTCGGGTCGTGGACTTCGACGGTCAGGAACGGACACGCCGGAAGGATCCGGCGGGCGAGTTCGCGGGAGATGTCCTGGCTCGTCTGCGGGAATTGCTTGTCGGCGCGCTTGGTCTCGACCTTGAAGGTGGTCGTCGACCCGCCGGTCTTGCGTTCGATCATCTGGATCGCGGTCCGGGCGATCTCATCGAGGTCGACGGCGCACTTCGTGATCGGGCTGTACGAATAGATGCCGGACACGCGGTCGAGCCGGTTCATCACGGTTTCGCCTTCGACGCCGTTCAACAGGACGAACATGCGGTCGTGCCGGAAGTCGTAGGAAACCGGAAAGTCCGCCAGTTTTTCGCGGATCAGCCGGTCGATGCGGTCGGAAAAGGATTTCTTGTTCTTGCCTTTGAGGTTGAGGTCGCCGTAGCGGACCAGAATGCGTTCATACATGATGGGTTCCTCGATTCGTTCGCTCATATTTTATCATACGGGTTGCCATTTCGGACCGCATAATGTAAAATTGTCCCGGTGATGACAATGTATGACGACAACCCGCGCGGCGCGACCCGCGCCGCCAATTACACCCGCTTCCTCGAACTCATCCGCGCCTATATGGACCGTGACCTTCCGGCGATCGCCAACCTCGCCAATTTCGCCGCGCTCGTGGCGGAGTTCTTCGATGACGTCAACTGGGCCGGCTTCTACCTCTACGACGGCAGGAAGCTCACGCTCGGTCCGTTCCAGGGGAAGCCCGCCTGCACGACCATCACGCTCGACCGCGGCGTCTGCGGCCGCGCCGCGAGCACCCGGGCGACGGTCGTCGTCCCCGATGTCCGCCGCTTTCCCGGCCACATCGCCTGCGACGAGGCGTCGCGCTCGGAAATCGTGGTCCCGCTCGTCGTGAACGGGACGCTCTTCGGCGTCCTCGACGTCGACAGCGCCGCGCTATCGCGGTTCGGCGAGGCGGAACGCGAAACACTCGAGGCGGCGGCGCAGGTTTTGATTGACATCGACCCCTCGTTGTAATATAATGATTTGAGCGCATGTAATAAAAAGCAGTTGCGCCTGCGAAGTCGCTGCCTTTGATTGTTCCGTTTGAGGTTTGTCAGTACCGTCAACTGCTTGACGCGAACGCATCAAAACAATCAATCTGGATCTTCCGGGAGCTCCTCGGTTATTACGCGTAAATAGGAGGACAATACAATGTCGAGATTCACCGGTTCCACATGGAAAGTATCACGCCGCCTCGGCTTCTCAGTCACCGAGACCGGCCAAGAACTCAACAAGCGCCCGTTCGCTCCGGGACAGCACGGTCAAAAGAAGATCAAGCTGTCGGACTACGGCACCCAGCTCCAGGAAAAGCAGCGCGTCCGTTTCACCTACGGGATCAACGAACGCCAGTTCAAGAAGACCTTCGAAGACGCGAAGCGCATGCCCGGCATCACCGGCACGACCTTCATGATCCTGCTCGAATCGCGGCTTGACAACCTCGTCTTCCGCGCCGGCTTCGCCCGCTCCCGCCAGCAGGCCCGCCAGCTCGTCTCCCATGGCCACATCCGTCTCGACGGCGCCAAGGCGGACATTCCCTCGATCCGCGTCAAGGCCGGCCAGGTCATCACGGTCAAGGATACCTCCAAGGACCTCGCGATCATCAAGGACGCCCTCACCCGCGTCGTCTCCCGTCCGGAGTACATCTCCTTCGACGATGCGAAAGTCGCCGCGACCTTCGTGAGACTGCCCGAACGCGCCGAGTTCCTGACCGAAATCAAGGAACAGCTGATCGTCGAACTCTACTCGAAATAACCATCAAGGACCGTCCATGCGACGGTCTTTTTTTTGAACAATCAGATAAAAAAAGAACCGGATCGTCTCCGGTTCTTGTTTTTTTATCGGACGCGCCTCAAGGCGGCGGCGGCCATCGTGATGAACTGGTCGGGATCGAGCGATGCTCCGCCGATCAGGGCGCCGTCGATGTCGGGCTGGGCGAGCAGTTCGTCGATGTTCTTCGGATTGACCGACCTGCCGTACTGGATGCGGATCGCCTCGGCGACGGTGGCGCCGAAGAGTTCGGCGACGACCGAGCGGATGAACGCGCAGGCCTCTTCGGCGATCGCGGCGGTCGCGGTCTTGCCGGTGCCGATCGCCCAGACGGGTTCATAGGCGATGACGACCTTCTTCATGGCGCGATCGTCGAGACCGACGAACGCCTTCGTGACCTGGCGGCGCAACACGTCGTTGGTCACCCCGGCGACGCGCTCGTCCAGGACTTCGCCGACGCAGACGATCGGGGTGAGGCCGTTTCGGAGGGCGGCGATCGTCTTCTGGTTGACGATCTCGTCGGTTTCGTAGCAGTACTTGCGGCGCTCGCTGTGGCCGACGACGACATAGTCGACGTTGTAGCTCTTGAGCAACGGGCCGGAGACTTCGCCGGTATAGGCGCCTTCGTCGGCCCAATGCAGGTTCTGGGCGCCGATGCGGAGGTTGTCGCCCATCCGCTTGATCAGGCAGCGCATGAGCGGCGCCTGGGCGCAGATGACGGTGTCGACGTCCTTGATCGAAGGAACGGCGGTGGCCGCCTTCATGATGAAAAACAACGCTTCGTCACGGGTCTTGAACATCTTCCAGTTGCCCGCTATGATCGGTTTTCGCATGGACTTTCCTTCTCTCCTCAGGCGAGGATCTTTTCGATATCGGCGATCGCTTTTTCGGCCTTGTCGCCGACGGCGATGAGCTTCACGTTCTCGCCCATCGGAACGGCGAGGCTCATCAGTCCGAGGATCGACTTGGCGTCGATCGTGACGTTGGAATAGACGAGGCGGATATCGACGTCGTAGCGGCTCGCGGTCTGGACGATCTTCGCGGCCAGTTCGGCGTGCAGACCCGCCGTGCTCTTGATCAAAATGGTTTTTTCCATGGGTGGCATCTCCTCTTAAGCTCGGGCACGGCGCATGCGACGCGTCCCCTTTGGTGGTAAGTCGCGGATGACCCGCCGGCGTGTTGTAGCGAATCGATCAGTTGTTGCAGCCGCAGCCGCAGCCGCACGGTTCCGCGTCGTCGAGCGATTCGACGCCGGGCAGGGCTTTGCCTTCGAGATACTCGAGCGAGGCGCCGCCGCCGGTGGAGATGTGCGTGAATTTGTCGGAGAATCCCATCTGGATCGCCGCCGCGGCCGAATCGCCGCCGCCGATGATCGTCTTGGCATCCTTCATGTCCGCCAGGATCTCGCAAATCGAGCGCGTGCCCTTGGCGAAGTTGGCGAATTCGAAGACGCCGAGCGGGCCGTTCCAGACGACCGTCTTGGCGCCCTTGAGTTCCTTCTTGAAGAGCGCGATCGTCTTCGGTCCGACGTCAAGGCCCATCTCGTCGTCATGGATGTCGCCGTAGGTCGTTGTGCGGAACGGGGTGTCGTTGGCGAATTCCTTCGTGACCACGAGGTCGACGGGAAGGACGATCTTGCCCTTGGCCTTGTCAAGCAGCGATTTCGCGAGGTCGAGCTTGTCGTCTTCGCAGATCGAGGTGCCGATGTTGTGGCCGAGCGCCTTCATGAAGGTGTAGGCCATGCCGCCGCCGATCAGGATCTTGTCGGCCTTGGCGAGCAGGTTTTCGATGACGCCGATCTTATCGGACACCTTCGCGCCGCCGAGGATGGCGACGAACGGACGGACCGGATTGTCGACGGTGCCGCCGATGTAGCGCAGTTCCTTTTCCATCAGGAAGCCGGCGACGGCCGGCAGATGGGCGGCGATGCCGGAGTTGGAGGCGTGGGCGCGGTGCGCCGTGCCGAACGCGTCGTTGACGAACACGTCGCCGAGGGAAGACCAATACAGACCGAGCTCCGGATTGTTCTTCGATTCCTTCTTGCCTTCGACGTCTTCGAAACGCGTGTTCTCAAACATGATGACTTCGCCGTTCTTCATGTCGGCGATGGCCATCTCAAGGACGGCTCCGCGGGTCGCGGGGATGAACTTGACGGGTTGTCCGAGCAGTTCTTCGAGCCGCTTCGCCACGGGCAACAGCGAGGATTTCGCCTTGTCTTCGGCGGTCTCGACGCGGCCGAGATGGCTGAAGAGGATGGCTTTGCCCTTTTCCGCGATGACGTAGCGGATCGTCGGCAGAGCCTGGACGATGCGGTTGTCATCGGTGATCACGCCCGACTTGATCGGGACGTTGAAATCGACGCGGACAAGCACGCGCTTGCCGTACAACTCGATGTCTTCGATGGTCTTTTTATTCATGTTTCGTTCCTCCTGAAAGGTATGTCAACACCATGCATATTATACTATCAAGCGGCTCCAAATACTACTGGAAAGTATCGTGAAATAGCAAGGTGAAAACACTTTCCTATCCGTTTCCCGTCGACGCCAGGTAGGCGAGAAGCCGATCCGCCAGTCGCATCTGACTGGAAAGGTGCCAGAGCGAATCGGTTTCCAGGCGCAACCCGTCATGGAAAACGATCAGCGCGCGCCCGCCTGCGAGGCGTCCGACCCGGGCGATCGCGCAGCGGTTCGGATAGACGCCGGTCTCGGCGCGGAATCCCGACAGCGGCATGAGCACGACGTCATGGTCGAGATAGAGCGGCACGAGCCGGCGTTTCCCCAGCACCAGGCCCGCGCAATGGCGCGCGGCGTCGGTCGTGGAGAGCCGACGCCGTGCGATCCGGTCGCAGACCGCCTTCGGCGAACCCCGGACGATTTCCGCCCCGTCGTCTCGGACGATCCGGCAACTTCCGTCCGGCCGCTTCTCCAGATAGTCGATCATCGGCTCACCCCCGGACCATCATACCACGCGACCGGGAATTCCCGCATTGAAAAAAAACGCCACCCGAATGGGCGGCGTTGGGCGTTACTTGGCTTCGACGGGCGCGGCGTCGGTCTTGACCGGCGTCGACTTGACGATGCGCTGTTCGTTGTCGACATCGAAGAAATGGCTCTTGTTCATGTTGAGGGCGAGCTTGATCTTGTCGCCGATGTGGACGTCCGAGCGGGCGCTGACCTTCGCGATGATGTTCGTTTTGCCGATCGAGATGTGGATGTTCGTCTCGGCGCCGAGGAGTTCGGCGACGTCGACGAGGAATTCCGAGGCGGATTCCTTGTAGGTCTCGAGCGCGACGAGTTCGTCGTGGATGTCTTCCGGACGGATGCCGAGGACGATCTGGCGATTCAGATAATCCTTCTCCTTCAACAGGTTGAACTTCGGCTCCGGAACCTTGAGTTTCAGGTTCTCGACATAGAAGCAGCCGTCGTCCTGGACTTCGCCGGTCAGGAAGTTCATGGCCGGGGTGCCCATGAAGCCGCCGACGAACATGTTGTTGGGATTGTCGTAGAGTTCCTTCGGGGCGCCGATCTGCTGGATCCGGCCGTCCTTCATGACGACGATGCGGGTCGCCATGGTCATGGCTTCGATCTGGTCATGGGTGACGTAGATGGTCGTCGTGCCGAGGCGTTCGTGCAGCTTGATGAGCTCGGCTCTCATGGCGACGCGCAGCTTGGCGTCGAGGTTGGAGAGCGGCTCGTCCATCAGGAAGACCTTGGCGTCGCGGACGATCGCGCGGCCGAGGGCGACGCGCTGGCGCTGGCCGCCGGAGAGGGCTTTCGGCTTGCGGTCGAGATAGCCGGTGAGGCCGAGGATGTCGGCGGCGTTCTTGACGCGGCGTTCGATCTCGTCCTTGGGCATCTTGCGGAGCTTGAGGCCGAAGGCCATGTTGTCGTAGACCGACATGTGGGGATAGAGGGCGTAGGACTGGAACACCATCGCGATGTTTCTGTCCTTCGGGGCGACGTCGTTGACGAGGACGTCGTCGATGTAGAGTTCGCCGGCGGTGATCTCTTCGAGGCCGGCGACCATTCTGAGGGTGGTCGACTTGCCGCAGCCCGACGGGCCGACGAAGACGATGAATTCCTTGTTCTTGACGTCGAGGGTGAAATCGAACACCGCCTGCACGCCGTTGTCATACACTTTGTCGAGATGCTTGAATGTCAATGTTGCCATGGATGGTCCTCCTGGAGATGGATTTTGTGCTCAAGCAGATTATAACGGAAAAGCGGTCGGTTTCCTATGGTCAAAGTGCACAAATCACGCGCGGAAGAGCAGGTAGCAGGCGAGCCCGCCCGAAAACGTGCGGACGTCGATCCCGGTCTTGGCGGCGAAATGGTCGAGGCGGTAGTTGAGCGTGTTGCGGTGCATGAACATCCGCCTGGCGGCGCGGGTGGCGTTCTGGTCGGCCTTGATGAAGCCGACGGCGGTGTCGACCGTTTCGGCGCCGACGAGATCGTAATAGTAGGAGCGGAGCATCGAACGGAGCGGGTTCAGGTTGCGGAGGACCGCCTCGGTCGCAAGCTCGGACACCCCGAACACGCCGTGGCCGAGCTTGGGCAGGTCGGCGAGGACCGCCGCCACCGGAAAGCCGGGCGAATCGGGCACGATGAAGATCGCGAGGTCCTGGATGAACTCCTGGACCGCGAGTTCGCGGAGCCTTTGGAAGTCGACGTCCTCGTGGTCGGAGTCGATCGCGAGCCGGACCAGGTCCGGTCCGGCCGGATCGACGCGGATGCCGCCGTACGCGGTGAAAAACGCGGCCATCGCCTCATGGTCGACGCGTTTCATCCAGACGTAGGCTTCGCGCGCGTTCATCCCGTGGTCTCCCGACTCAGACGACGTAGTCGCCACGGTACGAAAGAAGCATCACCGACTGGACGCCGGGAAGCGTCTTGAGCGGGTCGACCTTCTTGCCGATGTCCTTCTGGCCGCGGACTTCGAAGGTGAACTCCGCCTTGTCCTTCTGCACCGACTTGTTGCGGAGCACGAAGCGGGAATAGACCTTCTTCGCTTCGGCGAGGAGCAAATCCTCGTCGAAGGCGCCCTCGATGCGGACGATCAGGATGTAGGGGGTCGTGAAGATCTCGAGCGCCTGGACGACCAGGATCGCAAGTCCCACGACGGCCGATCCGAGCACCGCGAGGAGGCCGGATCCGGCTCCCACGGTGATCCCGATGCCGATCGTCCAGAACATGAAGATCGTGTCGAGCGGATTCTTGATCGCCGTGCGGAAACGCACGATCGACAAGGCGCCGACCATGCCGAGCGACAGGACGACGTTGGAGGAGACCGCCATGATCACCATCGTGGTGATGAGCGCGGAGACCGGCAGGGTCATCGAGAAGCTCTTGTTGTAGACGGTCGTCTGGTAGGAGAGCTTGTAGATGAAAAGAACCCAGAGCGACAGCGCGAAGGCGACCAAGAGGTTGAAGGCGATTTCGCCGGGGGTCAGTTCGAGGACCGCCCATTCTTCGAAGAATTCCTGAAGCGTAAACAGGGTGAGGTTCATACGTCATCTCTCGATCTCACGGGTTGAGGAGGATCCAGCCCATGTAATATTTGGAATACGAAACGATTTGGAAGTTCTTGAAGAAGAGGACCTTGCGGAGCGTTTCCGGCAACAGACCGGTGTACTTCACCTCGAGGATCGTCATCCCCGGTTCGAGGACCCGTCGCCGGAATCCGGGATCGGATTCCCAGAGGTAGGCGGTGACGTCCTTGTCGAAGGTGACGCGGACGTCGCCGGTCGGGTAGACGAAGGCTTCGCGGACATAGTCGACGACGATCGAAGGGCGGAGGTCGTCGAGCTTCATGCGGACCAGCGCGTCCGCCATCAGGCGGATGTGGGCGTACCTGGCGACGCCGCCGGCGTCGGCCTGGAGCAGCGCGTCCCGCATCGGGTCGTCGAGCCAGATCGATTCCTTGGCGGTGAGGTTGCCGACTTTGGTCTTGTATTCGAGGCGGGACGGCCCGCCGGCGTAGCGGCGGACACGATATTTCTGGTGATACTCGACCCCGTCGGCCTTGTCGCCGACGCGCGAGCAGTACAGGTCGTCGAAGTAGACGCTGGAGATTGTGTATTCGCCGGTCGAGGGATCGGCGTACGGGTCGCGCCCCATCACGAGCGGCAGCTGGTTTCTGAGCTGCGCGAGCTCGTCGGGGGAGAGCAGGAATTTCAGTTCGGTGCGCGTCAGTTCCAAGCGGGTCCCTCCCCCCAAAATGCGTGAATGCCGACTTGCGTCAGCATTCATTATATCACATCGTTTTCGTTTTGTCGGCGGTCATTCGCCGGTGATGCCCGTCTTTTCGATGCCCTGGACGAAGGATTTCTGGCCGACGAAGTACAAAAGCAGGAGCGGGATGACGGAAATCACGGTCGCCGCCATCTTGAACGATTCGACGAGCTGGATCTCGCCGCCGGCGTCCGGATGGGTGAGGCCGGTCGTGCGGGTCGAGAACAGCGAGTCGAATTTGCCGAGCTGGTTGGTGAAGAGGTCGATCCCGTCGCCGACGAGGAACTTCGTGACGTAGTCCTCGTTCCAGTTCCAGACGAAGGAGAACAGGAAGACGACCACGATCGTCGAGAGCGACAGCCGGATCGTGATGTGCCAGAACAATTGGATCGGGCTGGCGCCGTCGATCTTGCCGGCCTCGTAGAGGTCGTTGGGGATCAGCTTGAAGAAGTTCACGAAGATCATGATCAGGATCGCGGAGTTGACGCCCTGGCCGAAGAAGGCCATGATCATCTGCGAATCGTAGCTGCCGAGGCCCTGGCCCTGGCCGGTGCGGCCGATCAGCTGGTAGAACTCGTTGAACATGTTGTACTGCGTGATGAGCAGGATCGGGACCGGGATGATGAAGGAGAGCAGGATGATCGTGTACAGGAGCTTCTTTCCGCGGAACTCGTAGCGGGCGAAGGCGAACCCGGTGAGGGCGGAGACGATCGTCTGGAACAGCGCCATCAGCCCGGAGAACTTGATCGAGTTCGTGAGCGATACGGTGCCGTTCAGGACCTTCCAGGCGATCGCGTAGTTCGCGAAGGTGAACTTCGAAGGCAGCCAGTCGACCTCGGGGTTGACGAGGTCGGAGGCCGACATGAACGAGATCGAGATCATCCGGAAGACGGGATAGAGGAAGACGTAGCTGATCGTGATCAGAAAGACGTAGATCGCGATCTGCGCGACGACGTGCGTGACCTTCGCCTTGTGTCCCCTGACGTAGGCTTTCGCCCGGTCGTAGCGGGCGCGGACGTTTTGCAGGAGGGCGTTCATTGCGCGGTCACCGTCCCTTTCTTCTGCTCGGCGCGGCGCTGGGCGAGGGCTTCCATGTTGATCCGCTGGATCGAGGACAGTTCGACCTTCTTGATCTTTTCCGGTCGGCCGAGGAGGAACCAGGCGACGCCGACGATGAGGAAGACGACGAACGTGTAGATCGCCGCGAAGGTCGAGGCGAGGCCGATGCCGCCGCCGCGGTCGTAGATCGAGTTCTGGATCGTGTAGAAGACCGGGTTTCCGGTGTAGGTGCCGAGCTGGACGATCGTGAAGACGGCGCAGACGAAGGCCGTCGGCTTGACGATCGGGACCTTGATCTTCCATAGGATCTGCCAGCCGTTGGCGCCGTCGATCTTGGCCGCCTCATAGAGGTTGACGTTGATCTTCTGGAGCGCGTTGATGAACAGGATGACCGGGATGCCGGTGAACCAGAGCACCATCGTGAAGTTGCCGAAAAGACCGGAGAGGGCTTCGGCGAGCTGCGGGCTGTAGGAGAGGATCATCTTGAAGATGATGTTGTCGGCGTAGGTGAGGAGCGACCCGGCGCCGTTCCAGTAGAGGATCCCGGTGATCGGCCCGGACATGATGATGACCGGGAAGAAGAAGATCACGCGGAAGATGCCCTGGCCCTTCACGCCGGTGTTGAGCAGGACGGCGAGGATGAAGGCGACGATGATGATCGTCGGGACGTAGGTGAACTCCATCACGATGAAGTCGAACAGCTGCGGGAAGAAATAGAGGTTGCGGAACGCGGTGCCGTAGTTTCCGCCCTTGTCGATCAGGTTGTAGAAATAGGTGAGCCCGATGCTTTCGGACGTGATCTTGAAGAACGTGTTGTAGATCGTCTTGAAGAACGGGTAGATGACGAAGGTGAGGAAGCCGAGCAGCCACGGCGCGATGAAGAGGTAGGCGATCTTGTTCTGGTTCTCGATGCGCGACTCGCCGGTGAGGGCGCGGAGCGTCTTGTTCCTGGCCATCTCACTCGCCTCCCAGCACGACGTAGGATTCGGCGGGGACGATGCCGGCGCCGTAGTCGTAATCCTGATCGGTGTAGTTGACGTAGATTTCGACGCCGTTTTCGTAACGGTTCCGGATCACGCCGGCGGCGACGACGTCGCGGTCGGTCCAGGCGCTGCCGAGGACGCCCGACAACGCGCCGTTCACGGTCGCGTAGATCGTCTCGATCGCATCCTTGTACAGTTCGTACTCGGTCGAGTAGTAATCGCTCGAGTTGGTGTCGGAGAGGACATAGGCGGGCTCCTGCGTGAGCACGAACGACGGCCAGACGTTGTAATCGATCATCCGGAGGATGTCCTTGGTCGTGTAGAACGAGAAGTTGGAATAAATCGCATACAGTTCCATCGTGCCCTGCAGGAGGATCTGCAGGAACGGCACGGTGTCGGTCTCGATCAGGTACTGGGTCGTGTAGACGTCCATCTGCAGGTACTTGTCGGTATACTTGAACAGGTAGCTGTTCGGCTGCGTCAGGTTGAGTTCGCCGACGCCCGACAAGGCGTCGAGGACGTTGCGGAACAGGATGACCGCGTCCGTGCGGGTGGTGATGTCGCCCGTGTAGTCGGTGACGAGATGGTCGGTCATGCCGTCGACGGTGAAGGACGGGACGCCCATCTTGGCGAAGGTGTTCGCCTGCCGCATCAGCCACTCGGCGCTCTTGATGGGACGGGCGTAGAAGAACGTGTCGATCGGCTTCTCGTAGGAAAGGAGCCTGCCGTACCAGCCGGCCGGGTGCTTGGCGGCGTTGCGGTAGAGCGAGATCTGGTCTTCGTTGATCAGGTAATAGTCCTGGTAGAACGAGACGTCGACGCCGCGGTCGGCAAAGTCGCCGATCAGGTCGCGGTACGCGGCCTTCGACCCGATCGCCGAGGAGAAGACGGCGCGCGAGGGGTTGCCGAGGGTGACGCCTTCGGCCTGCCAGCCGATCAAACCGGAGGAGATGTGGGTGATGCCGGCCGACATGACGTCGTCCAGGATGGTCCGGACGTCGCTTGCGGCGGTCGCGACCATCGTCTGGTAGCCGATGATCGAGTTCTCCGTGTCGGCCATCAGGAAGTCGAGGCGGATCCCGATGTCTTCGGCGTCCTGTGCGACATAGGCGAGTTCCCCCGCGTCGATCAGATGCTGCTTGTACTTGAGCGCCATCCCGACGTAGTTGGCCGGGTAGGGATCGGTCGAGCCGTCTCCCGAAAGGAAGTCGAACCGGAGCTCCGCGTCAAACTCGTTCAGCTCGTCGCCGATCGAGGGGACGGGGTTGTCGCCGTCGAGGGTGTAGATGCGGTTGTACTTGTAGTTGTATTTGAATTTCGCGTAGGTGTAGTTGTAGTAGGTGCCGTTGCCTTCCGGCATCGATACGATCTGCATGTACTCGCCGCCCGACGTCGCGTAGGCGACGAACGCCGCCTGGTCGTTGCCGTGGGCGATCCCATAGACCGGGATCGAAGCCGTCTTGAACGGCACGTAGGTGCCGAGCGCGAGCTCGTGGTTCTGGAACGTCTGGGATGGGTCGTCGCCGTAGACGACGGCGGTGAATTCGGTCAGCTTGACGGTGTTGTCGCGGAAGCGGATCAGCGCCCCGGAGCCGTCGGGGACGAACGCGTAGCCGCCGATCATCGGCGCCTGGACACCGCTTTCATCCTCATAGTCGCCGTCTTCCGTGAGCGTCTTCTCGATCGCCGTGTAGACGGTCTGGACGCCGCCGACGGCGCCCATGAACGGGGCGACGCTGATCGTCGAAAGGTACGGGAGCGCCGTTCCGGCGAGCAGGTCGTCGACGATCCGGATCGCGAAGCCGCCTTCGGTGAGCGTGAGGTCGGCGACGATCGTCATCGTCAGGTCCTGGTCCACGCCGATCCCGAAGGTGTCGAACGTAAAGCGCCAGAGGGTCGGGTCGCCGTCGATGTTCTGAAGCGTCGAGTTGACGTCGTAGAGACTGAGCTTCGTATAACTCGAGTAGACCGTGTCGATCGTGTAGTCGGAGTCCGCCGCGCCCTTTCGGTAATAGACGAAATTCAAGAGCGAGTTGGCGAGCAGCGGACCGGCGGGGTCGATCGCGGTGAGCGAGTCGACCGGGATCTCGCAAAGCGCCTCGAACGTCTCGAAGTCGATCAGATCGTCGTTGTAGTCGTTCCGGGCGTCACGGCAGGCGGCATTCTGGACCGTCTTGGTGCGCGTCGGATCGATGTCGAGTCCGGTCTTCCAGGTGTAGCCGTTGCGCTTGTCGGTGACGACGAGGACGTCGCGGGCTTCCTGCCAGTAGTAAATGAAATCGGCGGTCTCATGCAGTTTCGCATACCCGCCCTCGTCGAAGTCGGAGGAGGGGATGTCGGTGAGGGCGGGGGGATTTTCCTGCGTGTCGCGCGCCGTCGGGACCCAGGCGCCGCTGACGGCGAGGGGAGTGAGGGACAGCGCGGTCACGAGGACGGCCAGGCTTTTCTTAACCCAGGACATGGCGGAACGCCTCCTTCACGATTTCAATCAGGAACGTGAACAGCTGCTTGATCGTCATCTGCACGAAGGCGAAGACGAGCAGGATGACGATGAGGAACAGGACGGTGAGGAGGATGCTCTTGACCGTCTCGCCGAACGTGTAGTTCTGGATTTCGGAGATCGAGATGAACACGAGCAGGAGGCTCCATGCCAGGCCGATCCCGAAGATGACGTTGAGCAGGAACAGCTCGTTGGTCGTCGCGACGTAGGAGACGAGGGTCGAGACGACGCATCCGAGGATGAACGGCAGCATCGAGTAGGCGACGCCCTTGAAAATCTCCCCGAGCGTGCCCTCGCCGTCCTGGATCGACGTCACGAGGTAGCTGCAGAGGACGAAGAGGCCGACGATCGCGAGGAAACCGAGGATGATCGAACTCAAATCCATGTCCTTCAGGTCCGTCGTCTGGAAGATGAACCCCTTCCCGGCGATGAAGAGCAGATAGGCCCCGAAGGTGATGACGAGCAGCGCGATCGCCCCGGCGTAGGACCCGTGGCGCTTCTTCTTCAGGTAATAGAACGCATCGGAGGGCTTCTTCGCAACGTTCTTGGCATAGAGCACGTCGGCGATGATCCGATTCGCGGCGATCTTCGCGCCGAACGCGCGGACCGGGGCGAGGAAGTGCGTCTTCCGGTCGGCGAGGCCGACGGCGGCGAAGAGGACGACGCCGAGCAGGATCAGCCCGAGCGTGGGCAGCAGGTTCGCCTGCAGCCAGATGTTGCGCAGTTCCCAGAAGGCCTCGGAATAGAGCTCGCGGTTGCCGGCGATCTGGAAGTGTTCGGCGGCGAGCGCGTATTCCTCGAGCTGCAGGTAGTTCTTGGCGATGCCGTTGTGGGCGAGCATCGACATCTGGTTCAGGCGGAGGACCGCCTTCCAGAGGACGACGGCTTCCTCGTAGCGGGTCTCGTCATAGAGGGCGATCGCCTGGTAGATGGTCGAGGCGTACTCGGTCGGGACGAACGACTGGAGGTAGCTGTTGCCGGAGTCGAGCGTCCAGATCTGGCCGGATTGGTCGACGGCGATCGCCGCGAGGCTCTTGAAGAGGCCCGCGATCCCAAGGTCGAGATACGAGCCGAAGGTGTAGATGAATTCGCCGTCGTTGGTGTAGACGTCGATCCAGCCGCTCTGGTCGGCGGTGTAGATGATGCCGGGGTCGTCGACCGAGACGTCGACCAGCTTCGCGCTTGAGATGTACATCTCGGAGAGCATGTTCGTGCCCTGCGTGGTGTGCTTCTTGATGTTCTCGACGCGGAGTCCGGAAGACGACGAGTAGACGATGCCGCCGTCGTCGATGAAGACGGAGGTGAAGACCGGCGGGGTCAGGTTGATGTTGAGGTTGTCGAGCTGCTCCTGCGTGTAGATGAACTGCTGGAACTGCTGGCGGAGGGTCAGGTTGACCTTGTTCGAGGAGAAGAAGCCGAGGAACTCGCCGGTGTTCGAAAGCTGGACGACGCCGTCGGAGGATCCCTTCGAAACGACGTACATGATCCCCGCCTTGTCGACGGCGACCTTTTCCGGCTCGAAGGCGAGCGTCTCGTACATGATCGAGTTGGGTTTCCCGAAGGATTCGAGGAGCGTGCCGTCGGCGGAGAAGTGGAAGACGCGGCCGGCGGCGGAGTCGGCGACGTAGATGTCGCCCTCCGCGACGTAGGCGGAACTCTCGCGGCAGACGAACACGCCGGTCGGATTGGAGAACAGCGGGTCGGGAGCCTCGGGAGCAAACGAGGTCATCGTGTTCGCGATCGGATCATAGATCACGATGCGGGCGTTGCCGGCATCGGCGATCACGAGCTCGCCTTCGTTGTTCACGGCGAGGTCGGCCGGCGATTTCAATCCGAGCGAGGTGATCGTCTGACCCGGGAGGTAGGCGTCCTGCGTCTGGACGTAGTCGCGGTCCTCGTCGAAGGCGTAGGTGTAGGTGGTGGAGGACGACGCGAAGACCCGCAGGGTCCCCGAAGCGAGCGCCGCTACCAAAAGCAGGACGAAGAGGACGGAAGCTTTCTTGACGATTTTCATGTCGGCTCCCCCTCTCACTTGATGCCCGAATGGCTCATGGTGTCCATCACGTTGCTTTGCATGAAGATGAAGATCGCCAGGTTCGGCAAGAACATCAACAGTCCGGCCGCGGCGGCGATGCCGGCGCCGGCGGGACCCGCCGAGGAGGACGTGAGCGTGTTCATGTAGAACGCGAAGGTCTTCTTGGTCTCGTCGATCACGTAGATGTTGGACGATTCGGTCGAGTTCCAGATCATCTGGAACGACAGGATCGCGACCGTCGCGAGCGCCGGCTTGACGAGCGGCCCGACGATCTTGGTGAGGATGTGCCAGTCGTTGGCGCCGTCGATCTTGGCCGCCTCGATCAGTTCGTCGGGAACCTGGTCGATGAACTGCTTGACGAGGAAGAGGCCGACCGGCATCGCCAGATACGGGATGACGTGGGCGGCGAAGCTGTTCGTCATCCCGAGGCCGGTGACGACGAGGTAGCGCGGGATCGCGACCGCGGTGGCGACGAACATGAGGGCGGTCTGGTTGATCTGGAAGAGCGCCTTCTTCAGCTTGAACTTCTTCTTCGACAGCGCGTAGCCCGTCATCAGGGTGATGAGGAGGGTGGCGAAGATCGTGATCGAGGTCACGACGAGCGAGTTGAAGAGGTAGCGGGTCATCGGCACGCCGGTCCCGGACGCCGTCCGAAAGAGCCGGGCGAAGTTGTCGAGGGTCGGGTTGGAGACGATGAAGCGGGGCGGGAAGAGGAACAGCTCCGAGAGCGGCTTGAAGGCCTGGCCGATGACGTAGACGAGCGGCAGGATCATGAAGACGCTGATCGGCACGAGCAGGGCGTAGAACTTGAGCTGCGAGGGATGGAAGGATTTCGGGGCGATCTGCGTTCCGAGGAAGTTCGACATGGTCTCAGTCCCTTTCCCCGAAGAGCGCGTACGCGACCCGCGAGAAGAGCAGGATCACGACGAGCAGGATCACCGACAGCGCGGCGGCGTATCCCATCTCGTAGCGGATGAAGCCGTAGTCGTCGATGTGGTTCACGATCAACTGGCCGGCGTATTGCGGCGTCGGGTTCGACCCCGACAGCGCCACGCCGATGCCGCCGGCGTTGAAGGCGCCGACGATCGCCATCACGGCGCCGAAGAGCATCTGCGGCTTCATCGACGGGATCGTGATGTAGAAGATCTCCTGCATGCGGTTCTTGATGCCGTCGATGTAGGCGGCCTCGTACATCTCCTTGTTGATGTTGAGGATGCCGGCGAGCATCGACAGAAAGCCGATGCCCATCGAACTCCACAAGGTGACGAAGATCATGATCTGCATCAGGTAGTCGCCCGACTGCAGGAAGTCGGTCGGGACGTTGATCAGCCCCATGTCGAGCAGGACGGCGTTGATGTAGCCCGACTTGTCGCCGGAGAAGAGCGTGCGGAAGATGACGCCGATCAGGACGCCGCCGAGCATCGAGGGCGTATAGAGGGCGAGGGCGATCCACTTGCGCGGCTTCGCCTGGATCTGCGAGAGCATCCACGCCATCAGGAAGGACAGCGCGTATCCGCCCGGTCCGGTGATGATCGCGTACTTGAGCGTGTTCGGCAGGACGTAGCGCAGGAAGACCTCATCCTGCGTGAGGATCATCACGTAGTTGTAGAGCCCGAACATCTTCGCGACGGCGGGGGTCTGGATGCCGTTGAAGTAGGTGAACGAGAGGCCGATCGCGGCGACGACGGGGATGACGATGAAGAGCGAGAAGAGCGCGACGTACGGGGTCAGAAGGAGCGCCGTGGACGCCTTGTCCTTGTCGACGTCCGGACGCCGGACGCGGGAACGGAAGGCTTTCACGACCTTCGAATCGGAAATGCGGGTCAAGAGCGTTTCAAGAGCCATCAGTCGTCCCCCCCTCCATTGAGCGCGATTTGCGACAGGATCCAAGCGGTTCCGCGCACCGTATACGGCACGAGGACGTTGCCATTCTCATCGAGATAGCCGAATTCGACCATCTTCTTCTTGATTTCGCGGTTGATCTTGAGCACCTGGTCGTCGATCGCGACGCGTACCGGCGTGCCGTCGAAGGTCACCGTGTTCCAGACGTCGGACAGACCGCGTTCGAGCAGGTATTGTCCCGGCGTGCGCGGGATGTCGGCGAGCCACTTGACCATCTCGAGGATGACCGCCTTGTCGACGGAATCGACCGGCGAGTTCTCGACCGCCTCGATGTTGCCCGAGAGCCAGACGAATTCCGGTCCGTAGGTCGACTGGAGCGCGAAGGCGAAGTTGGTCTGCGTCTCGGCGGAGAGCCACCATTTCATGAACTCCCAGCTGGCGGCCTTCTTGACCTCGTCCGCGAGCCTGAACATGATCGCGCCGGAACCGTTGGCGATGTACCAGCGCTGCACCTCGCCCTCGTCGTCCTCGACGCCGGGGTAGAGGGATAGCGCCCACTGTCCGGTCAGTTCGGGAGCGGCGTTCTTGAGGGTCAGGTAGGTGCCGAAGTCGATGATGCCGATCGGCAGGGTGTTGTAGCGGAACGAGTTGTAGAAGGACCCGACGTAGGAGGGAAGGCTGTATGTCGTGTACAGGTCGGAGAGCAGCTTCAACCCCTGGTAGGAGCGTTCGCTGTCGATCGTCGTCGACAGACCGTCCTCGGCGTAGACCGACCCGCCGTACTGGTAGATGAGCGACGAAGTCTGGTAGAACCATTTCATCGAGGATCCGCCGGAGGTCGGATAATAGAAGTTCATGCCGTAGCGCTGGAGTGTCGGAAGCATGTCGATGACGTCGTCCCACGTGTCGGGAACGCCGATGCCAAGCGCCCGCAGCGTGTCCTGGCGATAGACCAGGGCATGGAACTCGAGCGTTTCGGGCATCGCATAGACGCCGTCTTCGAGGACGTACGGAATGAACGCGCCGGGGGCGAAATCGCCCGCGATCGTCCAGAAATCATCGAATTCGGTCAAATCCTGGAGCGCCCCGCGGAGGGCGAGGTCGAACGGCTGGTAGGACGCCAGGCCGAGCGCGATGTCGGGCGTCTTGCCGGCGGCGTTCGCGAGGATCAGCTTGTTCGCGTCGGGCATGATCGAGATCTTGATCTTGGTCCCGGTCCCCTCGAACGCCGCGTCGGCCATCTTCTGCATCAGGTCGACGTAGATGAGCGAGCGGTTGACCCAGACGTTGACGGCTTCCGGATCGTCCTCGGTGACGTATTTCTTTTCGGTGAAGGATGCCGCGAAGGAGCGGACGGCGTTGCCGAACTTGGCGAAGAC
>CAIMSF010000117.1 GCA_903844055.1 uncultured bacterium
CGTCTCGACCGGGGTTTCTTCGGAAAACCTGCTCAAGGAACGATCCGCCGACGGCGCGATCGTCGCCGACATCCACATCGCCGACGAGACGCTCGTCAAGGTCGCGAAGAACTTCAAGCCGGTGATCGTGCTCGACCGCCGTCTCGCCGATCCCGACATCGTCGACATGACGATCGACAACCAGAACGCGATGGCCGAACTCACGCGCGCCGTCATCGCGAAGGGATATCGCCGGATCGCATATGTCCACGGCGTCCGCGAAACCTATGACGACACCGACCGTTTCGAAGGTTTCATGAGGACGATGGACGCGACGGGCAGGAAGGTGTTCGCCGAATACTGGGGTCTGTTCACGAAGGCGTCCGGCCTCTCGATCATCCGCGAGGCGATCGCCTCCGGAAAACCGCTCCCCGACATGTTCGTCTGCGCCAACGACGAGATGGCGATCGGCATCATGGACGGGCTCGCCGAGAAGGGAATCCGCGTCCCCGATGACATCGGCGTTTCGGGGTTCGACGACATCGAGCTGTCCTCCTACTATCGCCCCGGGCTGTCGACGATCCGGATCGACCACTTCGAATGGGGCCGCGCGATCGCCGCGACCGCCATCTCGCTCTTGCAGAACAAGCACGCCGACGTCCATAAGCAAGTCGGCGCGTTGATCCTGCGCGACTCCTTTTGACCGGCACAATTGCCGGTTCTTTTTTTAAAAAGCGGCTGAAAGCGCTTGTAAATCGTCCCGTCGTATGCTATAATAAAATCGAAATGTCATCGAAACGTTTCGATAAAGGGGGAACCGCACTTGTTCGCAAACAAATACGGCCATTTCAGCGCCGATGGAAAAGAATACGTCATCACCAACCCGAGGACCCCGAGGCCCTGGGTCAACGTCGTCTCCAACGGGGACTACGGCTTCGTCGTCTCGCAGACCGGCGGCGGCTTCTCGTGGCGCGGCAACGCCGAGCAGAACCGGCTCACCCGCCTCTACCAGGACCTGATCAAGGATAATTACGGCAAGTACTTCTATCTCAGGGACCGTCGCACCGGCCGTTATTGGTCGTTGTCCTGGATGCCCACGCAGACGCCCTATGAAGCGTTCGCGGTCCGCCAGGGTGTCGGCTACTCGGTTTTCGAGTACCAGGTCGAACAGGTGCACACGACGATGAAGATGTTCGTCGTCCCGCACCAGCCGCTCGAAATCATCGAGATCGCCGTCCTCAACAAATCGGCCGAAACCAAGGACCTCGACCTCACGAGCTATTTCGAGTGGGAGGCGGCGATCCATCCCGACGCCCACCGCGAATTCCACAAACTCTTCATGGACACCTCGTTCGACCCGAAACTGAACGCCCTCAAACTGCTCAAGTACATGTGGGGATTCGGCGACAAGAAGGGTCTCCACAACAACGTCGACTGGGACTATACCGGCTTCCACGCCGTGTCCGAGCCCGTCGCGTCCTTCGACACCGACAAGGAATCGTTCCTCGGCATGTACGGCCGCGAGGATTCCCCAAAGGGGATGAAGGAGGCGCATCTGGCGAAGAACCAGGGCCGCTTCGGCGATCCGGTCGCCTCGCTGAGAAACGAAATCAGGCTTCAGCCGGGGGAATCCAAGACCCTCGTCTACACGATCGGCTGCACCACCCTCGGCAAAAACGAGATTCCGGGCATCGATTCGGCGTATGAGGACCCCGATCCGCTCATCAAGAAATATACGTGCGCCGAGGGTGCCCGCGAGGCGTTCGCCGAACTCCAGACCTTCTGGGCGGAACTGCTCGGCGGCGACGAGGCGAAGACCCCCGACCCGGCGTTCGACCTCATGACCAACACGTTCTCCAAGTACCAGGCCATTTCCGGACGGCTCTGGGCGAAGACGGGGTATTACCAAACCTCCGGCGGCTACGGCTTCCGCGACCAACTCCAGGACTGCCAGATCTTCTTGGAAGGGAAACCGGAACTTGCGAAGAAGCAATTGCGGATGCACGCGGCCAAGCAGTTCCAGGCCGGCGACGTCTACCACTGGTTCGTCACCTTCCAGGGCTGGGGTCCGCGCGGCAACTGCTCCGACGACCTCCTGTGGCTGCCGTTCATCCTCGACGCCTACCTCGAGGAGACGCTCGATTTCGCCTTCCTCGACGAGTCCGCCCCGTTCCTCGACGGCGGCGCGGCGACGATCTACGAGCATGCCAAACGGGCGATCCAGAAGTCGCTCACCCGCTTCTCGGCCCGCAACGTGCCCCTGATGGGATCGCACGACTGGAACGACGGCCTCTCCGCCGTCGGTCCCGAGATGAAGGGCGAGTCGTTCTGGATGTCCTGCTTCCTCTACATCATCCTGAAGAAATTCGCCCGCCACGCTTCCGCGCGCCACGACGACGCGTTCGTCGCCGAGATGCTCGCGAAGGCCGCCGTGATCAAGCAGACCTTCAACGAGTTCGCGTGGGACGGCGAGTGGTACCGCATGGCGACCACCGACGCCGGCCTGGTCCTCGGCTCGAAGGACAACGACGAAGGCAAGATCTTCCTGATGCCGAACGCCTGGGCGATCATCGGCGAACTGATCCCCGCCGAGCGCCTGAAGACGGTTGTCAAGTCGATGGAACAGTGGCTCCTCCGCGACTACGGGACCGTGCTCAACTTCCCGGCCTTCACGAAACCGCGCACCGACGTCGGCTATGTCACGCGGTATGCGCCGGGCCTTCGCGAAAACGGCGGCGTCTACACGCACGCCGCGACTTGGGCGGTCACCGCGTTCGCCAAGGCCGGCCGCACCGACCTCGCCTACCGCGCCTACCGCGGGATCTGCCCGCCGAACCGCACCGCCGATCCGGACCGCTACGTCGCCGAACCCTACGTCACCTGCGGCAACTCCGACGGTCCGATCTCTCCCAACTACGGCCGCGGCGGATGGACCTGGTACACCGGATCCGCGCAATGGCTCCACCGCGTCGCCGTCTGCGACATCCTCGGGGTCAAGGCGACCTATGAAGGCCTCCTCGTCGAACCGCACGCCCCCGCCGCATGGAACGAATACGGCTACCGCCGCAACTTCCGCGGCGCGACCTACGCCTTCACGTTCGTCCGCGGCGTGAAACCGTCGATCGTCGTCGACGGCGCCCCCGTGAAGGGCAACATCCTCCCCGATTTCCGCGACGGCAAGACCCACAAGGTCAGCGTCGTCTTCCAATGATCGCACGGCGATCGAGAAAGCCACATAAAGGAGAATGAAGATGAAAAAATTCGTCAGCTTCGCCCTCATCATGTTGTTCGCCCTGGTCGGTGTCGCCTGCGAGACGGCCACGACGACCGCCGCCGCGACCACGACCACGACGTCGGGTTCCGGCCTCACCACGACCGGGACGGGCGTCACCACGACCCAGTCGACCGCCGCCGCGACCACGACCACGACGGAATATCACGATCCCGTCACGCTCACCTACGCGGCCTGGAACCTCGGCGCCGTCGACTCGACGACCAACCTCGAACGGCTCATGCTCGACGCCTTCGAAGTCCAGTACCCGTGGATCACCGTCGACATCCTCGAGCGTCCGCGCGTCCCCGATTCGACCGGAACGGGCGAGATCGACCAGAACTGGAACGAATTCCTCGGCGCGAACGCCGCCCTCGGCACCTTGCCTGACGTCTACTTCACCGACTCCGTCGAGACCACGATCATGAACAACTGGTCGCTGGACGTCGCCGAACTGGCCGAAGCCGATCCCGAATTCATGAACGTCTCCGCCGACCTCCGCAACGCCGCGAACTTCGGCGGCCACATCATGGCCGTCCCGTATGCGGTCTACTACTTCGGCTACTTCATCAACAAGACGCTCTTCGAAGACCAGAACGGCGACCAGCCGCTGTTCGAGGACACCTGGGACGAATTCGCGGCCAAGGTCGCCGACGTCGCAAGCCAGAACGTCACCACCGGCAACGGCATCGCCGGCATCTGCGGCATCGACCGTTTGCCCGAGTGGTTCCCCGCGCAGCTCAATCCCGATCTCGGCTGGTACACCTACGACGGTTCGCTCCTCCATCTCGACGGACCCGAGTTCTCCGCGACGCTCGACATGTACAACGCGCTGATGCAGAACAAGGCCTACGTCTACGACGCCCTCTCGGCCGACGAGAAGATGGCCGCCTTCGGGACCACCGGGACGTGGGAGACCTCGAAACTGCTCGCGTACTGGGAATACACCCCGATCATCGGTTCGATGCTCGACCTCGGCTTCGACGTCGACTTCATCGGCACCCCCGGCACCGCGGCCTCGCACAAGATTCCGGTCGTCCTCGACCTGATGTGCGTCTCCTCGCAGACCGACCATCCGGAGGAAGCCTACCTGCTCGCCAAGTGGATGAGTTACGGCAAGGACGGCTACCTCAAGCGGATCGAGATCTCCAACACCGTCGAAGGCGTCGTCGCCCTCAACATGACGCCGCTCCAGCCGGACGAGGAGATGCTCGACGCCTTCTTCGGGATCTATACGACGTTCACCGAATTCCGCAAGGTCGTCGAGTACGACGATTACATCATCGAGCCCAACAAGTACGTCCCCGGCTACATCAAGGCCCGCTGGACCGGCGTGTACAACGCGACGACGTCGCTCGGCGACGTCTTCAACGGCGTGATGAGCGGCGCGATCAACTACGCCGACGTCAAGACGATCTGGAACCAGAAGGCCAACAACGCCCTGACCGCGGCCCGCGAGGCCGTCTTCGAGCAACTCGGAATCATCGGATAACGGAACCGTTCGCCAAGCCATTCTTCCCGCGGGGTGCCTCGTGATCAAGAAAAGCCTGTCCCTTCTCGTACTCCTGCTGTTGACGCTCATCGGCGCCGGCTTCCATGCCGGCGTCGTTTCGGCGTCTTCGCCGGATGCGGGACGGACCGACCGGATGGTTGGCGAGGCCTACAAGGACGTGTTGCCGGACTGGATCGCGGAGGATTACGCCGACAACTCCGGATTCCTTGCGGTCGTGACGCCATCCTCTTTCAGCGGGACCATCCCGGCGGCCGACACGCGCGGCTATCACGGCCCGGCGGCCAGCTTCGACGCCGGGGGCGTCCTGACGTTCCATGCGAACGTGCCGACGACCGGCCTTTACCGCTTCGCCCTCGACTTTTTCCCGCTCGACGACGGCTATCTCGATCCCGAGCTGGCGATGCGGGTGAACGGCGCGTCGCCTTACGCCGAAGCCGGGCAGATCATCCTCTACAAGAACTGGGACGGCGGGGACGCCTTCTCCACCGATCGTTTCGGCAACGACTTCTACGCTTCGCAGTCCGTCATCGCGTCCTGGACGCACCAGGCGTTCCAGGACCCGATGGGTTTTCATACCGAACCACTGTCTTTCCTCCTGGAAGCCGGCGACAACGTGGTGGAGTTCCGGCTTCTGAAGGGGGAGGTGCTGCTCGGCGACGTGACGGTCACCGGCCAGTCCGAACTTCCCGACTACCAAAGCTACCTGGGCGGCGGAACCGCCCTGACCGACGACTTCCTGCTCACCGTCGAGGCCGAGACCCCGGACGCGAAGAACTCCTCGTCGATCCAGGCGGGCGTCGACCGCGACCTCGGGGTGACGCCGTTCTCGGTGACGGCGCTAAGGCTCAACGTGCTTTCGGGATCCAGTTTCAACTCCGAACGCGAAACCGTCTCTTACGACGTCGTCGTGCCCGCCCCCGGATTCTATCATCTCTCCTTCAAGGTCCGGCAGGCCGCCCATGCGAACGCGACCGTCTTCCGCACCCTCCGGATCAACGGCGAAATCCCGTTCGCCGAGGCGGCGTCGCTATCGATCGGCTATTCCTCCGCATGGCGCAACTTCACCCCCGCGGACGCGTCGGGGACGCCCTTCCTCTTCTGGCTCGAAGCGGGGTCCAACGTCGTCTCGCTTTCCGTCGACCTGTCGGTCTACCGCTCCACCTACGAGACCGCGCAAACGGTCTTGAAGGCGGTCAACCAGCTGTCGCTCGACATCAAGAAGCTGACCGGCAACCAGGTCGACGAGGACCGCGACTGGTCGATCGTCGACTACCTGCCCACGGTCGAAGCGGATTTGCGGGCGATGGCGGCGGAGCTCCAGGCCGAGATGGACTATGTCGACGCCCTGAACGGCACGGCACGGCGCTCCGAAATCGAGTCGAGCCTCCGCCTCTGCATCCGCAATCTGACCATCCTCGCCGACAAGCCCGACGAGATCCCGCAGAACATCACGATGCTTTCGACCTCGAGTTCCTCGGTCGCCTCGCTGCTCGGCACCGTCGTGTCGCTGCTCGTGGACAGCCCGCTCGACATCGACCGTTTCTACGTGTACGGGAACGCCGAACTGCCCGCCGCCAACGCCGGCTTCTTCGCCCGGGCGTGGCTGGCGATCCGGCGGTTCTTCCTCTCGTTCTTCGAGGACCGCTATTCCGACGTCGCCGCCGAAGGCGAACTCGAAGTCTGGGTCAACCGCTCGAAACAGTACGTCGACCTGATCCAGAAGATGGCGGACGACACCTTCACGGCCGCGACGGGAATCCCCGTCAAGGTCTCCGTGATGTCCTCCGAAAGCAAGCTGATCCTCGCCAACTCCGCCGGACAGAATCCCGACGTCGCCCTCGGCATCGCCTCCTGGATGCCTTACGACATGGGGATCCGCGGCGCCGTCTATGACCTTTCGGCGTTCCGATCCGATCCGGCATTCGCCGAGACGCTCGCGCTCTTCAATCCCGAATCGCTGATCCCGATGGTCTACGACGAAGGCCTTTACGGCCTTCCCGACACCGAGAACTTCTACGTCCTGTTCTACCGGACCGACATCCTCGAAACGCTCGACCTCGACGTTCCCTCGACCTGGGTGGAGGTCACCGAGATGATGCCGGTGCTCAAGCGCTACGGCCTGGATTTCTACATCCCGCTGTCCAGCCCTGCCTCGCTCAAGGCGTTCGACGCGACCCTTCCCTTCCTCTTCCAATACGGCTCCACCGTCTATTCCGACGACGCCTTCCATGCGGCGATCGACGATTCCGCCTCGATCGACGCCCTCACGATGATGACCGAACTCTATACGATCTATTCGATGGACGTCACGGTTTCCTCGTTCTACAACGATTTCCGGCTCGGCACCTGCCCGATCGGCGTGGGCGATTTCGGCATGTACGTCACCCTCTTGAACGCCGCGCCCGACATCCAGGGACTCTGGTCGATCGCCCTCCTTCCGGGCGTCGAGAAGGACGGCGGCACGATCGACCGCAGCGCTCCCGGCGCGGCGACGGCCAACATCGTCTTCGCCAACACGGAATCCCCCGATGAAAGCTGGGAGTTCCTCCGGTGGTGGGCCTCGACCCCGACGCAGGTGACGTTTGAGAACCTGCTTCTGTCGACCCTCGGCAAGTCCTACATGTGGAACTCCGCGAACGTCGCGGCGTTCCTCGCGGCGGGATACACGGCATCCGACGTCGACGTCATCGTCGAGCAGTGGAGCTGGCTGCGCGAACTGCCCAAGGTGCCCGGATCGTATCAGGTCGAGCTCGAGATCTCGAACCTGTGGAACAGCGTCGTCCTCGAGCGCGCCAACCTGCGCGTCGAACTGAACGACGCGGTGATCCGCGCGAACAAGGAGATCCGCAAGAAGATGAGCGAGTTCGGGTACGCCGACAAGGCGGGGAACATCCTGAAACCCTACCTGTTGGCCAACCGTTCGCTGATCGACGGGTGGCTGGACGGAGGTGACGGCGCATGACCGACCCGACCGTCCTCATGAAGCCCGCGTCCTTCGCCGACCGCCTCAAGCGCCTCTTCGCGCCGCGCCGCCGGGTGCGTGACAGCCATCCCGTCGCCTACGCCTTCGTCGCCCCCTACCTGACGATGTTCGCGATCTTCATCATCGTCCCCGTGGCCGCGGCGATCCTGCTTTCGTTCACCTACTTCGACACCGTCCGGTTCCCGCAGTGGATCGGCTTCGAGAACTACATCAACATCCTCACGAACGACGCCGAATTCATGCAGTACGTGATCCCGAACACGCTGAAATACGCCGTGATCGTCGGTCCCGGCGGCTACACCCTGTCCTTCCTGATCGCATGGATGCTCGCGCAGCTCACGCCGAAGGTGCGGACCATCCTCGCACTCGTCATCTACTCGCCGTCGCTGACCGCCGGCGTCACGATGTCGGTGCTCTGGAAGGTCATCTTCGCCGGCGACGAGACCGGCTACCTCAACATGTTTTTGATGAACCTCGGCGCGATCAACGAACCCGTCGCGTGGCTCACCTCGGCGGAGACGCTGATGCCGATCATGATCGGCGTCACGCTGTGGAGCTCGATGGGCGTGGGCTTCCTCGCGATGCTCGCCGGCATCCTCAACGTCAACCAGGACCTCTATGAGGCAGGCTACATCGACGGCATCAAGAACAAGTTCCAGGAGATGGTCTACATCACGATCCCCACGATCAAGCCGCAGATGCTGTTCGGCGCGGTCATGGCGATCGTCGGCACGTTCGGCTCCTCGGGCATCGGCGTGGCGCTGTCGGGGTCCAACCCGACGCCGCAGTACGCCGGCCAGCTGATCGTCAACCACATCGAGTACTTCGGCTTCAACAAATACGAAATGGGCTATGCGGCGGCGCTCTCGGTCATCCTGCTTCTGGTCATCTATGCGGTCTCGCGGTTCGCGTTCCGCCTCTTCGGGAGCAAAGACGAATGAAGAAGACCAAGTCGCGCTTCCAGGCCACCAAGATCAATCCGAAACGCTTCCACCCCGCCCAATTCCGCTACCTCGCCGTGCTCCTGCCGATCGCGGCGTTCATGATCCTGCCTTTGATCTTCATCTTCAACCACGCCTTCAAGCCGTTCGAGGAGCTGTTCGCGTATCCGCCCCGGTTCTTCGTCAACCGGCCGACGCTGTCCAACTTCACGAACCTGTTCGCGGTGACGGGGTCTTCCGGGATCCCGATGTCGCGCTACCTCTTCAACTCGATCGTCGTCACGATCCTCGTCATCGCCGTCAGCGTGCTGATTTCGACGATGGCCGGATACGCCCTCTCGAAGCTGCACTTCAAGGGCAAGAAGGCGATCAACGAGATCAACACGATCGCCCTCATGTTCGTCGGCGTCGCCGTCACGATCCCGCGCTACCTCGTGATCGAGAAGCTCGGCCTGATCGACAACTTCCTCATCCACGTCCTGCCCTATCTCGCGGTCCCGGTCGGCCTCTTCCTCGTGAAGCAGTTCATCGACCAGATCCCCGGCGAGTTGATCGACGCCGCCCGCGTCGACGGCGCGAACGACTGGCAGATCTACCAAAAGATCGTCGTCCCGCTCGTCAAGCCGGCGATCGCGACGATCATGATCCTGTCGTTCCAGTCGGTATGGAACTCCGCCGACACCTCGGCGACCTACATCAACGCCGACGTGAAGAAGACCTTCGCCTTCTACATGGGCACGCTCACGACGAACACGAGCGCCGTCGAAAGCCAGGGCATGGCCGCCGCCGCGTCGCTCATCATGTTCATTCCGAACCTCGTCATCTTCATCATCATGCAGAGCAAGGTCATGGACACCATGGCCCACTCCGGGATCAAGTGAGGCGGCCGACATGAAAAAACTCCTCTGCCTCGCGCTCCTCACCCTGATCCTGTGTTCCTTCTGCCCCGTCGTCAAGGTGTCCGCGGACACCGACTTCTGGCACGACCACTATCCTTACGACACCTACACCGTCGACTACCGCGGCCGGCTCACCTACACGCAGACCGCCTACGTCCCGATCGGCACCCTGAACGCTCCCGGGACCCTTCTGATGCCCGAGGACCTCTATATCCGCGACGGCTTGTTCTACGTCGCCGACACCGGTCACTCCCGCATCGCCGTCTTCGATTCCGACGGAGCGCTCGCTTCCGAGATCGGCACGGGCATCCTCGACCGGCCGACCGGCGTCTTCGTGTCCTCCGACGGTTTCGTCTACGTCGCCGACAAGGGCACCGCGCTGGTCCACAAGTTCACCCTGGACGGCGCCTTCGTCCGCGACTACGGGCGTCCCGTCGAACCGCTCTTCGGCGCCTCCTCGCTGTACGTTCCGACCAAGGTCGTCGTCGGCGCCGGCGAGAACATCTACGTGATCGGCGAAGGCTCCACCTCCGGCGTGATCCAGCTCAACTACGACGGGTCGTTCCTCGGCTACTTCGGCGTGAACCTCTCGAACAAGTCGCTGATCCAGAAGATCGCCGACGTGTTCGTCGTGGGCGACGAGTACGCCGCGAGCACCCCGCCGTCGCCGACGAACATCGCGATCAACGAGAAATCGCTCGTCTACACCTCGACCCCCAATACCGAATCCGCCTTGAAGAAGCTCGACGTGAACGGCAACAACATCCTGACGATGGAAAACTACGACGTCGAAAGTGACGTCGTCGACCTCGCCGTCGACGACCTCGGCTACCTCTACGCGGTCTACGACGACGGCTTCCTCGTCGAATACGATCCGGCCGGCAACCTCCTGTTCGCCTTCGACGTGACCGCCTCGACGGGCAGCGTCCTCGGCCAGGTCAAGAGCGCGGCGGCGGTCGCGATCGACGCGAGCGGCCTCTTGTTCTGCCTCGACGGGACCGCCAACGCGATCGTGGCGTACGCCCCGACCGACTTCGCCGACCTCGTGCACCAGGCGATCGGCCGCTACAACGCGGGCGAATACGCGGAGAGCACGGGCTTGTTCGAAGCGATCCTGCGGCAGAACGCCAACTTCGCGCTCGCCCACGCCGCCCTCGGCAAAGCCTACTACCAGCAAGGCGACTATGAGGCCGCGCTCGCCGAATACCGCCTCGCCAGCGACGTCGCCGGCTATTCCGAAACCTACTGGAAGATCCGCGACGGATGGCTCAAGGCCAACCTCTCCTGGATCTTCGTCGCCCTCATCGCGCTGGCGGCCGCATCCGCCATCCTCAAACGGGTCGACCGCAAGACGGCCGTCTTCGCCGGCCTCCGGCGGGCCGTCCGGTCGGTCGCCGGGCGGACCGACGTCCGCCGCTACACGCTCGCCTTCCACATCCTCAAGGATCCCGCCGACGCCTTCTTCCAGATCAAGCGGCTCCATCGCGGGACGCCGGCCTCGGCGACGGTGCTGATCGTCCTGTTGTTCATCGAATACTTGGTCATGCTCCGGTACACCGGCTTCGTGTTCGACACCGGCGCCGATTCGGTGAACCTGTTCGGCGCGGCCGCCGGCTTCTTCGGGATCTTCTTCCTGTTCGTGTTCTCCAACTACCTGATCTCCACCCTCTCGGACGGCGAGGGCTGGCTCAAGGACGTGTACGTCGGAACCGCCTACGCGCTGTCGCCGATCCTCGTCGGCTGGCTGCCGCTCACGCTCCTGAGCAACGTCCTCACCTTGAACGAGTCGGTCCTGTACCAGCTCGGCACCGCCGTGCTCTACGGCTGGACGGCGGTCCTGGTTTTCCTGTCCGCCAAGGAGATCCACAACTACGAGATCGGCGAGACGGTCAAGAACCTGCTCATGACCCTCTTCGCGATGGTCATCATCGTCCTGATCGGCTTCATCGTCTACGTCTTCGGTTCCGAACTTTGGGACTTCCTCGTTTCCTGGGGAAAGGAGCTGATCAACCGTGTGGCATCGTAGCTTGACGAAGAAACTATCGCTTGCGGCGATCCTCCTGTCCGCCGCGTTCGTCTCCGGCGCGATCCTCGCCGCCGACCGCCGCGTCCCGGCGGACACGCTCGACGGCGGCTCCGCGGTCCTCGAGGCGACCCGCTTCACCTCCAACCAGTATACCCAGACCGATGACGAGTCCGTCGTCGACAGTTCCCTGACGATTCCCGGCACCTTCGCGCTCGTCGGCGAGACCGACGCCCTCCAGCTCTATGCGGAAAGCCCGAACGGGGCGATCCGCGTCGTGAACAAGGCGGACGGCTACGTCTACGGCTCGAGCTTCGATGCGGCGCTCGTCCCGATCCCCTACTTCAACACGACCTGGGAGGGCATCGTCAACTCGGCCGCCGTGATCGAGTACTACTCCTACAACGACACGAACGGCGCCTACATCGTGAACGAGGAATCGTTCTACACGAGTCCGCTCACGACGATGGACTACCATCCCGTCGACGGCGGCTACGAACTTTCCGTCGTCTACGGCGAATCCTCGATCGGCCTTACGATCCGGGTCTATGTCGAAGGGAACTACCTCCATGTCGAAGTCCCCGCCGAATCGATCACCGAAGGCGACGCCTTCAAGCTCCGGAGCGTCAAATGCTTCCCGTTCCTCGGCTCCGTCTTCGGCGATTCGATCCCCGGCTACGTCTTCGTCCCGGACGGTTCCGGCGCCCTGATCCGCTACAAGCCGATCGACGCCGTCACCGACATCTACGAGTTCAACTACTACGGGTCGGACACCGGGATCCTCCGCGCCGCCGTCGAGGAACCCTCCATCAACTTCCCGGTCACGGGGATGGTCCACGGCATCCGCCAGCACGGCTTCGTGCAGATCATCGAAGACGGCGACGCCTTCGCGACGCTCGTCGTCTCCCCCGCGAAGAACAACCTGAAATACTACTACTCCTACAACAAGTTCGTCTACCGCGGCACCTACCGCTCGCCCTCCTCGAAGGCCGACGCCGCCTCCGGCGCCGGGCAGCAGGTGATCGAAGCCGGCCGCAACTCGTGCGACGTGTCGGTCGTCTACGCCTTCCTTTCCGGCGAGGACGCCGACTATGTCGGGATGGCGAACGCCTATCAGGACTATCTCGTGGATGTTTCCGGCGTCGCGCGCAACACCCCGACGCCCGGGCTCGTGCCCGCTCTGATCGAACTCGTCGGCGCCGAGAAAAGCCCCGGCTTCCTCTTCGACGAGACGGTCGTCATGACCTCGTACGCCGCGGCCGGCGCGATCCTCTCCGACCTCGCGGCCGCGATCCCCGCCCTCACCGTCGTCTACAAGGGCTGGAGCGAGGGCGGATACTCCGCCGGCGGCGCGCGTTACGACCGCCGCGAAGCCGCCCTCGGCACCCAGGCTGAATTGCTCGACCTGATCGAAACCTACAACCGGGGGAACAACGCGCTCATGCTCTACGCCGACTTCGTGCGCGTCTCCGACGCCGGCTCCTACAACGTCTACCGTGACGTCGCGCAGCGGATCGACACCTCGCTTCACACGGCGCAGGGTCTCTTGCGGACCTGGAACTACCTCAGTCCCGCCCGTTCCGCCACCTACCTCGGCGGCGCTTCCGAACGACTCGCCGGGTGGGGCGCTTCCGAACTCGCGCTCGGTTCGATCGGCTATCTCCTCTATTCCGATTTCCGCGACGCCGCCGTTCCGGTGGACCGCGCGGAAGCCCTCGCGATCTACCGGGAGGCGCTCGCGGAAGGCGCCATGAAGCATTCCGTCTATCGCGCCAACGCCTACCTGCTCGCCTACGCGAACCGCTACCTGGCGGTGCCGACGACTACCTCCGGCTTTACGATCTACACCGACACGGTCCCGTTCGTCGCGATCCTGCTCGCCGGACTGATGGAAGCCTACGGTCCGTACGCGAACTTCTTCGCCAACCGCACCGAGGAGACCCTGCGGTCGATCGATTATGGCCTGTTGCCGTCGTTCATTCTCACCGAGGCCTCGGCGTACCGTCTGAACGAGACCGAACTCGCCAGCCTCTATTCCTCCTCCTACGACACCTGGGGCGACACCGTCCGGGACATCTACGCGGAGGTTTCGGACGTCCTCTCGGCCTTCTACGGAAGCCGGGTGGCATCGCGCCGCGTCCCCGCCCCCGGCGTCGTCGCGACGCTGTACGCAAACGGCGTCACGGTCTACGTGAACTACACAGGGTCCGACTATGTCGAAGGCCCCCTCACGGTCCCGGCGCAGTCCAGCGAGGCGGTGATCCCCGATGAATGAGTCCGGCAGGATCCGCAGGCCGCTCAAGCGCGAGAAGCGGATGAACCTCGTCGGCTGGTCGATGCTCCTGCCGTGGGCGTTCGGCTTCCTCGTCTTCACCCTCTACCCGATCCTCTCCTCCTTCCGCTACAGCCTCTCCGAGGTCATCCTCGACGGCGCGGGGATCCGGGTGACCTTTGTCGGCCTCGAAAACTACCGCGCCGCGTTCTCCTCGGCGGCCGGCTTCGCCTTCCTCCAGTCGGTCCTCGACTTCGCCCTCGAGGTGCTCTTCAAGGTCCCGATCATCACCGTCTTCGCGATCATCATCGCCGTCCTCCTGAACCAGAAGATCAAGCTGCGCGGCTTCTTCCGCGCGATCTACTTCCTCCCCGTCATCATCGCCTCGGGACCGGTCATCAACCAGCTCGCCAGCCAGGGCGCGGCGACGATCCCGCTCGTCGAGCAGATGGGCATCCTCGACTTCATCAACCGCACCTTCGCCCCCGCCCTCGCCCGGCCGATCGCCGGCGTGTTCGATGAATTGATCGTGATCCTGTGGTTCTCCGGGGTGCAGATCCTCCTGTTCATCGCGGCGCTCCAGAAGATCGACCGAAGCGTCTACGAGGCCGCGATGATCGACGGAGCGGGTCCGTGGGAATCGTTTTGGAAGATCACCATGCCGGCGCTTGCGATGATGGTCCGGGTGTCGGTCGTCTTCACGATCATCAACCTCGCGACCTTCTCGGAGAATCCGGCGATCCAGCACATCAGGAGCAACATGTTCGCCCTCGAGACCGGCTTCGGCTTCTCCTCGGCGATCGCCTGGATCTACTTCGTGGCGCTCGCCCTCATCCTCGGCATCGCCGTCGGCGCCCTGAGCGCCTTCGGCCGGAAGAAGGCGAGAACATGATGGACCTGAACCGCCGGATGAAGATCCGCCGCTTCTTCCTCGGCAAGGACGGCATCGTCGGCAAAATCGTCCTCTACGGCCTGCTCCTCACGATCGGCTTCGTCTACCTCTTCCCGCTCATCAAGATGTTCACGACCTCGATCATGGACCTCTCCGACCTCGTCAACCCGGTCGTCGAGTGGATCCCCACGAAGCTCTACCTCGAGAACTACCGGACCGGCCTGATCGTCCTCAAGTACGGCTCGACGCTCCTCTTCAGCCTCGCCGTCACGCTCGTCCCGGCGCTCCTCCAGACCGCCGTCACGTCCCTCACCGGCTACGCCCTCGCGAAGTTCAAGGTGCGCGGCCGACGCATCGTGTTCGCCCTCATCCTGCTCACCTACCTGCTTCCCCAGCAGGTGTACATGATCCCGAAGTTCGTCCTCTTCGACCAGTTCGGGATCCTCAAGACGGCGTGGTCGATCATCTTCCCGGCCACCTTCGGACAGGGCCTGTCCTCGGCCATCTTCATCCTCATCTTCTACCAGTTCTTCCGGATCCAGCCGCCCGCGCTCGACGAATCGGCCGAGATCGACGGGGCGAACCCGTATCAGATCTTCTTCCGGATCGGCGTGCCGCTCGCGGCGCCGGCGTATCTGAGCGCGTTCCTCTTCTCGTTCGTCTGGTACTGGAACGAAACGTACATCTCCTCCCTGTTCCTCGGGACGGACCTGTACACGCTGCAGCTGAAGCTCTTCAATTTCCAATCGCAGTTCAATCTCGCCACCGGCATCGCCCAGACGGCGACCAACGAAGCGATCCGCTATGCGGCGACGATCCTGATCATCCTGCCGGTCCTCGTCGTGTATGCGGTCATGCAGAAATGGTTCGTCGAGGGCATCGACAAGACCGGCGTCACCGGCGAGTAAAGGGAGGGACCCAAAATCGGCAAGATCAAACTCATCCTATCGCTTCTCCTGGCAAGTCTCCTGACCGGCTGCGTCGCCGCCACGACGGCGACTTCGACCACCGCCGCGACCACCGCGCAAACGACCCTGACCACGACCTCCGGCGCCGCCACGACGACCGAACCCACCACCCAGACGACGACCCAGACGACCGCCACGCCGTACGTCTACGACCCGATCGACGTCCCCGCCGAGGTCCTGCTCGAGGAACGGCTCTCCTTCAAGTTCTTCTGGGAGGTCGTCAACGGCGATCCCCAGAGCGCCGGTTACGGGATGATCTCCGACCGCTACAACTACCAGACCGGCGCCGTCGGCGTCGCCTCGATCGCCTCGATCGGTTTCGGCCTCGCGGCCCTGCCGGCCGGCGTCGAAAACGACTGGATCAACGACGACGAAGGCTATGAGCGCGCCCTCGGCACGCTCGAGACGATGGCCGGACTGCAGCGCACGCACGGCTTCTACTACCACTTCCTCAACATGTCCAACGGCGGCCGCGCCGGCTATACGGAAGTCTCGATCATCGACACCGCCCTCTTCATCTGCGGGGCCATCACCGCCGGCGAATACTTCGGCGGCGACGTCAAGCTCCTCGCCGACGAGATCGCCGCCGGGGTCGAGTGGGACTGGTACTACAACGACGCCCAGCAGGTCTTCTACATGGGCTACTCCCCCGAAAGCGGCTTCTCCGGCGCCTGGAACATGTACGCCGAGCAGCTGATGGTCTACATCCTCGCCGCCGGTTCCATCGACCACAAGGTCGGCAAGGAGGCCTACGACCGGATGAAGTCGCTTGCGACGCGCAAGTCGTACGGCACCTCCGGCGTCTTCTACAACACCCCCGCCGGCACGCTCTTCACCTACCAGTTCGCCCACGCCTGGTTCGATTCGGGCTCGATGCTCGACGCCGACGGCTACGACTGGTTCGACAACTCGCGCCGGGCGTCGATCGCCGCGTACGAGTACGCGGTCGCGGCCTCGCAGGCCTACAAGACGCTCTCCAGCGTATCGTGGGGCCTCACCGCCTCCGACGGGCCCGACGGCTACAAGGGCAACTACGGCAACCTGCCCTCCAACGGCGGGAACTACATCGACGGCACGCTCGCCCCGTGCGGGGCGATCGGCTCGATCGTCTTCACGCCCGAGCTGGTGATCCCGGCGATCCAGCACTACGCCTCGATCCCCGCCCTCCAGGGCCGATACGGCTTCCGCGACGCCTACAACCTCGGCGTCACCGAAACCGCGCTGCCGGCCGTCCGCCGGCCGGTCGCGCCAATCCCCGAAACCGGCTGGTTCAACACCGACGTGATCGGCATCGACAAGGGCATCACCGTCCTGATGATCGAGAACTACCGCTCCGGCCTCATCTGGCATTACTTCATGCAAAACGAAGCCGTCCGGCGCGGCCTCGCCGAACTCGGCTTCACCGTCAAACCCTAGGCTTCACCATGCCTCCGCGGGCATGCGCTCCCATAGTGACTCAAAAATAGAAAGAAATAGGAGGAAACAATGAAAAGAAATCTGATTCTGGCTTTTCTGACCCTGTGCGTGACGGCGATCCTGATCGCCTGCGACGGGATCACGACCACCGTCCCGGTGACGACGGCCACGACCGCCGCCGTCACGACCACGACGCAGCCGGGAACGACCGCCACCACGACGACCACGCAGGCGACGACCACCACCCAGGCCACGACCACGCAGACCACCACGACCACGACGACGACCACCCTGCCGCCGACGATGCCCTTGGTCGCCGACATCAACCCGACGCCCGAAGGCCTCTACGGCATCTATGACCTCGCCGTCGCCGAAAACGTCGCGACGATCGTCTACGACAAGCACGGCCATGCCTGGCCGGTCATGGAAATCGCGATCGAAGAGGATGTCGAGCGCTTCAACAAGCTCGTCGTCACCGCCAGCGGCGACGGCGTCCTGCTCGTCCGCTTCGTCGGCGCGACCGTCTATGAGGTACGCCTCAACCTCGTCTCCGGCGGCTCGACCTTCCAGATCGACCTCCGCGACTTCGACGACTTCCTCGCCGGCCTCACCGCGATCGAACTCGTCGCCGACCCCGGCGTCGCCGCCTCCCGTGGCACGATCGTCCTCTCGGCCTTCCAGTTCGAAACCGGCACCGCCTTCGGCAGCGTCATCGAACTCAAGGCCCCGGGCTACAACGCGACGTACGAATGGGTCTCCAACGATCCCGGCGTCTACACCTTCACGACCGAGATGGACGACTCCGTCACGATCGGCTTCACCAAGCTCGCCGGTCAGGAATGGTCCTGGGCGGGCCGCCTCTTCTCGACGGATGAGACCCAGGGCTACAACATGATGACCGTCGTGATCCAGGGAACCGCCGGAACGCAGTTCCTCGTCAAGCCGAACGACCAGGGCTCGATGGAAAAATGGATCAACCTCGACGGCACCGTCCAGACGGTCCAGATCCCGCTCACCGCGGACCTCTTCCGCCTCGTCTGCTTCGCCCATCCCGGCAGCGCCCCGGCGTCCGGAACGGTCTCGCTCAAGAGCATGATCCTCTCCTACGTCACCCCCGCCGCCGCGGACGTGAGCGCCTATGAGACGTTCGACTTCGAAGACGGCTGGGTCGCCGGCGACGCCGGCGTCTACACGATCGGCTACGCCGACGGCAAGACGACGATCGCCTGGACCGACCGCGCCAACGCCTGGTCCTACCTCAAGAACGAATTCGCCCCGAACCTCTCCGCCCACAACACGGTCACGATGGTCGTCAAGGGCACGATCGGCCAGCAGCTCATCATCAAGCCCAACGACAACGGCGCCTATGAACGGACCATCACCTTCGACGGCACCGAACAGACCTTCACCTTCACGCTCGCCACGAAACCGACGAAGGTCATCGTCTTCGCCGACCCGCTCCTCGGCGGCGCGTCCGGCTCCTTCGAAATCATCTCCGCCACGACCTCCTTCGTCCCCGCGGGCGAGAACCTGAACGTCGGCTGGGCCGAGAACGACGCGGACACCTATGACATCACCTTCGAAGCCAGCGGCCTCGTCTCCGTCGACTACACCAAGCTCGCCGGCCAGGAATGGGTCTTCATGAAGACGACCTTCGACCCGCTCGACGTCGTCGGCATGAACGTCCTCGCCCTCACCCTGCAGGGCGTCGCCGGCAAGCAGGTCCTCGTCAAGCCGAACGATTACTGGAAGACCGAAACCTGGGTCACCTTCGAAGACGAGAACCCCGTCACGCTCTACTTCAACCTGTTTGACTTCGAACAGGATTCCTTCCTCAACATCATCCTCTTCGCCGAACCCGGAACCGCTCCCGCCACTGGCAGCTTCTCGATCCTCAAGCTCGAACTCTCCTACGCGCAGCCCGATGCCGTCGAACGCGACGTCGTCGTCGACTTCGAAGAAGGCTGGATCGACAACGACGGCGGCATCTTCACCTTCACCCGCGTCGACGGCGTGACCAACGTCGCCTGGAACAAGCCCGTCCAGAACGACTGGCAGTATTTCAAGAACACCTTCGAAGGCAACCTCGCCAACCACAACACGATCACGATGGTCGTCCAGGGCACGATCGGCCAGCAGATCCTGATCAAGCCGAACGACAAGTGGTATCTCGAACAGACCGTCACGTTCGACGGCACCGAACAGACCGTGACCTTCTCGCTCGAGGAAGCCCCGCTGTTCGTGATCATCTTCGCCGATCCGTTCAACCACGGCCTCACCGGCGACTTCGACATCATCTCCGCGACCGTCACGTTCGAACCGGTTCCCTATGAAGTGACCGGCGGCTGGGCGGAAAACGATCCCGGCACGTACACGATCGACCAGGACAACCTCGATGGTTCCGTCGTCGTCAACTACGCCACGACCGATACCTACCAGTTCATGATCAACCACTTCGACGCCGACCTCGCGCTGGGCAACAACACCCTCACGATCGTCGTCCAGGGCACCCTCGGGAACACCCTGCTCGTCAAGCCCAACGACTCCGGCGCGCTCGAAACCGTCATCACCTTCGACGGCACCGAGCAGACCCTCGTCATCACCGCCGCCGCGTTCTCGAAGATCCTGCTCTTCGCCGCCCCCGGCACCGCCGGCGGACAGACCGGCACCTTCACGATCGTCAGCCTGACGCTCACCTACGTCGAACCGCTCCCGGCCGAATGATCTGAGTCCCATGCAACAAAAAACGGTACGCATCGCTGCGTGCCGTTTTTTTTGTGATCCGAATCATCGTTTCAAGACGAAGTCGGCGGCTTTCAGATGGGCAGAGTCCGGGCCGACGGACACCGTGAAGACGCCCGGATCCCAGACGACGGAACCGTCCGGAAGACGGTAGGACAGGTCCGAAAGGCCAAGTTCGAACCGGACCGTTTGCGTTTCGAAGGCCGAAAGCCGGATTTTTCGGAACGCCTTCAGTTCGAGGACGGGACGGCTGATCCGCGCGGCCTTGTCGCGCAGGTACAGCTGGACCGTCTCGACGCCCGCGCGGGCGGTTTCGTTGTGGAGCTCGACGGTGACGGCGAGGGACTCGGAAGGCGTGATCGCGGACGCGGAGAGCACCGGCGCGCCGTAGGAGAAGGCGGCGTAGGAGAGGCCGAAGCCGAACGGGAAGCGCGGCGAATTGAGCTCGTCGATGTACTTCGTGACGTATTCGCGGGGATGGAGCTCGTGGTGGTTCGGACGACCCGTCGGCAGGCCGTCGTAGTGGACGGGGATCTGCCCGACGCTGCGCGGGAAGGACATCGTGAGCTTGCCGGAGGGATCGGCGATGCCGTAGAGCAGGTCGCAGACGGCCTCCGCTCCCTTCGTGCCGAGGAACCAGGTTTCCAGGATCGCGTCGGCTTCGAGGATGTTCTCGAGGACGAGCGGACGGCCGTTCTGGAGGACGGCGACCGCCGTTCCGTGCAGCGACTTGACGAACCCGACGAGTTCCGCCTGTTTCCCCGGAAGCGTGATGTCCGCGCGCGAATGGGCTTCGCCGGACTGGTGGGCGTTCTCGCCGAGCAAAAGCAGGACGACGTCCGCCTGTCTGAGCTTCTCGATGTCCGAAGCGTCGTACGACGCGATGGAATCTCCGTCCTTGACGATCGTCAGGTCGATCCCGCGGCGCCGCAGGACTTCCGCGATCGATTCGTTTTTGGCGTTGTTGCCATGCCAGGACCAGGGACCGTTGGTCTCGTGCGAGGTGGCGTACGGGCCGATCAGGGCGATCCGCAGCGCCGGGTGAAGCGGAAGCGCCATCCGATCGTTTTTGAGGAGGACGGCGCTTTCGAGGGCGACCCGCTTCGACAGCGCGAGATGGGCTTCGGAGAGCATCGTCAATTGTTCCTTGACGGGATCGGCGTTATGGAAGGGGTCGGCGAACAGGCCGAGTTCCTCCTTCAGGTCGAGGATGCGGAGGACCGCCTCGTCGATCAGGGAAAGATCCACGACACCGTCGGTCACCAGCTTCTCGAGGTGGTTGACGTAGTCGGTCGAGGCCATCTCGATGTCGAGTCCGGCGAGGACGCCCAGCCGGGCGGCGTCGCGTTCGTCCTCGGCGGCGCCGTGGGCGAGGACCTCGTGGAGCGAATCGTAGTCGGTGATCGTCACGCCGGAAAACTTCCAGCGGTCGCGCAGGATCGTCCTGAGCAGATATCTGTTGATCGTGCAGGGGACGCCCTCGATCGTGTTGAAGGCGGTCATCACGCCGCGGGCGCCGGCTTCGATCGCTTTCCGGTATCCTTCCAAATAACCGCCCTCAAGGGCCTGGCGGGAGAGGTCGACGGCGGCGTACTCGCGGCCGCCCTCCGGGGCGCCGTAGCCCGCGAAATGCTTGACGCACGACGCGACGGTCCCCTCGCCGGCCAGATCGTCCCCCTGGAAGCCCGCGACTGAGGCGGCCGCGAACAGCCCGAGCAGGTAAGGGTCTTCGCCGAAGCTTTCGACGACGCGTCCCCAGCGGGGGTCGCGCACGAGGTCGGCCATCGGTGCGTAGGTCATGTGGACGCCGGCCGTCGCGGCTTCCAGGGCGGCGACGCGGGCGGCAATCCTGGCGTTCTCCGGGTCCCACGAGCAGGACAGCGCGAGCGGGACCGGGAAGATGGTCCGGTAGCCGTGGATCACGTCGGCGCCGAAGAGCAGCGGAATCCCGAGCCGGTTCTTCGCGAGGTATTTCTTCTGGACTTCGATCATCTCCCGGGCGTCGCCGATGCCGAGCGCGGTGCCGGCGGAGAAGATCTTCGCCTCGTCGAGCTTGAGGTCGCGGATCGGACCGGCGGCTTCCTTCTCGAGGTCGGCGACGAAAAACCACGGCGAGAGTTGCATCATCTGGCCGATTTTTTCGGGGATGGTCATCTGTTTCAACAAGTCTTTCGTGTTCAAGGGCATCGTTCCTTCCGAGCCCGCGCCGGCGGATGGACGGCGTGGGGCGACTGTCCCTATTGTATCATAAAATGATACAAATGAATAGGGAAAGCGAAAAGAAGGGCGTCCGGTCGTTCCGGACGCCCAGGAGGACGCAATGGGGTGGAGCGCTCCGATCAGACGGGGAGGAAGCGGCCGACGGTCGCGACCGCGGCTTGGTCGACGACGCCGTTTCGGACGACGACGCGGCCGTTGTTCACGACGAGGTCGATGCCCGACGGCGAGGCGTCCTTCCCTTCGCCATAGGATAGACGGGTCGGGTCGATCACGACGAGGTCGGCGAAGTGGCCGGCGGCGATCGCGCCGCGGTCCGTCAACCCGAACCGGGCGGCGGTGGCGCCGGTCATCTTGCGGACGGCCTCTTCGACCGGCGTCTGGTGTTTTTGCGCAAGCGACAGGAACTTCGGGAAGGCATGGAGGGCCGCGAAGTTCTGCACGCCGGACTCCGGTTCGATCCACGCGTCGGTCATGTAGAGCGACAGCGGATGGCGTCTGAGCTTTTCGATGATCGCCGGGTTCTGATACTGGTACATCAGCACGTTGATGTGTCCATGACTCTTGTCGACGAGCTCGAGATAGGTTTGGAACGCGCTCTTCTTCCAGCGTTTCGCGATGTCCGTGACGCGCAGCCCCTCGATGTCCTTCATGAGGCCGTAGGTGTTCGTGACGAGGATGTCGGAAAACCCGAAACCGAGCGCCTTGGTGGCGATGAACACTTCGACCCAGAGGCGGATCCGCGTCAGCGGGCGCTTGCGGAGCGCGGGATCCATCGCGAGATACCAGACCGGCAGGACGACCGTGATGATCGAGGCGCCGAACTCCATCGGATAGAGGTCGAAGGCGACGTCGACGCCGGCGGCCTTCGTCTCCTCGAGCAGGCGGAGCGACTCGTCGACGGTGTCCCAGGAGTTTTTCCCGACGAAGATGAGATGCGAGTACTGGGTCTTCGCGCCGGTCGCCCTGGCGATCGCGAGGACTTCGTCCATCGCCCGCAGGTTGTGGGCGCGGCCGCCGACCGGCGGGTGGTAGGACGTCGACACCTTCGAATAGGCGCGGGCGTGGAACGCGGCGATCTTGTCGTGCTTCTTCGCGATCCTTGCGATGGCTTCGATCTCGGAAAGGGGAGCGAACTGCCCGGGTTCGTACATGAGCCCGAACGAGACGCCGGCGGCACCTTCCGACAGGGCTTGTTCGACCGCCTGGGTCATCGCCGCAAACGCCTCGGGCGAAAGCGGCGCGCTCGCCTTGCTGGCGACGCCGATGCGGGCGGTGCCGTGTCCGACGAGGGCGACCAGGTTCACCGGAATCTTGCGGTCGATGCGGCGGGCCCAACCGGCGAAGGAACCGAAGTTCTGGCCGTCGTTAGAGAACAGGCCGCCGCCGACCTGGTCGTTGTACGGCGTCGCTTCTGGATATCCGGCCGCCGAGAAGCCGCAGTTTCCGACCACCATCGTCGTCACGCCCTGGCGGACGAACGGTTCGAAATAGGGAAGCCGGTCGGGCTTCGCGGCGTAGAAATCGTTGTGCGAATGGGCGTCGATGAACCCCGGGGTGATCCATTTCCCGGTGCAGTCGAGGGTTCCTGCGACGTCTGCCGGAAGCGCTTCGTCGGCGTGGAAGACGCGGACGATGCGGTCGTCCTTGACGAGGATGTGGCCGGTGAAGGCGGGACGGCCGGTGCCGTCGATGATCGTGGCGTTCTGATAGAGCATGGGGGTCCTCCTGTGCGGGCGTGGCGCCGGGCGCGAACCGAGCGGATTTCAAACGCCAATATTATATCATGGGGATGATGCCGGTTTGAACTATTATGGCGCAAATCGTCAATAAAGCACGGGTCCGCACGGCTTGTTCGATGTTCCGCGGGACGTGGTATAATGGAGAGAGCCAACATATCGGAGGTCATCATGGTCAAAGGCATCGCCCATCTCGCATTCCAGGTCACGGACATGGAACGCGCCGTCCGCTTCTATGACACCGCGCTCGGGTTCCGCCGCAAGTTCACCCTCGAAGACGACCAAAAGAATCCCTGGATCGTCTACCTGCAGGTGAACGAACGCCAGTTCATCGAGCTGTTCTACGCGAAGGCGCCGCTGTTGCGGTCGGCCGGATCGGTCTCCTATCAGCATCTCTGCATCGAGGTCGAGGACATCCGCGGCGTCGCCGCCAAGCTCGAAGCGAGCGGCATCCGCCTCGTCCACCCCGTCATCCGCGGCCTCGACCACAACTGGCAGTGCTGGATCGCCGATCCCGACGGCAACCCGATCGAACTGATGGAATACGGCGAAAGCGCGCTGCAACTGGCCTGAACTGCGCCTTATTTCGATGAAAACGTCGTTTTCACCGACGATTTTCGACCATGGCCTATCGCCATCCGCCGAAATCGGATACAATCGAAGCCAGCAACCCGAATCAAGGCACGCGGAACCGTCGGTCCATCGGACGAAGGCGGGCGGCGCATCCGGCCTGGATGGATTCGGGAGAAAGGAATGCCATGGACAAGAACGACAAGCACCATAACAAGAAGAGCGAAGCCAAACGTCAAGACTCCCAGAAACCGAAGCCGAACGCCGCACAGGCCGTCACTTCGGAGAGCGGCGCGACCCTGAAGAAGGGCGGGAAAGTCAAGAAGACCTACTGATCCCGGACGCAACGCTTGCACGCCGGCCGCACCTTGCAAGGGGAACATTTCCACCGATCATCTTCGCCGTCTCGCGGATGCGATGGATCGCTTCGCGGGACCGCCGCGGTCGTGCGGTGTACAAGAACGGCGAATCATCATCAAAACGGCGGCCTCCCGAAACGAGGCCGCCGTTTTTGTCGCCTTGGATGGGTAGACCGCCGACGGACGGCCGTGGTCAACGGTCCCAGCGATAGGTCTTTTTTGCTTTCAGCGTTTCCAGCTGACAATGGAGGCAGAGCCCGGAATGACAGGTGATCAGCCCGCCGCAGGACGGACAACGCCAGGCTTCCGTCTGGGCCGCGAGGAAGGCTTCCATGCCTGTATCCCGGATGAAACGAAGATTGTCGACCATGCTCAGATGGTAGTTCGTCCTGTACCGCTTGTCGAGGCGGACGAGCCGTTCGCACGGAAAAGAAGCGCATTCAAAACAAAACGTTACTTGCCCTTCGCCGATCAAGGCGCAGCGTTTCTTCATGAAGGCGCAGTTCTTTCCGCGGGGACGGCACCCAGGACAGTAGCTTTTGTGAAAGCCCTGTCGGTTGATGTCGTTCTCCTTCGCCTGATAGCTGACGCACAAGGCGCAGTTCATCCCGCAGGGCGCGATCAGTTCCGCCCTCATTTTATTCTGCGTGGTCGAATCCATCGGATCCCTCCTGCCCCGGACCGTCGCAAGGACGATCCGTCGTTTCCTATTATACGCCGGATCGGCGCCGGCGTCACGACGGTCGGCGCGTTTGGATGCGATTTCGCGATGGGGGCGATTTACCCGCGACCCGAAAAGTGATATAGTGGTAACGGGTGGAAAAAGAATTCTGGTGATTGGCATGACGGTATTCATCGTGATCGCGGTCCTGCTTCTGTTTTCCGTGGTCTCCGGCAAATTCCTCTATAAATTTGGGGTTCCCGTCCTCATCATCTTCCTCGGCATCGGCATGCTTCTGGGGGAAGGGGGTATCGGCCGCGTGTCGTTCGCCGATCCCGAACTCGCGAAGCAGATCGTCGGTTTGTGTCTGGCCTACATCACCTTCTCGGGCGGTTTCGGGACCAACTGGAAAGCGGCGAAGGGCACGTCGAAGCTCGCCTTGACGCTCGCTTCCGGCGGCGTCCTTTTGACGGCGCTGTTCATCGCCCTCTTTGCGGTCGTCCTCATCCCCGGCTTCACGTTCCTGGAGGGTTTGCTGGTCGGTTCGATCATCGCGTCGACCGACGTGGCGTCCGTCTTCAGCATCCTGCGCTCCCGCCGCCTCAACTTGAAGCACTCGCTCGGCAGCCTGCTCGAACTCGAGAGCGGGTCGAACGACCCGACCGCCTACATCCTGATGATCGTGATCCTGAGCATCATGACCGGCGAGACGGTGACGCTGTGGTATATGATCCCGCTGCAGATCTTCGGATCGCTCGTCCTCGGGTTTGTGTTTTCGAAAGGCGCCGTCTGGCTCGTCAACAAGATCGACCTCGAACTCGACGGGATGTACTCGATCCTCCTGATCGCGATCATCCTCTTTACCTACGCCTCCGCCGAACTGGTCCTCGCGAACGGGTTCCTCGCCGTCTATGTCCTCGGCATCGTCCTCGGCAACACGAGACTCGCCCACAAGGTGTCGCTCGTCCGCTATTTCGATGGATTCGGCTGGCTCATGCAGATCATCCTCTTCTTCACGCTCGGACTCCTGGTCGTCCCCGCCGAACTGCCGGCGGCGGCCATCGACGGCATCGCCATCTCGCTTTTCCTGATCTTCGTCGCGCGTCCGCTCGCGGTGATCCTCCTGATGAGCCTGTTCAGGCGGCCGATCAAGGAACAGCTGTTCGTCGCGTGGGTCGGCTTCCGCGGCGCCTCGTCGATCGTCTTCGCCAGCTTCCCGCTGGCGCTCGGACTGCCGCTGTCGGAATTGATCTTCAACGTCGTCTTCTTCGTGGCGACCCTCACGGTCGTGATCCAGGGAACGCTCTTGGTCCCGATCGCCCACTGGCTGAAGGTCGTTTCCCCCGACGAGAACATCCTGCTCACGTTCACCGACTATTCGGGCGACTATCACACCGAAGTGATGGAGATCGTGATCCCCGAAAGCAGCGTCATCGCCAACAAGTCGATCATGGACATCGCGGTTCCCGAGCACGTCCTGTTCGTGCTGATCAAGCGCGGGAACCAGATCATCACGCCGCGCGGGTCGACGAAACTGAAGACCGGCGACACCGTCCTGATCGCCGGCGACAACATCGAGCAGCTCAAGCAGATGCAGGAATGGGCCGACCGGAAGCTGCGGTTGCCTTCGATCATCTGACATAATGCGAAGCGCCGTCGGGGAACGAAGGTTCCCGGCGGCGCTTTTCCATTCAAACGGGGGTCAGGGGCGATGCGTTGCGAGAAACGCGATGAGGTCGGCTCCGGTCGATTCCGGATCCTCTTCCATCGGCACGTGCCCGAGGCCGTCGTACACGATGACGGCATCATCCGATAACGACAGCGCGGTTTGGAAGCGGACGGCGTAGTCTTTGCCGATCCATCCGTCCTCGTCGCCCCAAAGGACGAGGACGGGGACCGCGGCGTCGCGGATCCGGGTCAGCCGGTCGAGTCCGTCGTCCTCGGACGTCTCGCGCAAGGCGAGCACGATCGCTTCGCGGTTGCCTTCCTTGCGGAGCAGGTCGTAGTAGCGGTCGACGGTCGCTTCGCTCAAGACCGACGCGGATCCGTAAACATCCTTCAGGATGCCCTTCAAAAGAAAACGCGGCGTCATCTTCGACAGGAACCGGCCGAGACGCGGACGCGAAAGCAGCGCCGAAAGTCCCGCCGGTCCGCCGTCGACCAGATCCGGATAGACGGCGTCGATCAAGACGAGGCCTTCGACGGAAAAGCCATCGACGGCGTGATACTCGCTCACGAAATACCACGCGACGCCCCCGCCCATCGAGTTCCCGCTGATCGTACAGGACGTCACGCCGAGATCGTCGAGCAGGTATTTGACGAGGGCGGCGGACCGCCGCGTCGACAGGGTATTGTCGGAGAAGTTGCCGGTAAGGCCGTGGTTGGGCAGGTCGACCGCGATCACGCGGTAGCCGGCCTCGACCAAGGACGCGGTCCAGGGGGCGAACGTGTGCAGGGAGGCGAACATCCCGTGCAGGAGGACGACGACGGGGTCGCCGACCGTTCCGGCATCCGTATAATGGACGCTGATCGTGACGGGATTGCCATCCAGGTCATCGATCGCCGCGTTCAGGTAATGGGAATCGTCCGTGAAGTAGTCCGCTTCCAGATCGTCACGCGACAGGTCGCCCCGGTACATGACGGCGATGGAAGCCAGAAGAAGGCCGAAGATGGCGATCATCAGTCCGAATAGAATTCGTAGAACCCTATGTCTTTTCATGCTTTCATCCCTTTCGATTCGGTGTAGTCGAAGGCATCCGGTCGAGCAAGACTTCGGCGTTGGTCCCGGCGAAGACGTCGTCGCGATCCGCCAGAAGACGGCAGATCGTCTCGAAGCGGTCCCAGTTGCCATCGCCGTCGAACTCATAGCTGTGGCCCCAGATCGAGAGGATCCGCGGCTCGTCCGCCTCCTCGTCGAGAAAAGCGCGGATCAGGTCGAAGATCGCCGGATCGTTGTGGTGGGCGGTCGGTCGGAAGCGGAGCAGGTCCGACGGAAGGCGGAAGGAATGATCGGTCGCGACGGTTCGCGCATAGGCGACGCCCAATTCCTTCAGGACGGCGATGACGGCCTCGTCATAATCGCCGAACGGATAGGCCAACCCGACCGGGACCGCGCCGAAGACGGCTTCGATCGCAGTGCGGTCCCGTTCGATCTCGGAAACGATTTCGGACCTGGATAGACCCGTGAGGGATGGATGCGAGAATGTGTGCATGGCCACTTCGTGACCCGGATAGATCGGCTTCAATTCCGCCAGATCGAAGCGGCTGACGGAATAACGGTCATACGTGAACGTCCCGTCCTTGCGGCCGAGACCCGCGTTCACGTTGAAGGTCGCTTTCAACCGATACCGGTTCAAGATCGCGACGAGCCGCCGATCCTGCAGGACGCCGTCGTCGTAGCTGAAGGTGACGGCTTTTCGATACTGGTCGGTCCATCTCATCGCTTCGTCTCCCCTTTCGTCACGCGTCTTCGCGATTCCGTGTCATGATCTCGATCCCGGCATGACGCCCGACATCGTCGATTAGCAGTGTCTTTCCTCGATACAGGCGAATCCGGATCGTTCCGGACAGGCCTTCCTTGATCTGCTCGACCATCCGGCCGTCGCGGGGCGAAGCGAGGCCGATCTGCCGATCGGACGATGCCTCCACCTCGAGCAGGTACCGGCCTTTCCGGAGTCGATAGGAGACGGCGCCGTCCCGGACGGCTTCCCGGAGCACACGCGAGAAATTGTAGGTGGCGAAACGGTACTCCTTGCCGGCGAGGAGCAGGTTGGCGATGAGGCCTTTGAAGTGCATCCCGAGGAACGGGATGTCCGCGTAGGAGAACATGAGCGAGGTCCCGGGGTCGGCGAAATGATTGCTTTGCATCCAGACGTAAGCGCGCGGAAACGATCGTCCCCAGTCTTTCTCGATGTATCCCTTACCGCCTTCGAAGTCGATGCATTCGCCATTGAGCTCGAGGCTGCCGTGCAATCGGTGCGTCATCGAGATGACGCCGTGGTAGCATTCCATGAACGTGAAGTAGCCGAAGAATCCCATGATGTTGGGCATCCAGAGCGTTTTCCGGATCGGCACCATGTCGGAGAACGCGACGGTCCCGCGAAGCATGAACGACGCATCCGAGAGGTCGAGGGTGACCGCTTCCTTCGTAAATGCGGAGGTTCCGATCGCGATCGCGAACCCTTGCGGTTCGTAGGTGAACCGATCCATCGGAAACCGGAGATATCGGGTGGATAGGGACGTCCCGTCCGGTTCCCTGCGCGACAGGAAAACCTGGAGGAACGCGTGCGGATCGTCGCGGTTCACGCTGACCCCGGGGATCAGCGCGACCGTGTGGCGTTCGTCGCGGCTCACCATCTTGAAATACCAACCTTCGAAATACCGGTCGGTCTTCTTCGCGCCCTGGAATCGTTCGGGATGGAGGATGTTACCGAGTTTGGACATGGCGGCTCCCTCTGGATCGGTCTGACGCATCGGCGTTTGTTTGCGATCTCGTCCTTCGTCTGTCCTTATTATAACATCGTCGAGCAAATCATCGGAATTTTGTGCAACAATATGCATATTTCCCGGAAGCGTGATACGATAGAGATAAAGAAGCAACATTCAGTTCAGACTGAAGAGGGAGGATCATCATCATGTTATGGAAATGTCCCGTCTGCGGCCTCGTCCACGAAGGACCGGAAGCCCCGGAGAAATGCCCGAAATGCGGCGCACCGAAAGAGAAGTTCGCCGCCCTGTCCGAAGATGACGCGAAAAAGATCTATGCGTCCGACCGTACCAACGACATCCATATGGAAATCATCCGCTTGTCGATGAAGATCGCCGAACTCGCGGACGAAGGCGTCAAACTCAATCTCGATCCCGCCTGCGTCAGCACCTTCCGCCAGGCGAAGAACGAGGTCTGGGTCATCAAGCAGCGCAGCAAGGCGGAACTCGCCGGCCATGTGGCCAAGGGCAAATGGTGACGGAACCGAACCGGTGAAGACACGGAGTCTGACGGCGAACGACGTCAGACTCCGTTTTGATCGGGTCAGGTTGGGGAGACGTATCGTTTCCATTGGCAAAACCGCCCGACTCGGTTATAATGATACTGTTCGTTCCATCCAATCCGGCGGAGGTTTCCCCATGAAATACCATCGCATCTCAAACCATTACGTCGTCAAGCTCGACATCGGCGACGAAGTCATCGGCTGCCTGACGAGGGTGTGCGCATCGGAAGGCATCGGTGCGGGTACGGTTTCCGGCATCGGCGCCACCGACCGCGTGAAAATCGGTCTATATGACACTTCCAAAAAGCGATATGACACGGCCGTTCTGACGGGTCCGATGGAGATCACGTCGCTTCTCGGCAATGTCACGACGAAGGACGGTCAGCCCTATCTGCATCTGCACATCAACGTCGGAAACGAGAAGATGGAGATCTCCGGCGGCCATCTTTACGAATGCTTCATCTCGGTCGCGGGCGAGATTTTCATCACCGCACTGGACGGTACCATCGACCGGAAGACCGATCCCGTCCTCGGCTTGAACATGATCGCACTGGACTGACGGAGCGTAGCGAATCCATATGGAAGACCGGAGAACGGCCGTTATGACGTTCGCCGTTTTTTTATGGACGGGAACGATATATCCATCGATCATGATTCATGGGGCTCATCGTACCGGTTCGATTCTCGAGTAATATTCGTTGATTTTTACGACGGACGGAGTATAATGGTAACAGATTGTTAAGTAGATTAAGTATATGGAGGTCTCACGGGTGAACGCCACGAATATCGATCTATCAAATAAACTCATGCAACTGCGCGTGATGATGCGACGTCAATACGTCACCAACCACGGCAAGGGATTCGGGATGCTATTGTACGGGATATACAAGAAGAGCGCCGGCGATGCGATGACGATCACCGCGATCAGCCAGGAATTCTCGGTCTCCGTCGCCGCGGCGACCCAGATGGTCAAGATGCTGAAACGCGAAGGCCTCGTCGACATCGCGAAGGATTGCGCCGACGGACGCGTCACCCGCGTCAAGGTGAACGCGGCCGGCGAAGCCGTGTTCCGGCGCGTCGAAGCCTCCATGTCGCGGTTCCTCGACGGTCTGACCAACCACCTCGGCGCCGACGACACGGCGCATCTGGACGCCATCCTCGGTAAAGTCCTCTCGTATCTGGAAAACAACGACATCCATCCCCAAGGAGACAAGAACCTATGATCAAGCTGTTGAAATACCTGAAACCCTTCCTGCTCAGCCTGCTCCTCGCGATCGGACTGCTCTACGTCCAGGCGCAGGCCGAACTGGCTCTCCCCACCTACCTGTCCGACATCGTCAACGTCGGGATCCAGTCCGGCGGCGTCGAACACGCCAGTCCCGAGGCGCTGAGCGCGGCCGGATACGACTTCGTCCTGTCGCTTGCGAACGATGCGGATGACGCGTTGATCGCCTCGCACTATGTCCCGGTCGCGGCCGGCGAGACGCTCGTCGTCGCGGGTGAGGCCGCCGACACTTCGGCGGGAATCTTCTATCGTCTGAATTCCGATGTCTCCGACGAGGTCCGGGCGTCCCTCGACACGGCGTTCGGCGAAACCGTCTGGGTCCTCATCAACGTCGGAAGACAGTTGGGCGAGGCCGGATCCGGAACGGGCTTCGACGTCACCTCCGACTTCGCCGTCGCGCAGCTCTACGCCGCCGTCGCGCAGATGCAGACGATGCCGACCTGGCCGCTTCTGCTCGCTTCCGCGCAGACGTCGGCCGCATCCGTCGACGCGATGCTCAAGCTCCAGACGGGCGTGGTCCTGGTCTCCAAATACTACGCAGAACTCGGCATCGACATGGGCGCCGTCCAAACCAACTACATCATCGCGACGGGCCTCGACATGCTCGCGATCGCCCTCGTCTCCGCCGTCGCGATGATCCTCGTCGCGTTCATCTCGTCCCGAATCGGCGCCGGCTTCGCCCGCAACCTGCGCTCCACCGTGTTCCAGAAGGTGGAATCCTTCTCCAGCCAGGAGTTCAACGAGTTCTCGACGGCCTCCCTCATCACCCGCACGACCAACGACATCAACCAGATCCAGCAGCTCGTGGTGATGTCGATCCGGATGCTCTTCTACTCGCCGATCATCGCCGTCGGCGGCATCCTGATGATCCTCAGGACCAACGTTTCGATGACCTGGATCATCGCCGCCGCCGTCCTCGCCCTCTTCGTGCTGATCGGCGTCATCTTCGGGCTCGCCATCCCCAAGTTCAAGCTGACGCAGAAGCTGATCGACCGCCTCAACCTCGTCACGCGGCAGGAACTCACCGGCCTCATGGTGATCCGCGCCTTCGGAAACCAGGAATCCGAGTCGCAGAAGTTCGAAGGCGCCAACCACGACCTTTCCAAGACGCTGCTCTTCGTCAACCGCGTGATCGCCGTGATGTTCCCGATGATGATGTTCATCATGAATGTCACGATGGTCGCGATCATCTGGTTCGGGTCGAACCAGGTCGCGGCCTCGACGCTTCAGGTCGGCGACATGCTCGCCTTCATGAACTACGCGATGCAGGTCATCATGTCCTTCCTGATGATCGCGATGATGTTCATCTTCTTCCCCCGCGCGGAGGTCTCCGCCGTCCGCGTCGCCGAGATCCTCGACAAGAAACCGCAGATCGTCGATCCCGACCATCCCGTGAAACAGAGCGGTCCGATCCGCGGCCTGGTCCGCTTCGACCACGTCGCCTTCCGGTTCGGAAAGGCCAACGAAAAGGTCCTCGAGGACATCACCTTCGAGGCGCGTCCGGGCGAGACGACCGCCATCATCGGGTCGACCGGATCCGGCAAGAGCACGCTCATCAACCTGATTCCCCGCTTCTACGACGTCACCGAAGGGTCGATCACGATCGATGACGTCGACATCCGCTCGATGTCGCAGCACGACCTTCACGAAGCCATCGGCTACGTCCCGCAGAAGGGCATGATCCTTTCCGGCACGGTCGCCTCCAACCTCCGGTACGGCAAGCCCTCCGCCACCGACGCGGAGATCCGCGAAGCCGCTTCCGTCGCCCAGGCGACCGAGTTCATCGAAGCGCTCCCGGAACGCTACGACGCCCCGATCGCGCAAGGCGGGTCGAATGTCTCGGGAGGACAGAAACAGCGCCTGTCGATCGCCCGCGCGCTCGCCAAGAAGGCGCCGATCCTGATCTTCGACGACAGCTTCTCGGCGCTCGACTTCCGCACCGACCAGAAACTGCGGCAGGCGATGAAGACGCACGCCGCCGAGGCGACGAAAATCATCGTCGCCCAGCGCGTCGGCACGATCATGACCGCCGACCAGATCATCGTGCTCGAGAAGGGCCGGATCGTCGGCCGCGGCACGCATCGGGAATTGCTGGAAAACTGCCCCATCTACTACGAAATCGCCTCATCCCAGCTGGCGAAGGAGGAACTCGTCAATGGCTGATCATACGACGCAACAAAACACGGCGCCCGCACCGCGTCCGATGCTCGGCGGCGGCCGTCCCGGCATGACCGGCGGACCGGTCGCGAAGGCCAAGGACTTCAAGGGAACCGTCAAAAAACTGCTCAAGCGCCTGAAACCCTATCGCATCAAGATCGCGTTCGTGCTCGTCTTCGCGCTCGCTTCCACCGTCTTCACGATCGTCGGACCGAAGATCCTCGGCAACGCCACGTCCTTGCTCGTCGAAGGATTGATGATGCGGATCGGCGGCACCGGCGACATCGACTTCGAGGCGATCGGCTGGATCATCGTCGAGATGCTCATCCTGTACGGGATGAGCGCGCTCTTCAACTACACGCAGGGCTTCATCATGACCAAGGTGTCCAACGACGTCACCTACGAGATGCGCAAGGACATCCAGGCGAAGGTCGACCGGCTGCCGATCAAGTACTTCGACACCCACAACTACGGCGAGGTCCTCTCCCACGTCACCAACGACGTCGACACGATCAACCAGAGCCTCACCCAGGGCATCACCCAGCTCATCACTTCCACCGTCATGATCGTCGGCGTCGGCTACATGATGTTCTCGATCAGCTGGCAGATGGCGCTCGTGGCGATGCTGATCCTGCCCTTGTCGTTCGGCATCATCGGGATGATTCTCAAGAAATCGCAGCGCCACTTCAAGACCCAGCAGGCCGCGATCGGCGCGATCAACGGCCAGGTCGAGGAGATGTACGGCAACCACCTGATCGTCAAGGCGTTCAACGGCGAACAGGCCGCGATCGATAAGTTCGACACGCAGAACAAGAAACTGTACGGATCCGCCTGGAAGAGCCAGTTCTACAGCGGCATCATGCAGCCGATCATGAACTTCGTGGGCAACCTCGGCTACGTCCTCGTCGCCGTCCTCGGCGGCTACTACGCCGCAACCGGCGCGATCAAGATCGGCGAACTCCAGTCGTTCATCCAGTACATGCGCTCGTTCACGATGCCGATCGGCCAGATCGCCGCGCAGTCGAACGTGCTGCAGTCCGCGATCGCCGCGAGCGAACGCGTCTTCAAGCTCCTCGAAGAAAAAGAAGAAACCGCCGATCCCTCGGACGCCGCGGATGCGGCCGTCCTCGCTTCGCGCGTCTGTTTCCAGGACGTCCACTTCGGCTACGAAGAGGGCAAGACGGTCATCAACGACTTCAACTTCGAGGCCAAGCCCGGACAGAAGATCGCGATCGTCGGCCCGACCGGCGCCGGCAAGACGACGATGGTCAAGCTCCTGATGCGCTTCTACGACGTCAACGAAGGCGCCATCCTGATCGACGGCAAGGACATCCGTTCCTTCAAGCGCAACGACCTGCGCTCGCTCTTCGGGATGGTCCTGCAGGATACCTGGCTGTTCAACGGGACGATCCGCGAGAACATCCGCTACGGGAAGCTCGACGCCACCGACGCCGAAGTCGAGGAAGCCGCCGCGATCGCCCAGATCGACCACTATGTCCGAACCCTGCCGGACGGTTACGAAACGATCCTGAACGAGGAGAGCACCAACATCTCCTCGGGTCAGAAGCAGCTGCTCACGATCGCCCGCGCGATCCTCGCCAACCCGAAGATGCTGATCCTCGACGAGGCGACGAGTTCCGTCGACACACGCATGGAGATCCTGATCCAGAAGGCGATGGACCATCTCATGCAGAACCGGACCAGCTTCATCATCGCGCACCGGCTCTCGACGATCAAGAACGCCGACAAGATCCTCGTCATGAACCACGGCGACATCGTCGAGATCGGCACGCACCAGGAACTGCTCGACAAGAACGGCTTCTACGCCTCGCTCTACGACAGCCAGTTCGACCGCGTCTCGGCGGCTCCCGCCGCCCTCGCGGAAGCGCTCTGAGATCCGTCATGCCTTTCAAAAAAGCCTGATTCCGTTGCCGGAACCAGGCTTTTTCGATGGGGTATGGATCAGTCGAGGGAAGCGAAGATCGCGATCACGACGGGGATGTCGGTGCCGGCATGGAAGAGGACCGATCCCCAGATGCTTTTCGTCTTGAGCGTGATGAATCCCCAGGCAAGCGACAGCGGCAATAGAAACGCGAGGAAGAGGAGGGCGTCCGTCGTGTAGGTCACGCCGGTATGGTGGAGGACGAAGGGAATCGCGATGATGACGTTGGCGAGCCATTTGGACGTCAGCGATCCGATCGGTTTCAGGAACAGGCCGCGGAACAGCAGTTCCTCATTGAAGGCGTTGCCGGCGATGAAGAGGGCGATATAGGGAATCCAGGGGACGACTCGCGCGACGGTGACGTTCTGGGCGCCGAAGAGCGTGGCGACGAAGAGGGAGCCGCTCACGCAGACGGCGAAGGCGACGATCCCGATCGTCAGGGATTTCTTCACGTTCCCGCCCTTGAGAAACAGGTCGGCCTTCGTCAGATGCGAAGTCACGAGGATGCCGGCGACGATGATGGCGCTGCTGTCGAGCTTGTCGAGGGCGATGCCGAGCGGCGTATCGATCGGAACCTGCAGGAGTTCCCCGAGGATCCGGCTGGTCGGGAGGTAATAGTCGAGGGCCATCACGATCGCGGCGACCCCGAATGCAAGGAAGACGTCGGTATAGGAACTCGGACCGAGTTTCTTCCGCGTCAAGGCGGCCGCGAGGACCAAAGCGGCGATCAAGATTATGCGGCCGACCTTGTCCCAGGGTTCCGCCAACATGGGCCGGATGTGGCTGAAGACGACGAAAATCAGTAATCCCAGTGACAACAAGAGAATCGAATTCAAGATGATTGACCAAGTCTTTTTCATCCTATCTGCCTTCCCGTCCCATCCCGTCGGATGCGACCGCGTCCATTCCTATCGTACCACCATTCGGACGATTATTCCACCGCACCGGCGAACTCTTTTCGAATTGATGCGGTCCGAACGCTTCGCGGCGATCGCCTTCGCGGGTCGCGTTGACACCGACCGTCGATGCCATTATAATGGTACTGACGATTCAGGGAGGATACCGATGAAGATCATCGACTGGTTGAAACACGGCGATCCGGTAATCGCCGACATGACCGACCGCGACCTCCTCGACCGGGTGGTTCCCGCCCGCGAGGAAGGTCTGCTGCGCCGTTATCTTGACCTGTACGATCCGGCGGTTACAGGCTGGGGCGCCGGTCTTTACTCGCCGAAGTGGATCTCCGACCACTATACGCTCCTCGAACTCAAGGACATGGGGATCCGGCGGGACCATCCGGCCTATCGCGCTTCGGTGGAAAACCTGCTTCACCGCATGTGGTACAAGGGACGGCAGAAAAACGGACGCAAGCGCGAGTACGACATGTGCATGGCGGCGATGCTGCTCGATCTGTGCGTCTACGGCGGGATCGTCGATCCGCGCCTGGAGGAGATCGTCGACTACATCCTCGCCCATCCGATGGCCGATGGCGGCTGGAACTGCGGTTGGGACTCGCCGAAACGTCCCAAAAGCAGCTCGCTCCATACGACGATCTCCGTCCTCGAGGCATTCCGCGACTACCATCGGTACGGGTATTCCTATCGGATCGAAGACATCGCCGCGGCGATTGCGCCGGCGCAGGAATTCATCCTCCGCAAGCGGTTCTTCCGCTCCGTCCGGAACGGAGAAATCATCCATCCCGAGATGATGGAATTCCATTACCCGCCGCGCTGGAAATACGACGCGTTCCGGGGACTCGACTATTTCCGTTCCGTTGATCATCCGTACGATCCGCGGATGGACGAGACGTTGGAACTGGTCCGCATCAAG
>CAIMSF010000118.1 GCA_903844055.1 uncultured bacterium
ACGTGCCAGTCGGTCGTCCCGTCGGGGTTGTGGCCGAACTTCGAGGAAACGGCGATGCGGCCGCGATCGGAACCGATCGCTTTGCCGATGATGCGTTCGGAGGCGCCGGCGGCGTATCCTGGCGCGGTGTCGAAGAAGTTCACGCCCTTGTCGATGGCGGATCGGACGAGCCGGATGGCTTCGGCTTCGTCGACTTCCCCCCACAGGGGATTGGCGAGCTGCCAGGCGCCGAAGCCGACGCGGGTGAGGGCGACGGACGGCTTTTGGAATTTGCTTAGGGTGTTCATGCGGTGCACCTCCGTATTCGATTCCATTATACCACGCTTCCCGCCCGACGGCACCCCGACGTATCGTGCGACAGAAGCGGTGAAAATCTTTCAATCATGATTTCTGATTCCTGTGGTATTTCCGTTTCTGATGGTCTATAATGAATGATATGATTCATGATACGATTTCTACTCGCGAAACAACGGAGGTTCTCATGAAACGACGCGTCTTGATCCTGCTATCCATGGCCTTGATCTCGTTTTCGCTCATCGGCTGCGACCTGTTGTCGAACCTGCTTTCGCAGTTCGGCGTGACGCTGCCGTTCACGCTCCCGACCGGACCGGTGACTACCGTCGATCCCGACCCGGCGGTTTCTGACCGCATCGCCGCCCCGACCAACCTCATTCTTCTCGAAGGTACGCTGTCTTGGACGCCGGTCGCCGGTGTCACGGATTATGACGTCTACGCCGACGGCGTCCTCCTCCATTCGGTCGCCGGGGTTTCCGACGCGGTGGGCGTTCCTGCCATTCGCACGATCTACACCGTGGTCGCGAAGGGACCCGTCGGCATGCTTGATTCGCTCCCCTCCGTCGGCGTCGCCTTTGTTCCCGACGCCGTGTCGGAGATCGCGCTGATCGACGCCGCGATCGCCGCCTGCGGTTTTCCCGAAGGCATCCCCGGCTTCTCCGCGGAACTGGTTCGGCGCGGGATGCCCGCCGCCGAATTCGACGCGATGCTCGAGGGGATATCTTATGAATTCGAGCAACTCGACGTCGCGGCGCTTTCCGAAGCCGTCGACCGGATCCTCGTCCTCGCCGCCACGGTCGTTCATCGCGAAGCCCTGATCGCCGCAATCGTCCACATCATGCCCGAGCAATTGCTCGAACCGCAACTCGCCGCGATCGATGCGATGATCGAAACCTATACGGACTTGCGCGATCGGACCTGGAACCCCTCGGATCGCGACATGTACGACCAGATCATCCGCGAACTGCAGACCCAGAAAGCGGAATTCCTCGATCTGCAAGCGTTGATCGCGGCCGACCCCGACCTCGTCACCGCCTCGCTCACCCGTCTGGTCGACTATCTCGTCGAGGTCCTGGGCGGGCTTGACGGCGGTGCGATCGACGGCCTGATCGCCTTATTGGAAGCGGGGGATGCGGACATCGCCGAACTCCTCCTCGTCAAGGACGAGATGGTCCAGGTCCTGCTTGACACGATTCCCGATATCGACGACTTCGTGCTCCTCTACCGGATGTTGCTCGTATTTGCCGATCCCGCCGACCTTGCGGGCGCCGAACTGCTCGCCAACGAGGCCGCGGTTCGCGCGCGCTATGAACTCGAGCTATCGCTTCGTTTCGTGCTCGCATCCGAAGCGCTGTTCGAGGAGCTCCTCGCTCCGCACACGTTGACTGTTCCGGAAGGCGACCTCCTCGGCCCGTCCCGCCTGATCCGGGCGTTTTCGATCGACTATCTGGCCTTCAAGGCGGAAAATGCCGATCTGATCACCGCGGCGGATGCCGCGCTGGACGACGCCACGGAATACCTCCTGTTCCGGCAGTCGGTCGGACTGGCCAACGCCATGCTCGAAAACACCGGGACACCCCAAGGCGACATCGACGCGATGAACGTCTTCTATGATGCGATCACGCCGGAACTGTTCGTCAAGATCGGCGATACCGAAGCGCTGGCCGTCGATCGCCTGATGGCGTACTTCGCGGAACACGCGGAGAACGCGATCTACCTCAAGGCCGTCCTCCGCGGCATCGGCTACGACGGCGAGACGTTCTACAACCATGCGACCGGTGAAACGTTCGAGACCGTAACCGAATACGACCGTGCGTATCTGCTGGCAAGCTATGCCTACAAAGCCGAACTCTTCGCGATGATCGATGAGATCGCCGGATCGCTTTCGGTTGATGAGGCGGCTGATTTGATTGACGTGCTGAAGGTCGTCTTCCCGATGTTCCTGGCGGATATGGACGCCATCAACTTCGACACCGCCGCCGACGCCGATGCGATCCTGCTCGCGTTTGCGACCGCGCTCGACGCGGAGGGAACAGAAGCCGTTGCCATGCTCCAGCGGATCGCCGCGTACGTCGTCGACAACGACGTCTACGGCGGCGTCGCGACGATCTACGCGGAAGCCGACGCCTATTGGACCGACCTCTACGGCGCGGATTACGATGCGATCGAAGGGATGGACCGTTCGTACGGGCGATACCGCTACATGGTCTACTTCGCGCATCACTACAATGCGCTTCTGACCCCGGATATGATCGAATTCCTCGATTCGGCATCCGATGCGTACTTCGACCTCATGCGCGCCGGAGTGCTCCCGGGTTCCGAGCTCGACGATGACTATTGGGACGAACGGCAGGAATTGTTCGATGATCGTCTGTTGGTCGTCATCGCCGGCGCGAGGGCGTGCGGAGATCTCGACCCCGATTCGTTGACCGATGAAGACAAGGATACCCTCGATGAGATGTTCGCCACCCTCTTTGGACTCGGGACGTTTCATGACGATTTGATCTAGCCTCAAGCATGAAACGACCGGTTGTCGGATCAACACCGACAACCGGTCATTTTTTGTTCGGGATGTCCGCTTAAAGTCTTCCCTCGTCCCACCAGGCGGTCTGGCGACTGACGAGACGATCGATTTCGGCGAGTTCGGTGACGCCCGGGATCCCGACGTCGATCATTTCCGAATGGAAGAGAAAAAACTGCCGTCCGTCCGGATAGCGATAGGAGTAACCGACGTTTTCGATCGCGCCGGGAATCATGCCGGTGTAGCGATCGTCGAATTCTTCCGCGACGATGCGGATCCGTTCGCGAAAATAGTCGTCCGGATCGGAAATGGCATAGTATTTCAAATACATTCGGGTATTTCCGCGCGAATCGATCGCGACTTTCGCGACGTTTTTGCCCTTGCGTCGATAGACGAAGATGACGTCTTTCGTCTTCGAGCGCTTGGGAACATATCCGTTTCTTTGGAAGATGGCATCCGCCCCTTCGAAGAAATCCCGGTCGGATCCCTTCAGCCGAATGCGCAATTCGTCAGGCAGCATGATCTCGCCCGATTCCAGTATACATCCTCTCGACGCGCATGGCGGAGGACGGCTCAGTGCGTCGATCGAGGCGCGAACAGACGGCTTCGGCGGCACATCGAGGCGATCCACTGGGCGACGTCGATCGCGGCGACCGCCGGGAAGGCGAGAACCGTCAGCGCGGATTCCAGCAAGTTCTTCGTCGGTTCGTCGATGGCGATCGTCGAAAAGTCTTCGCGGCGCGCATGGCGGACGAAATAGACGGCCATGACCGCATCGCAGAGGCCGAGCAGGATCCATACGGCGTTGCTCTTCCCCTGGATCCCCCATCGGGTCACGCGCGAGAAGGTCGCGTAATGGTCGTCCGTATAGAACACCTCGCGATGGCTGACGCCGACGGTATACACCAGCCTCTCGGTGCCGCGGACATTGGCTTCGATCAACGCGTCGCGATCGGTGTAGAGGTCGCATTCCCCAAGCGTCGTCGTGTCGGTCCGCTTGATGATCTCCCCTTCGTATCGGAAGGTGTCGCCGCCGATGTTGAGTCCGCGGTCCATCGCGACGTAATAGCTGATGAAGGCGGCGTTCGACTCGGCCTTGGTGAGGAAGTTGCGGGGCAACTCGCCGTAGTTGAATAGGTAAAGGGCGACTTCCTCGCGGGTGTCGTAGACTTCGCCGAAAACGATGCGGACGCGGTTTTCGAGCGCCGCATCCGTCATGAAAACATTGAAGAGCAGGAAGGAAAGAATCACGAGCCATTTGCGGGCGGGCCAAAGCTGTCGGAACATGGGAATCCTCCTGTAGCGTATGATGTCAACACGTCTTTCCTGTATTGTATCGCATCCTGCGCGAAATGTGAACCGCTTCCGAAACAAAAGGCGACGTCGTCGACGTCGCCGAAAGGCCCTGGTACCAGTGGCCGGACTTGAACCGGCACGCTTTTAACGGCAATGGATTTTGAGTCCATCGTGTCTACCGATTTCACCACACTGGCATAGCATTTCATATTATACAATATTTTCCGGAA
>CAIMSF010000119.1 GCA_903844055.1 uncultured bacterium
AGCGCGACGAACGCGAAGGCGGCGACGATCGTGCCGAAGAAGATGTACGGCGTGCGGCGGCCGGCCTTCGTCTTCGTCTTGTCCGACAGTCCGCCGAACAGCGGCAGGAGGAACAGGGCGAGGACGTTGTCGAGGGCCATGATGACGCCGGACCATGTCTGGGACAGTCCGAACTTGTCGATGAGGATCTTGGTGATGACGGAGTCGTAGGTCTGCCAGAACATCGAAATGAGGAAGAACGCGACGCCGACGAAGAATACTTTCTTGTAGTTGAGCTTCATATCAAGTCTCCCGAGTCTTCATTTTGCCGGAAACGGATTTTCCGGCGTGTTAATCCTATTATATCACGATTGGGAATGCGCTTCCATACTATTTGGGACCGGCCGAAAAACATCAAAGCGCGACGCGTTCGGGCGTCGTGCGGGTCATTCGCCCCAAACGATATCGCATGTGCGGAACATGGCATAGCCGTAGGGTTGGTAGCGGAAAATGGCGTGCGTCGACGTCTGCCCGCTGACGCGTGAGAAGATGGACCGATGAACCTCCCCGCCCGTGAGCGTCTCTTCGATGACGGCATACGCGGCATCCGCGGCGGCATCGATCACCCAAGGTCCGATGGTGGTCAACATGATGGTGGTCGTTTCGATCAGTTCGTGAATCGCGTTGAACTGCATGACGGTCGCGGTCTCGATCGAAGGGATGGCGATGAATCGGAATTCGATCTCGATCGCCCACGCTTCGATGATCTGCACGACGGATATCGTCGTCTCGGTCGCTCCGGCGGTGAAGTAATAGCCGTGCTGTTCCCCCGCATACAAGAGGTTCGCGTCATTCCGATAGATATACGCGAAGCCGAACGTCGTCCCTTCCGCCTGGATGCCGAGCGATCCCCTCAGCGCGTAGCCGGATATCGGGTCTACACCTCCGCCGTCGAATGTCCTTTCCGACAGTGATACATCGAAGAAAGGCATATCGTCGGCGGATGTCAAAACGGCGTCCGTGAGACCGCCTTCGAGATAGAACTTGAGCGCCCATGGATCGTTGAAGTTGGTGAAATAGGGTGGAATCGACGCGCCGACCGGAATGATCCAGACGCCGACGATGGGGTCGGTTTCCGACGTCGTGGCGGTCGTGGTCGCATCGGCCGCGCATCCGACCGCCGTAAGCGCCCAGAAACACATCAGAATCAATCCCATCGTTTTTTTCATCCTCGCGCCTTCTTTCGCTTGCGTTCGCTAGTTTGATTATAACAGAATGACCCCGGGTGTAAACGTCAACGGCGAGATTGCAAACAAAAACTCCGCGAAATGCCTTCGCGGAGTCATGGGTTCGTTCAGTCGATGTGGATCTTGCCGGCGATGAAGCGGAGCGCTTCCTCATTCTGTTTCTCCGGGGTGAAGCGGAGCGACAGTTTGTCGTCGAGCCCGGATTTGACCTTCAACACCAGATACTTCTTGTTCCCGAACATCATCGTCAAGCCGATGATTACCAGGAAGGCCGCCGCGCCGAAGGCATAATACCAATACGGCAGGGTTCCGACGATCGGCAGATACGTTGCGAGCGCCTGGGTGTAGTTGAGATAGCCGGCGCCGGCGCCCGCGATGAAGAAAATCAGGCCGAGGATGCGGACAAAGGCGTTGACGCGGTGATAGTCGAGGTAATACTCGAAGCGGTGGATCGAGCGCAGTTCGATCTCGTCCATCTTGCGACGGCGGATCCGCTTGCCGCGCTCCATGTCGGGGCCGAACGTGTAGACGATCAGACGTTTCGTCGTCAGCATCATGGCACAGTACGTCCCGATCGCCTTCAGGTTCTTGAAATCCTTCTGGACGGTCTCGCCTTTTTGCAACACGACGTTGCGTACGATGTTGTTTCTCATCCCGGCTCCCCCCTTTTTCGAACGACTTTAATTCATTCTACTCTATATGCGCGCATTTTACAAGATACCGACACATATTTGCGTGCTTGCGGAGGCGTGTCAAAGGCGATGGCGGGCCATCACCCGTTGATGAGAGGTCTTCATGAAAAGCGGTTGGGACGATCGAAACGGTCCGATTCCGCGGTTCAATCCGTTTCGTTCCGGCGGCGGGTTGTCGCGACGGCGCCCTGCGATCCGCGGTCGGACCGAAGGTGGACGCCGATTTCGATCAGCGCCGCCATCAGGACCAATAGTGCGGTCCATGCGAACACGGCGCCGAAATCGAGTTCGACCTTCGCAAGGTACAGGGCGTTCCCGACCGAATGCGGCGTCTGGGCAAGGTACTCCGCCATCACGAGCACCTTGACGCCGAGTCCCGCCGCCTGCAACAGCGCGGTACGGATGTCGGCGGAAAGGAGCGGCAGATAACAGTGCCGGAGTCCGCCCCAAAGCGTACCGTCCTCGAGTTTGAACACCTCGACGAGTTCGGGATCGATGCGGCGGATACCGTCGGCGGACGCCTGGAACAGGATCGGGAACACCATCAGGAAAGTGATCACGTAGGGTGTCGAAGAAAACCCGAAGACGATCAGCACGATCACGACGATCGATATCACCGGGACGGTCCTGAGCACCGTCACGACCGGACGCAGGAAACGATAGACGTTGGGAACGAGGCCGGCCGCGATCCCGGCGGAGAGTCCGAGGATCGTCGCGGCCCCCATCGCCATGACGAGGCGCAGCGTCGTCGCACCGATCGCATAGAGCGAGGAATGTCCTGTGATGATGCCATAGAACGCCTCCGCCGTCTTCCACGGCGTGGGGAGTAGCATCGGATTGGCGACGATTGCGGAGGCGGCGATCCAGACGAGGAAGACCGCGAATACGCCGGAAAGCGAAACCAGCCGGTTTTTCGGCGTTGCAGGATCAGGGAGCATAATAGAACCCCTCCTCCGGTAGCGCGCCGCCGATGAGCGCCGGATTCATCGCGAGGATGATCGTGAAATAGGCCTCGAGCGACGCTCTGGACGCGGCCGCAGAGACGAACTGCAGATGGCTGCCCGGAATCGCCGCGGTCATCACGGCTTCGCTGAACCCAAACTCGAGGGTGAGTGCTTCCGATGCCGCCGCGGCGGGATCGTCGTTCACCGCCTCGACGGAGGCGGACAGGTCGGACAGAAAGCGCTCGACGCGGGATTCCGCCAGCCCGAACTTGATGAAGATTCCCGCCTGCGGGTAGGATGCCGAACCGTGCAGAGCGGCATATGCCGTCTGTAAATCGATGGTCTGAACCCCCGCGACGGACGCCCGGATCGCCGAGAGCGACGGTTCCGCGGTGAGAACGATCAGCGTCGGATCGGCCGCGAACATCGCCGCGGCGGTGGCGACGGCGTCGACATAGGTGATCGTCGCGGTGATCCCGTTGCTTTCCAAGATATGGCGGAGGACGATGTCGGACGTCTGGTTTTGACCGAACGCGACGATCCCCGCGCCATCGAGGGAGGCGATGTCGAACGCCGCCTTGCCGGTCGAGACGAGATAATAGTTTCCCCAGACCACCGCGCCGGCATATAGATAGCCGCATCCCGACGCGATCAGCTTGGCGCCGAGGTTGGTCGGCGCGAAGATGACGTCGTGGCTGCCGGAGCCGAACGCCGCGATGAGCGGATCGGCGCCGTTGACGATGTCGACGTCATGGTATCCTTCCGCCTGGAGATAGATTTGCGCGAGGGCGGGTGAGCCGGAGGGGACCATGAAGGAGAGCCCCTCGGGTTCGACGCATGCGGTCGCGACGAAGGCGAGCATTCCCGCCAAGATGGAAGTCAAGAATCTTTTCATCATGTCACGCTTTCCGCGGCACGCGCCGCCTGCGGTTCTTCTTTACATTCATTATAGACGGAGTTACAATGAAAGTATGTAACATATGTTACAATCAAGGGGCATATATGGAAGAAACAAGAATCGACGTCGAACTTTTCACCGCGTTCGGCGGAAGGACCGTGTGCGTCCGCAAGGGATCGATCCTGTTCTTGCAAGGCGAGGCGTGCGACGAAATCGGATTTGTCTCCGAAGGTTCCATCGACATCCGTTCCGTGACTCCCGACGGTCGGTCGTGGCAGATCCAGACGGTAGGACCGGAGATGTTCTTCGGCGACGTTTTGACGTTTGCCGGCGAACGGCGTTATCTCGGCAACGTCGTCGCCGCCACCGACGCGGTCGTCTCCTGGATCGGCAGGGACGATTTTCTCCGACTGCTATGCAACAACCCGGAACTCCTCAAAACCTATCTTACGGCGTTGGCAAGGAAGACCTTCGACGTCAAGCAGCAGGTCAAGCTGCTGTCGTTGTCGGACCTTCGTTCGCGGATCCTCTTTTGGATCCGGCTGGGACTGGGAGATGCCCGTTTTGGTTCGGTTCCGATCCCCGGAACGAAGGAACGTCTGGCGGAGATCCTCGGAGTCGAGCGGCCGTCGCTTTCGCGCGAACTGGCGCGGATGAAGCAAGACGGGTTGATCGATTACTCAAGAACCGAAATCACCTTGTTGTAGTGGTTGATTAACGCAAAAAAGAGCACTTCTCGGAGTGCTCTTTTGCTTGGTTGGCTCATCTGTGCCGATCGAACCAGACGGTGACTTTCGTGCCGGTCCCCGGGGTGCTCGCGATCTCGATGTCCGCTCCGATCCGGGCGGTGATTTCGAAGACGATCTGGAAGCCGACGCCGCTGCCCTTCTGATTGTAGGCCGTGGCGTTTTCGCCTCGATAGGCGCCGGCGCGGATGCGGGAGATCGTTTCTTCGCTCATCCCGATCCCGGTATCTTCGACGATCAGCCGCTTGAGGACGGCGTCGAGCGTGACGGTGATCGTCCCCCCTGGAGCGCTGTAGTAGAACGAATTGAAGACGAGATGTTCGAGGATGCGGATCATGTCGACGGAGGCGACCGTGAGTTCCAGATCCTCGACGCGGAGGTCGACGCGGATCTTCTTGGTCAGGAAGACCTCGCTCAGTCTGGCAAGATGCGCGTTGATCAGCGGCGCGACGTTTTGACGGATCGCCACCTGGCGCAGGTCCTGTTCGATGAACTGCGGGATCATCCCCTCGATCTCGGCGACCTGCGCGAGCAGCTCGTCGTTGATCTCGGCGTCGAAGGGGAGCCTTCCCGTCTTGACGCCCTCCAGATAGACCTTGATGACGGTCAAGGGGGTCTTGACGTCGTGCGCGAGGATTCTGACGTAATGCGCCTGGATCGTCTTGAGTTCGGCTTCCGCCTTGAGGGCGGCGGTATATCGTTCGTTGATCGCCGCCATGTCCGCGAAACGGAAGGTGGCATCGGTTTGACCGATGCGTTCCAGATCTTCATACAAAAGCCCGTACTGGCGGTTGAGGATGCGTCTCAGGATCAGCATCGCGATGATGAAGAGAAGCGCCGAGACCCCGTTCACGAAAGCGAGTCCGTAGATCAGATCGGAGCCATAGTACGACTGACGATATCCGATCGACACGGTGCCGAGCGGTTCGCCGTCGAGCGATTCGAGTTCGATCGGTTCGGCGCCATCCGGCGCGGATGCGGTTTGAAACCGGACGATGCCGTCGGCATCCGCATAGGAAAGGTCGACGTTGTGGGTGTGTCCGTAGTGTTCCAGAAAAGCGGTGATGGTCGCATCGTCCTCCCACACGATCATGTGTTCGAGCATGACGACGAAGGAGGCTTCCTGCCGCTCGGTCTGCCGGGCGTACTGGACGCTCGAGGCGAGATAGACCGTCAGGTTCGCCAACAGCAGCATGACGGCGAACAGGACGGTGAAGGTGCGTGCCATCCTGGCGCGGAAGAAGGTCTTGAAGCTAATCATCGGAATCACCCGCGAACTGGTAGCCGACCCCGTAATGGGTCCGGATGAAACGCGGTTCGTTGGCCGAATCGTTCAACTTCTTTCGGATGTTTTTCACGTGGGCGTCGACCACGCGGTCGAACGCCTCGCTTTCGCCCGAACACGCCGCCAGGATTTCGTCGCGCGTGAAGATGCGTTTCGGATGCCTGGCGAGTTGCCAGAGCACGTCGTATTCATAGGCGGTCAAATCGACGATTTCGCCGTCAAGCCGGACTTCCCGGCGGAACGGGATGATCTTCAACGCACCGCCGACGAACGACCGGATCACCGGCTCGCGCGTGACGATGCGTTTTTCGAGGTTCTTCAGCTTGACCATCACCTCGTCGATGCTGAAGGGCTTGGTCAGGTAATCGTCCGCCCCGAGGGACAGCACGTCGATGCGATCCCGGACATCGATCTTCGCCGAGATGACCATGATGTAGACGTCGCTTCCCGCGCGAATCTTCGCGATCAGCGCTTCCCCCTGCAGGTCGGGAAGCATCAGGTCGGTGATGATCGCGTCGACGGGGTTGACGGCCAGAAGCGCGAGTCCTTCCTCGGCCGAAAAAGCCTGCAGGACCTCATGTCCGTCCTGACGGGCGAACCGCGCGAGCAGATCGTTGATCTTGCGATGGTCTTCGATGACGATGAGCCGCATCGGCCTCACCTCCCTATACTTACATTATACGCTTCATTCCGCATTATGGCCGCAGGAAGACCCGTCGGCGGGTTTCGTCCATTCCGTCCCGTCCGATCCCGGACTTTGCGAAACGACGCCGAGGAAGGTTGCGCGGTATCCCGCGGCGCGGACGGCGGCGCCATAGGAATCCGCGTCGGAAGTCAAACCGCGATAGGTGATTTCGGCGATATGCGAGGCAAGATCGATTCGGACGGATTCGGCGCCGTGACGACGCAGGGCGGATTCGATCGTGTTCAGACACCCTGCGCAGCGGATGTCGTGCAGTCGGAGGATCGCCCGGATCGGTTCGCCTTTCATGACAGGAAAAGCGTCGTCATGCAGGTCGCCGCGGCGGGCCGGGTCGAAAACGCCCCCGTCGCGATGCGGTCCTGGTATCCGACCGTGACGGTTCCTTCGATGCCGGCCGGCAGCCAAAGCCCGACGAATCCGTTCGCCCCGGACAGGTAATCGCCTTCCAGCACGACGGCCCCATCGGCGTCGCGGACGGTGATGGAGAATCTTTCGTTCGCCAGTTCGCCGCGGCAGGAGACGAGATTGTGCGTGAAGCACTCATGGGTCGTGGTCAGATACGGCGCGATCGACAGGTAGAACAGACCTTCCGGAAGCGCGAGCGTTTCCGTCTTGCCGTCGGCGGTCAGCCTGAGCGCGGTGTCATCGATGCTTGCATTGAAGCGCTTCTTGTCTTCCGTTCCCGCTTCCAAGGCGGCGATGATCGACGGGACATTCGGATCCGTGATGCCGAATGCGTCAAGGACGTCGGAGTGATCCGCAAACAGGAAAATCGCCGCGGCGCCCGCAAGCAGGGCGACGGCGGCGACGACGATCCACGCCTTCTTCATGGGTTCACTCCGGTGACGAACGCCGCGTCGACGATGTAGTCGGCAAGCGCCGCACGGATCTCGTCGAGTGCCGCCAGGCGGGCTTCGGCGTCCATGACGGTGAAGTCGTAGGTCGCGAGCAAGTCGGCGTGATAGGCGTCGACGAGCGTCTTCTCATCGGCGTCGAGATGGAGATACAGCCATTCGTACGTCGGTGCGGTCGTGGAGATCGCGTACCCGCCGCAGCCGCCGCGGAACCTAGAGCCGCCCCGGCCCATCATCGGGCCGTACGGGTACGTCGCGGTGGTCGCGGTGGTCGTGGTGACGGTGGCCTCTTCGGCCGAGACGGTCTTGTAGATCCATCCGCCGGCCGCGGTCAGAACGATTGCGATGGCGAATATCATGACGATTTTCTTCATTTCAGTGATCCTCCTCGAGTTTCTTGCGAAGCGTTTCGTACTCTTCGATCGTGATGTCCCCGTTCGCCAGCCGTTCCTTCAGGCGGTTCGAAGCCGCGTCGTGATGCGTCCCGCAACCCCTGACCGAGAACGCCCGAAACACGAGAAAGACGACGAAGATCCAGAACGCGCCCATCCCGAGCATGCCGAGGGGCATCGCCCACGCGCCCCCCATCGGCATGTATCCCTGCCAGGACCCGCCGGGGATGTCGTCGGACAGAAAGTAAAATGCGACCCGGACCGCGGCCGCGAGGATGCCGAGACCGACCAGAAGCCAAATCCAATTCGTTTGCTTTTTCATTTGTCATTCACCTCACCGCCATCATACCAAACGATTATGAACGGATGATGAACCTAAAAAAGAAAACGGCGACTCCCCGTCGGGAATCGCCGTTTGACATGCGGACTATTTGGAATAGGCGTCGCGTTTCTTGTAATGCGTGTGGAGCAGTTCGTGGGAGAGGTGCGAGGCGGGTTCGCCCAGGAAGTCGGCATAGACTTTCTTGACCGCTTCGTTCTCGTGCGACTTGCGGAAGGCCGATCCCTGGTCGATCGCATAGAGGACCTTCGTACGGCGTTCGCGGATGTCGAACTTGCCCTGGTTCGGGGCGGTGATGATCGGCTGGCCGCCGCCGTTGATGCAGCCGCCGGTGCAGCCCATGAATTCGACGAAATGGTATTGCTTGCCGGAAGTCTTCATCATTTCGAGGAACTGCCCGATCGCCTTGCCGCCGTGCACGACGGCGACGTTGACGTCGATGCCGGCGACCTTGTAGGTCGCTTCCTTGATGTCCCGGAGGCCGCGGACGTCGGTGAATTCGACCGGCGTGGAATGGCCTTCGAGGATTTCCGTGACGGTGCGGAGGGCGGCTTCCATGACGCCGCCGGTGGCGCCGAAGATCGAGGCGGCGCCGGTGTATTTGGCGAGGTCCCCATACGGCTTGATCGGATCGAGTTCCTGGAACTTGATGCCTCTGTGGCGGATCAGGCGGGCGATCTCGCGCGTCGTGAGGACGATGTCGACGTCGCGGTAGCCGTCGCGGCCCATGTCGGGACGCTTCGCTTCGGCCTTCTTGGCGACGCAGGGCATGATCGAGACCGAGACGATGTTCTTCGGGTCGAGGCCGAGCTTGTCGGCGTAATACGTCTTGATCAGGGCGCCGGCCATCTGCTGGGGCGATTTGCAGCTCGAGAGGTTCGGGATGTACTCCGGATAGTATTGTTCGAGGTAGTTGATCCAGCCCGGCGAGCAGGAGGTGAAGAGCGGGAGGACGCCGCCGTTCTTGACGCGGTTGATGAACTCCGTGCCTTCTTCCATGATCGTCAGGTCGGCCGAGAAGTTGGTGTCGATGACTTCCTTGATGCCGAGGGCGCGGAGGGCGGCGAACAGCTGTCCTTCGACGTTCGTTCCGGGCTTGTACCCGAACTCTTCGCCGAGCGCGGCGCGCACGGCGGGAGCGACCTGGGCGACGACCGTCTTGGACGGGTCGCGGAGGGCGCGCTCAAGCGCCTTGATGTCGTCCTTCTCGCGGATCGCGCCGGTCGGACAGGCCTGGATGCACTTGCCGCAATAGATGCAGCCGGCATCTTCGAGGTTGGTGAAGAGGGCGGGACCGACGTAGGTCTTCGAACCGCGGCGGTTGAAGTTGAGGATGCCGAGGCCGGTGTACTTCTCGCAGGCGGAGACGCAGCGGCCGCAGAGGACGCACTTGGAGGAGTCGATGACCATCGCGCCGGACGATTCGTTCAGCTTGCGGTCCTTGTGCTTGAAGACTTCCTCGTTGGAATAGTTGTTGTCGACGGAGAACCGGCGGAGCAGGTCGAGGAATTCGCAGCTCGTTTCGCGCGAGCACTTCCAGCATTCGAACTTGTGGTTGCCGGCGAGCAGTTCGAGGTTGCTTGAGACGGCGTCGTAGACTTCCTTGGTATTGGTCTTGACGGACATGCCTTCGGATACGGTCGTGCGGCAAGCCGGCTTGAGGCCCTTCTGGCCTTCGATCTTGACGACGCAGACGCGGCAGTTGCCCTCTTCGTGGATGCCCTCGAGGAAGCACAGGCGGGGAACCGCGACGCCGGCCGCCTCGGCGGCCTTGAGGACGGAATAGGATTCGGGGACGGCGATCTGGATCTTGTCGATCGTGACGTTGACGAGTTTATCCACGGACAATCGCCCTCCAGTCTTCCGGTTTGCTCGAGATGGCGTTGACCGGGCATGCCTTCTTGCAGGCGCCGCAGCGGATGCACTTGTCGAGATCGATCTTGTGTTTCTGCTTGACCGTGCCGGAGATCGCGCCGACCGGGCAGTTCTTCATGCATTTGGTGCAGCCGATGCACTTGTCGGTGATGACGAAGTTGGTGAGGTTCGGGCACACGCCGGCGGGACAGATCTTGTCCACGACATGGGCGACGTATTCCTCGCGGAAGTGCTTGAGCGTGGACAAGACCGGGTTCGGGGCGGTTTGTCCGAGTCCGCAGAGGGAGGTGTCCTTGACCATGTTGCCAAGCGACTCGAGCGTGTCGAGATCCTCGAGCGTGCCGTCGCCGCGGCAGATCTTGTTCAGGATGTCGAGCATGCGGCGCGTGCCTTCGCGGCACGGCGTGCATTTCCCGCACGACTCGTCGACGGTGAAGTCGAGATAGAAGCGGGCGACGTCGACCATGCAGTTGTCCTCGTCCATGACGATCATGCCGCCGGAGCCCATCATCGAGCCGAGCGCGATCAGGTTGTCGAAGTCGATCGGGGTGTCAAGCGACTTCTCGGTGATGCATCCGCCCGAGGGACCCCCGGTCTGGACCGCTTTGAACTTACGCTTGTTGGGGATGCCGCCGCCGATGTCGAAGATGACCTCGCGGAGCGTCGTTCCCATCGGGACTTCCAAGAGGCCGGTGTTGGCGATCTTGCCGCCGAGCGCGAAGACCTTCGTGCCGGAGGATTTGGCGGTGCCGATCGCCTTGAACCAGTCCGGACCCTTGAGGTAGACGACCGGGACGTTGGCGAACGTTTCGACGTTGTTGACGTTGGTGGGATGGCCCCAGAGACCCTTGACGGCCGGGAACGGCGGTTTGAGGCGGGGCATGCCGCGGAAGCCTTCGATCGACGCCATGAGCGCGGTCTCCTCGCCGCAGACGAACGCGCCGGCGCCGAGACGGACCTCGATGTCGAAATCGAAGCCGGAATTGAAGATGTTCTTGCCGAGCAGGCTGTATTCGCGCGCCTGTCCGATCGCGTGGTTGAGGCGTTCGACCGCGACCGGATATTCGGCGCGGCAGTAGATGTAGCCCTGGTGGGCTCCGATCGCGTAGCCGCAGATCGCCATCGCCTCGAGGACCGAGTGCGGGTCGCCTTCGAGCACGGCGCGGTCCATGAAGGCGCCCGGGTCGCCTTCGTCGGCGTTGCAGATGACGTACTTGACCGGGTCGTTGGACTTGGAGGCGAATTCCCATTTCTGACCGGTCGGGAAACCGCCGCCGCCGCGGCCGCGGAGGCCGGAGCGTTTCATCCAGTCGATGACTTCGAGCGGTTTCAGCTCGGTCAGGCACTTGCCGAGGGCGAGGTAGCCGTCCTTGGCGATGTATTCGTTGATGTCGAGCGGGTTGATGTTGCCGCAGTTGCGGAGCGCGATGCGCTTCTGCTTGGCGTAGAACTTCAGTTCGCCGAAGTTCTTGACCTTCTGCTTGTCGACCGGGTCCTTGACGATCAGGCGTTCGACGGGGCGTCCCTTGAGGACGTGCTCCTCGCAGATCTCATGAATGTCGGCGACGGTCACGTGGGAATAGAACGTCTCGTCCGGATAGACGATGACGACCGGTCCCTTCTCGCAGAGTCCGAAGCAGCCGGTCATGACGAGCTGGACTTCGTCGCGAAGTCCCATCTCCGACAGGGCCTTGTCGAACTCGGTGCGGATTTCCTTGGAATGGGAGCTGAGGCAGCCGGTGCCCCCGCACATCAGGATCTGCATTCTTTCGAGCATGGCAGGTCCCTACCGTTTCACGCTCGACAACAGGTAGCGGTCGAGCCGCTTGTGGTTGACGAGGTGTTCTTCGACGATTTCATTCACCATGCGTTCGGTGACCTTGCAATAGATCGACGACGTGCCGTCCTGATCGACGATCTCGACGATCGGTTCGAACGCGCATTCGCCCATGCAGCCGACCTGCGTGATGACGATGTTCTTCAGTTCATGCTCGTTGATTTCCTCGACGAACTTGTTGAGGACCGGACGCGCGCCCGCGGCGATGCCGCAGGTGCCCATCCCGACCTGGATGCGCGTGCCGCCGACTTGGTAGCGCATCTGCATGTTCTTGAGGGATTGATCGCGGAGCTTTTTCAGATCTTCCAACGATTTCATAATCATTCTCCTCGCGTAGTTGTAATATGTTGCGTGATATATGATTTCAAATAGGCGCCGATCTGGGGAGCGGTGAGCGGGACCCCGTCCATGATGGTTCTGATTTCTCCGAGCGAAAAGCGGAAGTGCCGGCCGTCGCAGAGGTGCGCATATCGGAATTCCTTGATGTCTTGATGCAGGCAGATCGTGTAGATCGATTCCGCCATGTCCCCGAGGGGGGGCGTGTTGACGTGACTTCGATGAAAGCTGGCTTCGACGACGGTGCCGATCCCCGGCTCCGACGTGATCCGGAAGGATCCGTCCGCAAGTTCGGCCGCCATCTTGAGGAACGGCAAGCCCAGTCCGACCTTGCGGGTCGTCTTGGTGGTGAAGAACGGATCGACGGCGTTTCGGAGGGTCGTTTCATCCATGCCCTTGCCGTCGTCGATGACGCTGAGGACTAGCGTGTCGGTCGCGGAATCCTCGCGGATCACGACGCCGATGTCGGCCGCCTGCGCGGCGATCGAGTTTTGGACGATGTCGAGCACGAAGAGCGACAGGTCATCCATGGCGAAGCCTCCGGAAGAGGGCGTCGATGGTCAATTCAGGCAGGTCGATGACGTTGTCGTCTCGATGTTCGGCGATGGCCGCCAGGTCGTGCGCGTCCGAGTTTCGGAGCGCCATGACTCCCGCCAACCCGTGTTCTTTCAAAAATCCGGGATGGGCGTGAATAGAGAGTTCGATGCCGTCCATCGGCATCGTCCCGATCAACCCGATGCCGGAGTTGGCCGGGCGGTCGACATGCGCGAAGAAACGCAGATGATCATACCGGTCGAGCAGCCCGCACAGCTCGGGAAGGCCGATCGGCAGATTCTGATGGAGCTTGTACGGAAGCACCGCGACGGTCTGGTCCTCATCGTCCGTCAAGACCGGTTCGCCGTTTCGAACCGGGCCTTCGGGGGTTTTGTCGATGAGCGCTTCGAGTTCCCGATCGAAAGCCATCGCTTCGTCGGAATGCCGAAAATAACAGAGGATGTGGCTGCCGTCTTGGATCGTCACTTCGACGCCGGGGACGAACAGGAGCGCGTAGCTTTGGGCGATGCGTTCGAGCACGGGCAGCTGTTTCAAACTGTTGTGGTCGGTGACCGACAGGATGTCGAGCCGCTTGAGGGTCGCCATGTTGAACAGGTTGTTCGGGGTCATGAGGACGTCCGCGCAGGGCGAGAGCACCGAGTGGACGTGCAGGTCGTAATGGTAGTTCATAAGAGTCCGCGTCGCGTGAAATCGACGATGACGTCGACCGCCTTGTACGACGTTTCAAGCAAGGCGATGCCTTCCCGGTCCGCCCGCGAGACCATCTCGGGGGTGGCGCGGCAGCCCTCGCAGAAGATGATCGCGGAAAGGTCGATGAGGCTGGCGACGGCCACGGCGTTCATGTTGGCCATGACGGTGACGAGGACGTTTTGGGGCTGGGCGCTCTTCATCACGACGCTCAGCAGGTCGCCCGCATAGACGCCGAGATAGTCGGCTTGCTCGCTTCCGGCGTGCGTGACGAGCCGGTAATCGCCTTGCAGGATGCTAGCGATTTTCATCCCGGTCCGCCTCCGTGATGTTGAATTTCAGTTTCAAGACGGTACCGTTCGGATCGGACAGGATATCCATCTTGTCGACCGACTTGAGGATGTTGGAAAATCCCATTCCGGCGCCGAATCCGTTCAGCCGCGATTCTTCGGAAGCCGTCGAGTAGCCCGGCGTCAGCGCGAGCTGGATGTCGGGGATGCCGGGACCGATGTCGACGAATTCGAGGTAGAGCGCGTCCTCGCAAATCTTGAACGCGGCCTTCCCGCCGCGCGAATGGATCACGATGTTGATTTCCGCCTCATAGGCTGCGACGGAGACCCGCTTGATGAACTCGCGGGAGAAATGCATGCTTTTCAAAGTCCTTTTGATGTCGGAAGAGGCCCGGCCGGCGAAATTGAAGTCGTTCGGGATGATGTCGTACCGCTTATCGACGGCGATCATTTCTTCGAGGCGATGCCGACGATGCCTTCCTGATACAACCTGCCGCTCAGGTTGAACATCGTGAGTTCCGTGCCGATCAGGGTGATTCCGGATTCATCGGCGAGATCGATCACCTGCTGCGCGGGGATTTTCCCGCGGACCAGGCAGACGATCTGGACGTCGAGCATTTCGGCGGTGCGGATCGATTGGTTCGTGGCGAGCCCGGTGATCAGGACGGAATCCTCGAGGATGCCGGATTCGCGGACCGTGCTCATGATCATGAGCGCGTCGCTCATGAGGTCGGAACAGAACGCATACCGGATCTCCTTCCCCGTATTGAAGGGGGTCCGGGAATAGACGTTGCATTTGTACTTTTCGATGATTTGTCCCAGGGTCATAGGGTTACCTGATCCCGGCCAGAACTTCTCTGGCTTTCTGAACCGTCGTGTTGCCGTAGACCGTCTCGTTGACCGTGAAGGTCGGTGCGAGGCCGCAGGCGCCGATGCAGCGGGTTGCCTGCAGGGTGAACTTGCCGTCCGCCGACGTCTCGCCGGCTTTCAGCTTCAGATCGTCCGCGAAGGCGTCGAGGACGCCTTGCGAACCGCGCACGTAGCATGCCGTCCCAAGGCAGACGCTGATGATGTTTTCGCCTTTGGGTTCGATGGAGAACATGCTGTAGAACGTGACGACGCCGTTGATCTTGGCGACGCTTTCGTGCAATTCCTTGCCGATGATCTTTTGAATCTCGATCGGGACGCAGCCGAAAATCGACTGCGCTTCCTGAAGGGTAGGCATCAATGGACCCGGTTTGAGTTTGTTTCTTTCCATCGCTGCATACAATTTGGCAAGTCGTTCCTTGGTGATGAGGACTTTCGTGCCCATGTTTCATACGCTCCTTTCCTGGTATTCTTGTTGGCACACAGATTATAGCATATTTCGCCATAAAAAAAAGCGTCCTAAAACGCTTTCTTTCACGATAAAACGCTTACCTTCTTTTCACTTTGAACCACCAAATAATGTTCGTCGCAGCAAGCAGTACGGCGCACAATCCGCCGGTGATCCAGGTCACCACATCGCTGATCCCGATGCGGTTCTCCGCCGGGTTTTCACCCGGTCCGGGGACGATGATGGAGCGGTCTTCCGACACGACCACCTGGAACGTTTTCAGGACGACCGCTCCATCGGGTCGCTCGATCTCAAGCGCGAGATGGTAGACGCCGGGCTCGGCGGCGTGGGCGGTGTACGAATCGAACCGGACCGTGACCCGGAATTCCGGCGCGGCGGACATTTCGCCGGCGCGGACCAGCAGGGTGGTGAAATCCTCAAGCGATAATATGTCGCCGCTATAGACACGCACGATCGAGGCGTCGATGTAGACGATGGGCCCGATTCCGTCGACGATATGGACGATGACATTGTACTGGGTTGCGTTCCCGCTCGAGTCGACGGCCTCGAATACGACCTCATATGTTCCGATTTGTTTGAGATGGGCGGAGTATCCGTCGGTCTTCAAGGTGATCGCCGCGGTCAGGTCGAGATCATAGTCGTCCATCGCGGAGAGCGCCCCTTGGATGTCGGAAACGGAGAGGTTCACGTCGTAGCCGATCGTGTAGCTGGCCGGTCCCGAGAAAATCGGGTCGGCTTCGTCGACGACCTGGACGGTCACGGTCCGGTCGGTCGCGTTCCCGCTTGCGTCGGTCACGGTGAAGACGAGAGCGTACGCGCCGATCGTGCCGGCGTTCGCCGTGTATCCGTCGGTCTTGAGGGTGATGTCCCCGGTCAGATCGCCGTCATAGTTGTCGCTCGCGGTCAGTTGCGATTGGATCGTCGCGACCGGCAGGATTACCGGGTACGGGGCGACGAATGACGTTTCTCCCCCGAACATCGGCGCGGTGACGTCGACGACCTTCACCGTGATGTCGAAGGCGGTGGCGTTTCCGACGGTATCGGCGACGGTGTACGAGATGACGTATTCCCCGAGCGTGTCCTCGTGTCCGGCGTATCCGTTCGCGAGTTCGACGATGTCGGCCGAGACGTCGCCGTCGATGGCGTCGACGGCGACGAGTCCGGCGCGGATCTCCGCCGATGCGATCGGATCGTCGACGTTGGAAATGACGACGCCGTTGCCTTCGAAATACGGTCCGTTGACGTCGGCCAGGTTGCCCGGGACGAAATCCTCGTATCCGGTGAAGGCCGATCCCTCTTCGAGTTGGAACAAGTCGGCCGTATGCAGGTCGAACGAACTCGCGGGATCGAAGATGTACACGTCGAGATAGTTCGTGGCCGCCGACGTCGTGAACAGCACGAACATCCAGTTTTGGCCGGACACGCCGGCGAACTCGACAGCCTCGATGGTATCCGTTCCGGTTTGCGCCTCGTTCGCGAAATAGTCGAGGATGACGTGATAACCCGCCTGGGCGTCCGTATAAGTCCGCGCGAGGGACAGGCAATACGTGGTGTTCGGCTTGACGAGGAAATTGTAGATCGAATTGTAGTAGCCCGAGTCGGCCTCGAAGTTGTCGGGGTCGAGATAGTTCTTCCCTCCGGGCAGGTAGTGTTCGGAATCCTCGAGCGCCAGCACGGACGGCGCGGACAGGACAAGGGCGGCGGCCAAACAGGCCGCAAGAAACCATTTCTTCATTTTTTTCAGCTCCTTTGCACGAAGATAGTACGCCGACGGGGAACGGATTGCTCGAAGCGCATCCGAAGCTTTGCGATCGCACTTGCGGTCGGAGGGATCGACATGATCAAAATCGAGGAGTTCGTGCAATGTGCATCGGGAAATGCCAAAAATTCACATAAAAGCCCTTGCGGTCCAACATGTGAGTTTATATAATGAAGTAGTAGCCAAAAATATCTCAATCGGGGGGTTCACAATGAAAAAGTTTTGGAACGTTTTGGGTCAGATTCTCGGTTTCTTGACGATCATCCTGTATGCTTTCCTCTACACCGACGCGCAGTTCCATTTCGGCCTTCCGGCCGATGTCATGACCTATCTGGTCCTCGCCCGTCAGTTCGCCGCCCTTGCCGTCGCCGCCATCGTCGGGATGGAATTCGTCTCCGGCAAGAAATTGTTCGTCTTCATCTACATCCTCGTCCTCGCCATCGTCGTCATCTTCATGTTCTTCCCGGATCTCGGCAATCAGCTCGTCGCCCTGCTCAACTCGGTCATCTGAACAAGCGAACCATCCGTCCCGCGGTGAACCGCGGGACGTTTTTTTATACTCCGAACAGCACATACAAAAAAAGGCACGACCATTCGTGCCTTGGTGAGATTCGCGGGCGGAATCGTAGTGTACGGAATCATGACCCGATTCGGTCGATCGCGGGTGGCGGTCCGGCCGCATGACCGATCCGCACCGCCGCTTTCGCAGATTTCGATGGGCCCGTTCAGTTCGCGTACAGTTTCGGGAAGGTGATCCGATCGAGCCGGTACAGGATCATGAGCATCACGGCCACGATGAGTCCGACGACGATGTAGAGCGCCCAGATGACGGGATAGTCGAACCGTTCGAGCAGATAGCCGATCGTCAACTGGCTGATGATCGCGATCGCCGTGCCGGTGATGGCGGAGACCGCGAAGATCCGGCCGCGGTGCGAGGCGGGGATCCGGCGGGTGATGTAGGGGCTGCCGCCGAGGGCGTTGACGACTTCTCCCACGGTGTAGACCCCCATGCCGGCGAAGGTCAGGACAAGCCCAGTCGTGAAGCCGAAAATCGCGAGTCCGGCGACGAACAGGGTGACCCCGATCAGCATCTTCGGCAGCTCCTTGAGCCGTCGCGAGACGATCATCATCACGGGCGTGGCGACGATCACGGTGAACCCGTTGAAACTGCACAGCGTGCCGTAGATGACCGCCCCCTGATTCGCATAGAGCGATTCGAGGTTGAGCGGCAACAGGAATCCGACAAGGCTGTAGACGGCGCCCGAAAGCGCCCCGGCGAACATCACGCCGAGGATGATCTTGCGGTTTTTGATGATCGTCCAGGTCGATGTTTTCTCCTCGGCCAACTCATAGTCGCTGCCGGGGACGGGCTCCGGCACATTCTTGACCGAGTTTTTTTCGAAGACGAAGAACGCGATCAAAAGCGTGGAGACAAGGGTGCTGAGGGCGTTGATGATGAAGGAGAGGCCGATGTGGTTGGCGAACAGCAGGCCGCCGAGGGTCGGACCGATCATGAAGCCGAGGTTGAATCCGAGATAGCTGAGCGAGAACGCCTTCTCGCGGTCCTGCGGGGCCGAGAAATCGGCGACGAGCGCCTGGTAGGCGGGACCTTCCATCTGTTGGAACAGCCCGCCGACGAAGATGATGACGAGCGTGACGAACGAGAAGGGCAACAGACCGGCGAGGATGAACAGCGCTTCGGTCACCAAGTCGAAGATGACGATGATCTTCTTGCGGCCGATCTTGTCGGTCAGTTTCCCGCCGACGATGCTCGCGGGCAGCGATAGCAGCGTGCTGACCGCGAGGAAGATGGCGATCTGGCTGGGCGTGAAGCTCAGCTTGACCTTCAGCATCAGCGTCAGCATCGGATAGACGAACGCCCCCATGGCGGTGACGATCCGGCCGAAGAAGAGTATGTAGATTTCTTTCTTGAGCCCTTGATACTGCGAGAACAGTTTCATGCAATCACCCGATTCACATCGGCTTTATTATACAAGAAATAACCTGCTTCGCGGCCGAGAAAAGTAGTGAAAAAGCATAAAACGGACCAATGCGGTCGAGTGCCGATCCACGCATGTCGTCAGATCGCCCGGATGATACCCGGCGAAACAAAAAAGGCACGATTCCTCGTGCCTTCCGAATTTCCTCATGGCGGTCCCGACGGGATTTGAACCCGCGATCTCCTGCGTGACAGGCAGGCATGTTAGACCACTACACCACAGGACCGCTTATGGTGGTTCAGGCCAGAATTGAACTGGCGACACATGGATTTTCAGTCCATTGCTCTACCAACTGAGCTACCGAACCATTGGTTGCGGGGGAAAGATTTGAACTTTCGACCTTTGGGTTATGAGCCCAACGAGCTACCGGACTGCTCCACCCCGCGATTTGGTATTTAGCGCTATTTAATAATACAATACGGCGTCCCGAATGTCAAGACGAACCGCACGCCGCGCAGCGCCGCAGCGTCAATCCTTGCTATGGTGGCTCTTTAAAAAAAACCCCGAATGACGGTTCGGCGTTTTTTCTTTGCCGTGGTGGAGATTGACGGGATCGAACCGCCGACCCTCTGCTTGTAAAGCAGATGCTCTCCCGGCTGAGCTAAACCTCCGATTGGTGGAGTATAGGGGGATTGAACCCCTGACCTCCTGCATGCGATACAGGCGCTCTCCCAGCTGAGCTAATACCCCATTGTGGTACCCAAGGCCGGACTTGAACCGGCACGACATTGCTGTCATTGGATTTTAAGTCCAACGCGTCTACCTATTCCGCCACTCAGGCTTTGTAATCCGGATGGTGACCCGCAGGCGATTTGAACGCCTGACCCTTTGATTAAAAGTCAAATGCTCTACCTACTGAGCTAGCGGGTCTTATATGCAAGCCCGATCGCCCGAGCTTTGGAAAACGATGGTGCCGACTATAGGAATTGAACCTACAACCTACTGATTACGATTCAGTTGCTCTGCCGGGTTGAGCTAAGTCGGCGTTACTGGCGGAGAAAGAGGGATTCGAACCCCCGCGGCGTTCGCACGCCCTATCGGTTTTCAAGACCGACCCCTTCAACCGCTTGGGTATTTCTCCGGGAATCCTATCGTGGTGGACCCGGCAGGACTCGAACCTGCGGCCAATCGGTTATGAGCCGATAGCTCTAACCAACTGAGCTACGGGTCCGATGCGCGTGATCTCTTCAAATTATGATGGTAGCGGCGGTGAGACTTGAACTCACAACCTCACGGGTATGAACCGTACGCTCTAGCCAGTTGAGCTACACCGCCACGCGAACAAAAAAGTCTGGTGGAGTATAGCAGAATCGAACTGCCGACCTCCTGCTTGCAAAGCAGACGCTCTCCCAACTGAGCTAATACCCCGATAAAAAAGTGGTGGGCCTAAATGGACTTGAACCATCGACCTCGCGCTTATCAGGCGCGCGCTCTAAACCACCTGAGCTATAGGCCCAACCAGCACTTTTCAGTGCGAGTTATATTTTACTATTTATGCCCATGTTTGTCAAATGATATTTATCATAATGACTGCGCATGCGGACGCGATGCGAAGCATGTCGCAAGATTGCGCGATTTATCGCGATCGTCGGGTCATCGGAGCGGGTATTTGACCTTGTTCTTGGCGATTTTCGCAAGGCAGATCGCCATCGGGTCGAGCCCCAGGTCGGAAGCCATCGCGAGCGCGTACATGATCACGTCGGCGAGTTCGTCGGCGACGTTTTCGAGGTTCGGTTTCGTGTCCGGCCACTGGTAGTTTTCGAGCAGTTCGGCGGCTTCGATGACGATCGATTTGGCGAGCGCGTCGGGCGTGTCATGCTCGCGCCAGCCGCGCTCGTCGCGGAATTCAATGATTTTCTTGATCAGTTCCTGCACTTGCGGGCACCTCCAGGATTTTCTTCACGGCCTTCTTGAGCTCGAGGCGGTCGATCAGGACGATCCTGCCGCAGCCGAGGCACTTGATCTTGCAATCGACGCCGAAGCGGACGATCTCCCACTTGTTCTCCCCGCAGGGATGGCCCTTCTTGAGGACGACGATGCTGCCGAGCTTGATCTCGGCGCCGGGTCCGGGGATCATCAGGCGTCTTTCCCGCCGTCGACGAAGGCGGCGAAGCGGGCCGCTTCGGCGTCGTTCTCGAAGGCGATGACGAGCTTGTTGCCGGAAACGCGGACCGGTTTGGTAAACGCGAACCGGAGCTTGAGCGAGGTCTTGAGGTGGGCGAGGCCGGCGGCGAGCGTCGGCGGGATCTCGCGGCGCTTGATTTCCTTCTTCTTCTTCTCGGACTTGACGAGCGCCTCGATGTCGCGGACCGTGAGGCGGTTCTCCACGATCATCCGGGCGATCGTGCGGATCCGCTCCGCGTCCTTCAGTTTGGAGAGGGCGCGGGCGTGGCCCATCGAGATGTTGCCCAGGTTGATCTCGGCGACGATCGACTCGGGAAGCGAGAGGATGCCGAGCGTGTTGGAGACGTAGGAGCGGCTCTTGCCGATCTTCTGGGCGAGTTCGAGGTGGGTGAGCTGGAGCGAATCGATCGCGTTCTTGTACGCCTCGGCCTCTTCGATGATCGTGAGGTCCTCGCGCTGGATGTTCTCAAGCAGCGCGAGTTCGGCGAGATACTGGTTGTTGTAGTCGCGCACGATCGCCGGGACGGTCGAAAAACCCGCCATCCTGGCGGCGCGGCAGCGGCGCTCGCCGGTGACGAGCATGTAGCCCTGGGCGATCTTCTTGACGATCACGGGCTGGAGGATGCCGTTGATGCGGATCGATTCGGCGAGTTCGCCGAGGGCGGTCTCGTCGAAATGCTTCCGCGGCTGGTACGGGTTGGGCTGGACGTGGTCGAGCGGGATCTCGATCACCTCCTCCTTCTCGAGGTCGGCGATGGTGTTTTCCTGAAGCAGGTCCGACAGGCCCCGCTTAACGTAATTGGGCTTCGTCATGGCGCGTGATCACCTCTTTCGCAAGCAGACGGTATCCGAGCGACGATTTGCTCTTGGGCGAGAATTCGGTGACGGGGACGCCGTAGAACGTCGCGTTCGAACAGCTGACGTTGCGCGGGATGATGGTCTGGAAGACCTTCTCGCCGAAATAGGTCTTGACTTCGTTCACGACCTGGAACCCGGAGTTGGAGCGCGTGTCGAGCATCGTCAACAGCACGCCGAAGATCGTCAGGGTCTCCATGTTCACCTTCTTCTTCGACTGCACGACGCGGATCGTGTTGAGCAGCTGGGTGAGCCCGTCCATCGCGAGGAACTCGCACTGGACCGGGATGATGATGCCGTCGGAGGCGACCATCGCGTTGATCGTCACGAACCCGAGCGACGGCGGGCAGTCGATCAGGACGTAATCGTAGTTCTGGCGGATCGCCTGCAGCTGCGTATGCAGGATGAAATCGCGGTTCGTGTTCAGGATGATCTTCTCCTCGATGCCCTCGACGACGGTGCGCGCCGGGAGGACGTCGATGTTGGGGGAGTCGGTGTGGAGGATCGCCTCGGGAAGCGCGGCTTCCTCGGTGAGGCAGTCGAACACGCTCGCCTTGAAGCTGCCGCGGTGGATGCCCATGCAGGTGGTGGCGTTCGCCTGGTAGTCGAGGTCGATCAACAGCACCTTCTTGCCGAGGTAGGAGAGCGAACTGGCCAGATTGATGGCGGTGGTGGTCTTGCCGACGCCGCCCTTCTGGTTGGCGATCGAGAGAACGAGGCTCATCGCGTTCATCCTTTCCTGCCGAGGTGGTCGCGGAACAGGTCGGCGTTCTCCTTGAAGAAAGCGACCTGTCCGTCGGAGAGGAACTCTTCCATCTCCGGAGCGGCGAAGAGCTGGCAAATCTCCTCGTGGCTCATGATCTTGTCGGGTTGTCCGTACCGGTCGAAGGCGGTCGGTTCGTTGGCGAGGTAGCGGTAGACGAAGGCGAGTGCGACGACCTGCTCGGCAGTCGCGGGAGCGAGCCGGCCGAGGTGGTATTCATAGCGGTTGGGACGGTAGTCGTCGGTCGTCCGGAAGCGCGTGAAGAAGTTCATCAGGATCGAGACCATGTCGGTGCGGCGGTTGAGGAGGTATTTGTCGAGTCGGTTCGCGATCTTCTTGGTCGCGACCGAGAGCTCCTCGTTCTCGATGATCTTCGCCAGCCCGCGCTCATGGATGTAGATGTAGAGGTCGAGCACGTTCGTGATTTCCTTGCCCTTGTCCTTCAGCTGCTCGCAGACGAACACCGACAGCTCGTCGACGGCCTTGCGGAAGGCGCGGTCCTCATAGAACGGAACGCCCTTGTTCTTCTTGCGGATCTCCTCGAGATGGAAGAGCGTGAAGTCCTGATAGGATCCGATCACCTGGTTCAGCTTGACCCATTCGAGGTTGAGGTCGGTGTACAATTTCTCGTTGTGCAGGCTTTGAAGCAGGAAGATCAGATAGAACAGCACGAGCAGGACGATGTAGGCGTAGACCGACCCGGGGATGTCGGCCGGGGCGACGAGGTTCGCCCGGTGGATCCAGATGTAGAAGACGCCGTATCCGACGACGATCGTTCCGTAGGACAGGAAGATGTAGAGTTCCTGGTAGAACACGATGACGGTGAGCGAGATGTAGAAGAACAGATAGGCGTAGAAGCTGTCGGTCCCCTGCGTGTAGAACATCGTCAGGGCGATCGTATACACGATCGTGACGTGGATCGCCGCCATGATGCGGTTGAACCGGATCAACAGGTAGATGAGGCCGGCGCCGAACAGGAAGACCGCCATCACGACGATCTTGACGGCGTTCGTGTAGTCGAAGAAGAACGCGAAGCCGATCGTGGCGGCCGTGACGATCAGGAGGAAGGCCATCACGATGACGACCTTGATCTTGCGGACCTCGTTCATCGGGAGAAAATCGGTGTTGACGACGCGACGGAGGAAGTTCATCATTTTCCGGCCTCCGGCGCGAAGGCGTCCTTGACGATCGCGTCGAACACGGCGCTGTTCTCGCGGTAGATGCGCATGACGGCGGGATCGTTGTAGAAATAATAGTCGGTATGGACGATCGCCTCATAGATTTCCGTTTCCGACAGCGGACGCATCCCCGCCGATCCGCGCTTGAGCGCGGCGTAGAAGACGGCGAAGGCGATGATCTTGATCTCAAGCGTGTCCGAGGGATGGTTGAAGGTCTTGAACTGGGTTTCCGAGAAGATCTCGCGCTTGTGCACGTCGACGCCGCGGACCCGGCTCATCTTGATGGCGACCTTGCGCAGTTTGTGCCGTCCGGTGAAGAGCAGTTCGCCCATCCGGTCGAGGTCGGCTTCCGCGTAGTCCGGATGCTTCGCGAGGATGGCTTCGTGCTTCGTTCCCGCCTCGAGGTCCTTCAGGACCGCAAGCTTGCCCGCGAAGGCGTCGTCGACGCCGATCTTCGCGGACAGCGCCTTCGCGAACGATTCCGCCGCGGCGAAATATCCCTTCGTGTCGATCTTCGCGCCGGTCGACTTCTCGCACGCGTCGATCATGAAGTCGATGTTGCGGAATTCGGTTTCGCGGGAGATGGCGATCTGGTTGTAGAAGAAGCCCTTCTGCTTGATCATGATGTACTGCGAGATCGTCAACAGCGAGATGAAGATGATGACGAAGAAATACAATCCGAAATCGTTCTCGGCGGAGGGGTTCTCGACCGTGAAGAACGCGCGGAAATTGGTCATCAGGGCCAAAAAGGTGAACACCAGCGACACGTTGGAGATGAGCATCACCTTGCGGTCCTGGTAGAAGGCGGAAAGCGCGTAGGCGATGAAGAGGAGCGAGAGCATCGACGGCGACTGGAAGATGAAGAGCATCGCGACGGCGACGGCGAAGACGCCGAACGTCGTCACATATTTGTTCAGCTGGTTGAAGCGGATGTTCTCGCGGCCGTAGGCGAGACAGCTCAGATTCAACAGGATGAGCGCGAGGAAGGCGATGGCGAGCGACGCGATATAGCCGATCGCGTAATCGGAAAGCGCCATGTATAGGATCGTCAGGGCCGCGCCGACCGCAAGCAAAAGGATGACGAAGTGGTTCTTCGCCCGCAGGTGTTTGATTTCGAGCATCTCGCGGTATTCCTCGATCTCGGGGAAGACGCGGGCGGGTTCTCGCTTCACGGCGGCACCCCCTTTCGTCAGAGCGGTTTGGACTTGATCCGAGCGAACGCCCGGGGATACATGGTTTGCGTGAACGCCGTCTTGCGGACGACCACGAGCGCGTGGTCGCGGTCCGGCCCGACGTCATAGTGGATGACCCGATCGAGCGTTCCGCCGAGCGTCCTGATCGCGTTAGCGGCTTCCTTGACTTCGGCGTCGCAGTCGCCCGCCTTCATCGCGATGAAGCGGCCGCCGACCTTCGCGAACGGCATGCACAGTTCGGCGAGGATGTTCAGCCGGGCGACGGCGCGCGCCGTCACGAGGTCATAGGAACACTTGCGGTCGAAGTCCTCGGCGCGGACGTGGATCGCCTCGACGCCCTCGAGTCCGAGCTTCGCGATGAGCGTCTCGAGGAAACGGATCCGCTTCTGGGTCGCATCGACGATCGTGACCCGCAGTTCGGGGAAGGCGATCTTGAGCGGCAGCGACGGGAACCCCGCGCCGGCGCCGACGTCGAGGAGCGTGAGTCCCGATACGGGCCCGGCCTTGACGAGGCAGAGCGAATCGTAGAAATGGCGGAGGTAGACTTCCTCCTCGCCGTTGATCGCGGTCAGGTTCATGACTTCGTTCTGCTCGGTCAGATAGTCGAAATACGTCCGGAAGCGAGCGAGCATCCGGGCGTCGGGAACGATGCCGAGGGGAGCGATCAGCTCCATGAACCGTTTTTCCACGAAAATCACCTAACAGTATTTTAACATAACGGCCCCGATAATTGTATTTGTTTCGAAGAACCTGGCCGCCACGGATGAAAACCGGCATGCGGTTTTTCAACAATCGCCGAAAAATGTCCTTGGGACCGACGGATGGACGTGATATAATGAATTCCAGGAGCGTGATATCACATGATGCATACCCATTTGGCGAAACTCTATCATCTCGCCACCGAACCCCGGGGCGCGTATGGCGAAATCCACGGCTACGACGCCGGCGTTTTCACCGAACAGCGTCTCAACAGTTACGCCGCGATCGTCAGTTTCCTGTTCAAAACGCCGCTTTCGACGGAACAGCTGAGCACCCTCAGAACCGCCCTCGCGCCGTTCAAGGTCACACCGGAGATCCGTCAGGAAGGCGCCGTGGTGCTGATTCCGTTTTTCGCACCGTTCTTCACCGCCAAGGTGCAGGAGCGGACCGACCAGGTCCTGCGCGCCGCGACCGATGCGTTCGTGCGCGTCGGCGCCGTCCAGCATGAGGGTTGCGCGCTGTGCGGGCAGGAAGGTTTCGACCGCTTGCGGCTGATCCGCGGACTTGCGATGAAGACCCACGACGCATGTCATCAAAAGTTGATGGCCGAAGTCCAGGAGGCCTACCGCAAGATCGACACGAGCACCACGAACCTCGTCAAGGGCTATGTCTGGGCGATTGCCGGAGCCCTCCTCGGCGCCGTCGTCAACCTGCTCGTCCTCGTTTTCGCGGGCTATCAGTTCGTCCTCCTCTACGCGCTCATCCCGGGCGCCGCGATGTTCATGTACAAGGCCGCGAAGGCCCCGCTGCGCAAGGAAATCCCGATCGTGCTTTCCGTCCTCTCGGTCCTCGTCAGCGCCGCGATGATGCTCGCGGTGTATCAGCTGATCGCGATCGGCTACGAAACGACCCTGTCGGTCCTGCTCTCCGGCGGCGTCGCCGATTGGCCCGAAGCCGGCGAGAGCTTCACCTCCGACATCCTCGTCGCCGTCCTGTTTTCCGCGCTCGGCGTCCTGTTCCTCTCGCGTTATATCTTCAAGCCGCGGGCATAGACCCTTCCTGCCCGGCGTCCCAACGCGTTTCGGCGTCGACCGACGCCGATCCCGCCCTCGGCCCGAACCGTTCCGCCGTTATACCAAAGAAGCCGCCCGAACCGGGCGGCTTCTTACGTTTCAACGGGTGCCTTTCAGACGAATCGCGAGCGCCTGGATGTCGGCGGGATTGACGCCGCTGATGCGGGCGGCCTGACCGAGCGTGAGCGGCCTGATCTTCTTCAGCTTGACTCGCGCTTCGAGCGCGAGGTTATGAAGATCGTAATCGAAATCCGCGGGGATCGCGATGCTTTCTTCCTTCGCGAGCTTCGCGGCTTCCTTGACCGCCTTCTCGATGTATCCTTCGTAGGTGACTTCGATCTCGATCTGCTCGGCCTCCTCGCGGTCGACGCGCGGAGCCTTGCCGGCGATCTCCATGACGTCGGCGTACCCGAGTTCGGGGCGCTTGAGGAGGTCGCGTAGCGTCTGTTTCTCCTTCAGTTCACCGGATCCCTTGGCAGAAAGCAGGCCATTCACGGCCGGGGTCGGAAGGACGGTTTCGCGGGAGAGCAGGTCGGTTTCGGCCTGGATGCGAGCGCACTTCGCGGTGAAGCGGGCGAATTGGGAATCGTTGATGAGGCCGAGGCGATGGCCGTGGGGCGTGAGCCGCTGGTCGGCGTTGTCGTGGCGGAGCAAAAGGCGGAACTCGGCCCGCGACGTCAGCATGCGGTACGGGTCCATGACCCCCTTGGTGACGAGGTCGTCGATCAGGACGCCGATGTAGGCCTCGTCGCGGCGGAGGATGAACGGTTCCTTCCCGGTAAGCTTCAGGGCGGCGTTGATGCCGGCCATCAGGCCCTGCGCGGCGGCCTCCTCGTATCCCGAGGTGCCGTTCACCTGACCGGCGAAATAGAGTCCGGGAATCCGCTTCGACTCAAGGGTCGGCCACAGGTCGGTCGCGTGGATCGCGTCGTATTCGATCGCATAGGCGTACTTGGCGATGACCGCGTGTTCCAGACCCGGAAGCGATCGGACCATCAGGTCCTGGACGTCGTGGGGCATCGAGGTCGAGAATCCCTGGAGGTAGACGACGTCGAGCGAGGCGCTCTCCGGCTCGATGAAGAGCTGGTGGCGCTCCTTGTCGGCGAAGCGCACGTACTTGTCTTCGATCGAAGGGCAGTAGCGCGGTCCGACGCCTTTCACCAAACCGCCGTATAGGGCGGATTTCCGGAGATTCAAGGTGATCACCGAACGGGTTTCGTCGGTGGTGTGGATGAGGTAGCAAGGCCATTCCTTTTCAGGGTGGACGAAGGGGGAGTCGGTGAAGCTGAAGCGGTACCTGAAGTCGTCGCCGGGGGCGAGTTCCATCCTCGAAAAGTCGATCGAGTCGCGCTTGATCCGCTGCGGGGTGCCGGTCTTGAGGCGGAACGTCTCGATCCCGAGCTCGCGCAGATGGGCGGACAGGCCGACCGACGGACGCTGACCGTCGGGTCCGGAGGGAGTGGAAGTCGATCCGACCAGGACGGCGCCTTCCATGTAGGTGCCGGCGGTAAGGACGACAGCCTTCGCGCGGCGCTCCTCCCCGTTTTCGAGGATGACGCCCGCGGCTTTCCCGTCCTCGACGATCAACCGGACCACGTAGGCCTCTTCGACGGTGACGTCGGGTTCGGCGAACAGGACCGCCTGCATGGCGGCCGGGTAGGCGACCTTGTCGGATTGCGCCCTGAGGGCGCGCACCGCCGGTCCCTTGGACTGGTTCAACATCTTCATCTGCAGGCTCGTGAGGTCGGCGATCTTGCCCATCTCGCCGCCGAGGGCGTCGATCTCGCGGACGATCGTGCCCTTGGCGGGGCCGCCGATCGAGGGATTGCACGGCATCGTGGCGATCATCTTGATGTTGCCGGTGACAAGCAGCGTTTTCTGATGCAGGCGGGCGAGCGCGAGGGTCGCTTCGGACCCCGCGTGGCCGCCGCCGATGACGATGGCGTCATACATGTCGATCACGTTCTTTCGTTTACATTGTATCGTGAAAAGGCGGGATAGTAAAGCCGGCGGGAACGAAAACGACCGCGTTGGCGGTCGTCAGATCAATCCGAAATGTTTCAGTCCGTTTCTGACCCCGTCGTCGCCGACGGCGGTGGTCACGTGGACCGCGGCAGCCTTCGCTTCCGGGCATCCGTTGCCCATCGCGATGCCGTTCTTGACGGCCTTGAGCATCGAGACGTCGTTCAGCCCGTCGCCGATCGCGTACACGTGCTCGGCCGGATAGCCGAGGTAGTTGACGAGGCGGTTCACGCCGTCGGCCTTGAGGTTGCCGGCGAGGTTGACGTCATAGCCGAACCTGTTCGAACGATTGAAGGACAGCTGGGGAAACTCGAACCGCAGAATCTCGGCGTCGCGGTCGGAAAAGACGATGAAGGCGAGGATTTCGTTGTCAGCCGGATACTCCCGGTCGAGCTTGGGATATTCGATGTCGAAGGCGTCCGAGAAGCGGTCGACGAGTTCGGTGTCCCGCCGCCAGGCGACGTAGCCGGAAACCCCTTCGAGGACGAGATCCGCCTCTAGTTCGTCGGATCGCTTCAGCATCCGCGCGACGATGTCCCGCGGGATGTAGCGTTCGTACACGACCTTGCCCTGATAAAGGATGTAATTGCCGTTCGCGGCGATGTAGTCGGGGATGCCGATGGTCTTGTCGACCCCGTAAAGCAGATGCGGCGTGCGGCCGGTCGCGATGACCGGCGTGTGGCCGTTCTTCTTCAAATCGGCGATCGTCCCGACGATCCCCTTGGCCGGTTTGCCGTTGTCGAGCATCGTGCCGTCCAAATCAAGAAATACCAATGCCATGATTAACACACTCCAAAGAGAAAACTCCCATCAAGCATCTTCACCCACAACGATATCTTACTTAAGGCTGCTTCCGTCAGGACCTGACCTGATTCGTGGACACCGTTTGAGTGAAGATGCTTCATGGGAGTTTCCCCGTATGAAATTATACCATAGAAGTTCCGAAGAACAATCATTTTCGCTTGCGGAGATCTTTGAAAAACCCCTTAAGGAGGGCGGCCGACTCATCGGCGAGGACCCCTTCCTCGATGTCGACCTGGTGGTTGTACGGATGGTCGAAGAGGTCGATGACGGAGCGGTGGGCTCCCGACTTCGGTTCGCGGGCGCCGTAGACGAGCCGGGTCAGGCGCGCCTGGACCATCGTCCCGGCGCACATCACGCACGGTTCCAGCGTGACGTAGAGCGTGCAGCCTTCCAGCCGCCAGGTGCCGAGGGTGCGGCAGGCGGCGTCGATCGCGGTCATCTCGGCGTGGTTGAAGACGTGTTCGGTCGTCTCGCGGCGGTTGTAGCCGCGGGCGATGATCTCGCCGTCCTTCACGATCACGCAGCCGACCGGAACCTCGCCGATCGCGCCCGCCTTTTCGGCTTCCAGAAGCGCTTCGCGCATGAAGCGGACATCGGCATCAGTCATGGTTCTTGTTCAAGGCGTCGTAGACGGCGGGGCGCCCAGGGACTTCGTGGCAATGCCGGCAGCGCGCCTCGTAGGAGTCTTTCGCGCCGACGAGGATGATCGGGTCGGTGTAGTTGGCCGGCTTGCCGTTGACGATGCGCTGCGTGCGCGTCGCCGGCGTGTGGCAGCAAACGCAGATGGCGGTGAGCTTGGTGACCTCCTCGGCGAGCGAGAGGAGCCGGGGCATGAACGAGAACGGTTCGCCGCGGAAGTCGCGGTCGAGGCCGGAGACGATGACGCGGACGCCGTGGTCGGCGAGATACTCGCAGATCGCGACCGCCTCCTCGTCGAGGAACTGGACTTCGTCGATGGCGACGACGTCGGTGTCCTTCTCGACATAGGTCATGATCTCCGCCGCCTTCGTGATGTTGATCGAGCGGGTGCGGGTGTTGTTGTGGCTCACGACCTCGTTGGCGGCGTAGCGGTTGTCAATCGTCGGTTTGAACACGATGACGTTCTGTTCCGCATATTCCAGCCGTTTGACGCGGCGGATCAGTTCTTCGGTTTTGCCGGCGTACATCGGTCCGGTGATGACTTCGATCCAACCTTCGCGTTGTTTCAGGTACATGGGGATGCCCTCCTGCAGCGGTGCGGCTTGTCGATACTAATTATAGCGAGTAGATACAAAAAAAACCATATCAAATGGTTTTCTTCGTCGATTATTTCTGCTCGATGCTGTAACGTTTGTTGAACTTGTCGATCCGACCGTCGGCAGCCGTGAACTTCTGTTTGCCGGTGAAGAACGGATGGCAGTTGCTGCAAGTATCGACGCGCAGTTCCTTGGAGGTGGAACCGGTCACGAAGGTGTTCCCGCAGGTGCTGCAGGTCACCGTCACTTGGAAGTACTTGGGATGAATGCCAGTTTTCATGTTTTCTCTCCTTCTGCCATGATTTTTCACATCATAGTAAGTTTTCTGAAGCAAGCAAAAGTATTATATCAAAGATGTAGACAAAAAGCAAGCACATAATCGCGCTGTCGATCGTCGCCGGCCAAGGCCATATCGAACGTCGAAAGGGGGCGATTTTTCGTGTGCATCTTGCATATCGCGCGCGTTTGGGTTACGATGATTACAATGAATCCCGATTCACCGTACCGTCGCCCGTATGCGGCGCCAACCCCCATCCGTCCCCCTTCGAGGTGCTTATGCTGAAACGTCTCTGGAAACCATTCCTGGTGTTCGCGGTCCTCGCGGTGTTCACCGTCGTGCTGTTCAACGAGGACGTCTTCGACGCCTATCATACCGTCGTCTTGCAGCTCTTCACCTTCGCGATCGTCCTCCTCGGCGTCTGGCTGCGGAAGTGGCTGTTCCCGGCGGTCATCTATTTCGTCGCGCTCCATCTCATCCTCGACCGTGTCGAACTCGGCGCCTTCCCGGCTTCGGCGTTCAACGAATCGTTGATCCACATCGGTTTTGCGACGGCGATCCATGTCATCCTCGGCCAGCGCGACCATAGCCGCGCCCGCCTGAAGAACTACATCGACGCCTCGCGCATCGCCACCTGGGAGTGGAACCTCAAAAACAACGTCATGACCTACAACGAACGCTGGGCGCAGATGCTCGGATACACGCTCGCCGAACTCAAGCCGATCACGGTCGACACCTGGAAGCGTCTGGCGCACCCCGACGACGTCGCGGCCTCGCAGGAACAAGTCGATCGGGTGCTGGCGGGCACGCTCGACATCTACGAATACAAAGCCCGCCTCCGCCACAAGGACGGCCGTTGGATCTGGATCCAGGACCGCGGGAAGGTCGTCTCCTGGTCCCGCAAGGGCAAGCCGCTCGTGATGAGCGGCACGCATACCGACATCACGCTCGAACAGACGCTCGCCGAACGAATCCGAATCCAGAACGAACGCTTCATGCGACTCGTCGATTCGCTGCCGGAAATCATCTATGAACTCGATTTGGCGCAGCGGCACACCGCCATCTACGGGAAATGGCTCAAGGACCTTCAGACGGATCCGGCGGCTTTCCTTGGAAAAACCGCCCGCGACATCTTCGGCGCCGAGGCCGAGGAGCACGAGAAAGCGTTCGTGCGGGTCATGAAGGGCGAGACCGTCGTATACGACTGGACCACAACGATCGCCGGTCGAAAAGTCTATTATCAGACGTCGCTCTCGCCGATCCTCGCACCGGACGGAACCGTCCTGGCCGCCGCCGGGATCGGCCGCGACGTCACCGCCCTGCATGAGGCCGAAGAGCGTCTCCTGCACTCGCACAAGCTCATGCAGTACATCATCGAGCACTCCAACAGCGCGATCGCCGTCCACGACCGCAACCTCCGCTACCTCTACGTGAGCGACAACTATCTGAACCAATACAAGATCGCCGACCGCAACATCATCGGCCGGCACCACTACGACGTCTTCCCCGACCTGCCGCAAAAATGGCGCGACGTCCATCAGCGCACCCTCAAGGGCGAAATCATCCAAGGCGACCGGGACCCCTATCCGCGCGAAGACGGATCGGTCGATTACACGCGCTGGGAATCGCGCCCCTGGTACGAGGACGACGGATCCATCGGCGGGCTCATCATCTATACCGAGGTCATCACCGAGCGCGTCCGCATGGAACAGGATATCCAGCGGAAAGCCGATCAGCTCTACATCCAGAAACAGCAGGCCGACGCGACGCTCCTGTCGATCGGCGACGGCGTCGTCTCCACCGACCCTTCGGGCAATATCGTCGCCTTCAACCAGGTGGCCGAGCAGCTGACGGGGTGGAATGCCGGAATGGCGATCGGCAAGGCGTTCGACGATGTCTTCCGGCTCGTCAACGAAGCCACCCGCGCAACCGTCCCCAATCCGATTCGCCGCGCCCTCGACGCCGGTCACAAGATCGAGCTGGAAAACCATACCATCCTGCTCTCCCGCGACGGTCGCGAATACCACATCGAAGACAGCGCGGCCCCGATCATCACCGCCGACGGGCGCCTGACCGGCGTCGTCCTGGTCTTCCGCGACGTCACCGAGAAGAAAGTCAAGCAGCGCGAAATCGAATACCTGAGCAACCACGACTTCATGACGGGACTCTACAACCGTCGTCATTTCGTGGAACGCCTGGCGCAGATGGACCGTCCCGGCCACTATCCGCTCGGCGTCGTGATGGGCGACTTCAACGGTCTGAAAATCCTGAACGACGCCTTCGGCCACGACCTCGGCGACGAAGCGCTGCGACGCATCGCGATCGTCCTGACGTCGACCTACCGCAAGACGGACGTGATCGCCCGCATCGGCGGCGACGAATTCGCCGTGATCCTCCCCAACACCGACGAGTCCGAGATCGAAGCGCTCGCAGAAACCGTCCACACGGCCGTCTGGGGCGTCACCCTCAACAACGTCCATCTCTCGATGGCGATCGGATATGCGGTCAAGAAGGATGCCTTGGAATCGATCGACGACATCCTGAAACAGGCCGAGAACAGCATGTACGCCCGCAAGATCTCCGAGGGCTCGAGTGTCCGCAACCGCACGATCCAGGCGATCCTCGGCACCCTCACCGACAAGTACGAAAAGGAAAAGGTCCATTCCGTGCGCGTCAGCCGCATCTGCGGCGCGATCGGCCGCGCGCTGGGACTGCGCGCCGACGACCAGAAGGAACTCGAGATGGCCGGCCTGTATCACGATATCGGCAAGATCGCGATCCCCGACGTGATCTTGAACAAGACCGGCAAACTGACGCCGGAGGAGTTCGAGATCATGAAGAAGCACACGGAGGTCGGCTACCAGATCCTCCGCGCCGCCGACGAATACTCCGGTCTCGCCGAATACGCGCTCTCGCATCAGGAGCGGTGGGACGGCAAGGGATATCCGCGCGGTCTCTCCGGGATCGGCATTCCCCTGATCTCGCGCATCATCAGCGTCGCCGACGCCTGGGAGGCGATGACCTCGGATCGTCCCTACCGGGCCGCGATGACGCGCGACCTCGCCGCCGAACAGATGCGGCTCCACCGCGGCACCCAGTTCGATCCCGACCTCGTGGACGTCTTCCTGAACGATGTGTTCGGGAAGGAATCGCTCTAGCCATAAACGTCAAACCCCCTTCGCGGCGAAGGGGGTTTTTGGTTGGTTGAGGTCGATTCAATGGGCGCGGCGCCAGCGCGCAGCGGCGATTTCGGCGGTCCGCGCCTTGCGCTCGAGATGCTCGGTTTCCTTCTGCATCTTGCGGTAGTTCTCCATCCGTTCGGCCGGCAAGCGGCCTTCGGCGATGGCGGCGCGCACCGCGCACTGCGGTTCGCTTTCATGCCTGCAATCGTTGAATTTGCAGAGGGCGGCGAGCGTTTCGATGTCCGCGAACGCGGAATCGAAATCGACGGCATCGAGCTGCAGTTCGCGCATCCCGGGGGTATCGATCACGAACGCCCCGGAGGGGGTTGCGAAGAGTTGCCGGGTGGTGGTGGTGTGGTGCCCCTTGTCGTTCTTTCCGAGACCGGATGTCGCCATCACTGCTCGTTGCATCAAATGGTTCACGATCGTCGACTTCCCGACGCCGGACGATCCGACGAAGGCGTATGTGCGACCCGGAATCATCTTCCGTTCGACGGCCGCGTAGCCGTCCTCGCTCTTGTCGGTGACGACCTCGACATCCGCTCCCGGGGCGACGGCTCCGACTTCGTCCGCATAACCGGCCGGATCGTCGCACAGGTCGCTTTTGGTGAGCAGGACGCATGGTTCGGCACCGCTCGCCCAGACGATGGACAGGTAGCGCTCGAGCCGGCGCAGGCTGTAGTTCTCGTTCATCGACATGCAGATGAAGACGACGTCGACGTTACAGGCGATGATCTGGCCGGCCGACGTGACGCCGGCGCTCTTGCGTTCGAGAATGCTTTTGCGCGGCAAGACCGCGTGGATGACGGCGAAATCGCCCGAGGTATCCGCGGCGACCCAGTCGCCGACGGCGGGAAAGTCGAGCGGTCCCGTCGATTGGTGCAATAGTTTGCCGGCGACTCTGGCCGGCATCGTTCCTTGGTCCGAGACGATCGCGTAAAGGTCTCGTTCCTGCCCGGAGACGCGTGCGACGCGCAGTCCGTCGCGTTCGACGGCGGCGCGTACGGCCGCGTTCGGTCCGGGGATCGAAGCGTGTTGATTCATTGTGTCCTCCATATGTTTACGTGAGTGATGGAGGGTTGAGCGTCAGTTGTGCGTTCCCTCCGTGGTCAGGTCGTCAAGAAAAAAACCAATGTCCGTATGTCTCATGCTCCTCATTCCTTTCTTTGGGGGATTGCCGGCGTGTATCCTCCGGCCGCATTCATTATACACCCGATCGCTCCGCGTTGTCTTCCTTTATTTCGCCGATCCTGCAAAAAAAACGAAAACCGACCGGGTTGCCGGTCGGTCGGATGTTCCGCTTGCGTGTCTATAATGGCGGTCGGGGAGTTACCGGACCGACCACAACCCAAGCGCGTTCAGTTCGTGGTAGAGGCGCGCCACGGGCATCCCCATGACGGTGTAGAAATCGCCGTCGATGCCTTTGACGAATTTCGCGCCGAGCCCTTGGACGGCATAGGCTCCCGCCTTGTCGAACGGCTCGCCGGAGGCGACATATCCGGCGATCTCCGCATCGGTCATCGGATAGAACGTGACTTCGGCGCGCTCGCAAAACGACTTCGAGACCTTTCGGGTGATGATCGATACGCCGGTGACGACCGTATGGGTGCGTCCGGACAACCGTTTTAGCATGCGGACGGCATCCTCCGGCGACAGCGGTTTTGCAAGCGGTTCGCCGTCGATGTAGACCATCGTGTCGAATCCGAGGACGACGCGGTCCTTGTGGGTGCGGAAGACGTCGGCGGCCTTCTGCATCGCCAGGTCCATGACGAGTTCATCCGGCGCGAGCGCGGGGTCGATCGGTTCTTCGACGCCGCTCTGGATGACCTCGAAATCGAGGCCGAGCATTTCAAGCAGCTGCCGCCGGCGCGGCGAGTTGCTGGCGAGTATGATTTTATCCATGACAATCCCTCCCAGGGTGTGATCAAATAACATTATATCATAACCGCGCCGCGGAGCCCCGCATTTCCGAAATCACACTCCTCCGCCATCAATCCATCACGCGGACATGATAGAATTGACATCGTTCGATCCGGGGATCAGGCTGTTTGTTTACCATCGAATCGGAAAAATGGTACAATGAAAGAGTGATTCTACGCCATCCGGAGGTGAAAGCATGCCCATCGTCCTCGATCGCAACCTCGTCGCCGACCGCGACCATATCGTCGTCGCCGTTTCCGGCGGAATCGACTCGATGGTCCTGCTCGACCTGCTCGCCTCGCTTCGCGTCCGACGGAAACTGGAGCTCGTCGTCGCCCATGTCGACCACCAGCGGCGCCGATCGTCGGCGGAAGACGCCCGTTTCGTCGAAAGCCGATGCAAGGACTACGGGATTCCCTTCGAGATGATGCGTCTCGAACCGGCCGGCTCCGGAAACTTCCACGACCGCGCCCGGAAAGCCCGCTATTCCTTCTTCTTGGATGTGGCGCGCCGTCATGGCGCGAACAAGGTCGCGCTCGCGCATCAGGCCGACGATCAGGCCGAGACGATCCTGATGCGGATCGTCCGCGGTGCCGGCCTGTCGGGATATGCGGGGATGCCGCGAAGGAGCGAAGCCGACGGAATCGAACTGGTCCGGCCGCTGCTCGATGTTTCCCGCGCCGAAATCGCCGCCTACCAGGCGGAACGGGGACTTCCCTATCGCGACGACGAATCCAACGCGGAAGACCACTATACCCGCAATCGCTTCCGGCACCATGCGATGCCGGCGATCGCCAAGGAAAATCCGCGCTACCTCCAGAAGTTCGCGCAATTCGCAACCTACATCGACGAGGCCTGCGCCGTCGTCGGGAGGCTTGCGGACGAATTCGCGGCCGTCTCGGTCGCATCCGAGGCGGGACGGGTGTCCTTTTCCGCGTCGGCCTTCCTGCGGCTCGAGCCGGCGGTCCGGAAGGAAGTCGTCAAACGCGGTTTCGACCGGCTGACGGAGAACGCGGTCGAGTTGTCGCACGCCCAGATGCTTTCCGCGATCGGGATCATCGCCTCGTCCAAGCCGCGCGGATCCTACGACCTGCCGGCCGGATGCCGGATCGAAAAGAACTACGACATCGTCGCCATCACCCGCGGCGATGGTGCCGATCCGGCGTTTTCCATCCCCGTTCCGGGGTTCGGACGCTACCCGCTGCCGAACGGTTCGATCCTCTTCGTCGGAGTAAAACCGGACGATATTGATGGCATTCATATCGAATTATGTTATAATAATCTAGATTTCGTCTTCCCGATGACGGTGCGCACGCGCAGGAACGGCGACCGCATCGCCTTCGCCTACGGGACGAAGAAGCTGAAGGACCTGTTCATCGACCGCAAATTGCCGATGGACGACCGGAACCGGATGCCCCTTCTCGTCGGAAAGGGCGGCGAGATCCTTTGGATCATCGGACTGAACATCAAGGCGGCGACCCCGCCCGGACGCGATAAAATCGACATCACCTACACGCGGAGGTAACTGACATGCTGGAAAAAGACATCGAACGGGTGCTCGTCTCCGAACAAGAAATCGACGCCATCTGCAAGCGCCTCGGCGCGCAAATCACGAAAGACTACGCCGGCCAGAAGCCGCTCATCGTCGGCCTCCTCAAGGGCTGCATGCCCTTCATGGCGGGGTTGATCAAGCACATCGACCTCTACTGCGAGATCGAACTGATGGGCGTCTCCTCCTATCACGGGGGGATCTCCTCGTCGGCCGACATCAAGATCACGAAAGACCTCGAGATTTCCGTCAAGGACCGCCACATCCTGATCGCCGAGGACATCGTCGACACCGGCAAGACGCTCGACGTCATCGTCAAGCTGCTCTATCACCGCGGCGCCGCATCCGTCGACGTCGTGACGCTTCTCGACAAGCCGGCCGGCCGCGTGCTGGAATTCGTGCCGAAATACGTCGGCACGGTCATCCCCAAGGAATTCGTCGTGGGTTTCGGGCTCGATTACGACGAAATGTACCGCAACCTGCCGTACGTCGGCGTGTTGAAGCCCGAAGTCTACAGAAAATAAACAGGAGGTCCATCCATGGCCGATACCAACGCAAAGAAACCTTTCAGCAATCGCGGCTCGCACTATCTGATGATCCTGGTGCTGCTTGCGATCGCACTCGCGATCATCTATAGTTTCGGGAACCTCAACGCTCCCGTCGAACTCCGCAACGACGAATTCGCCGCGGCCGTCGCCGCCGACGAGGTCGAGACGATGACCGTCTCGCCGGCGCAGGGCGACATCAACTACCGCGCCTACGTCGTCACCGGCAAGCTGTCCGACGACCGCGACTACGTCACCTACCTCGCCAACGACGCCGAATACGAGGCGCTCCGCGCCGCCGTCACGGCGAAGAACAGCGACCTCGTGACGTCAAACGACATCACCTTCCAGTTCGTCCGCGGCGCCGCCTACAACCTCTTCGACATCCTGCTTCCGCTGCTCGTCGTCGCCGGCATCGTCGTCATGCTCGTGATGATGACGCGCGGGTCGAACAACGCCAACAAGCAGGCCTTCGATTTCGGCCGCTCCCGCGCCCGCCTCTCCAAGAACCAGAAGACGACGTTCAACGACGTCGCCGGCGCCGATGAGGAGAAAGCCGAACTCGCGGAGATCATCGATTTCCTGAAAGCCCCGAAGAAATACCTCGACCTCGGCGCCCGGATCCCGAAGGGCGTCCTCCTGGTCGGCCCGCCCGGCACCGGCAAGACGCTCATCGCCCGCGCCGTCGCCGGCGAGGCGAACGTCCCCTTCTACTACGTCTCCGGTTCCGACTTCCTCGAAATGTTCGTCGGCGTCGGCGCCAGCCGCGTCCGCGACATGTTCAAGACCGCCAAGCAGAACGCCCCGTGCATCCTCTTCATCGACGAGATCGACGCCGTCGGCCGCCAGCGCGGCACCGGCCTCGGCGGCGGCCATGACGAACGCGAACAGACCTTGAACCAGCTGCTCGTCGAAATGGACGGCTTCGGCCACAATACCGGCGTCATCATCCTCGCCGCGACGAACCGCGTCGACATCCTCGACCCGGCCCTCCTCCGTCCCGGCCGGTTCGACCGTCAGATCATGATCGGCGTTCCCGACATCAAGGGCCGCGCCGCGATCCTCAAGGTCCACTCCCGCAAGAAGAAACTGAATCCCAACATCACCTTCGATGAAATCGCGCACCGCACTCCCGGCTTCACCGGCGCCGACCTCGAGAACGTGATGAACGAGGCCGCGCTCCTCGCGGCCCGCGAGAACAAGCCGCAGATCGAACTCTACCACATCGACGAGGCGATCGACCGCGTCATGATGGGCCCGGCCAAGAAATCGCGCGTGATGACCAAGAAGGAACGCGAGTACATCGCCTTCCACGAGGCCGGACACGCCGTGATCGGCCTCAAGCTGGAAAACGCGGACATCGTCCACAAGGTCACGATCATCCCGCGCGGCATGGCCGGCGGCTACACCCTGATGCTTCCGGAGGAGGAACAGCGGTTCCTCCAGACGAAGCAGGGCCTTCGCGAATGGATTTCCGGCCTCCTCGGCGGCCGCGTCGCGGAGGAACTCACCTTCGGCGAGATCTCCACCGGAGCCTATGACGACCTCAAGCGGGCGACCGCGATCGCCCGCCGCATGATCACCGAATACGGCATGTCCGAAAGCCTCGGCCCGGTCACCTACGAACACGACACCGACACGGTGTTCCTCGGCCGCGACTACGGCAAGTCCAACCGGTTCTCCGAAGCGATCGCCACCGAGATCGACAAGGAAGTCCGCGCCATCATCCACACCTGCTACGAAACCGCCAAGCGGGTCATCAACGACAACATCGGCCTGCTCAAGAACATCGCCGGTTATCTCCTTGCGGTCGAAACGCTGACGAAGGAAGACATCGACGAAATCGTCGCGACCGGCAAGCTTGGGCGCGCCGACCACCCGGTCGCCGCCGCGTCCACCCCGACGGGCGAAGTATCACACTAATCGCACCACGGCAGGGATACTCCAAGGTATCCCTGTTTTCTTGAAAGGAGCCCCATATGCGAATCGACAAATATCTCAAGGTTTCCCGCATCTTCAAGCGCCGCACGGTCGCGAAGGACATCTCCGACCACGAGCGCGTCCTCGTCAACGAGAAGGTCGCCAAGCCGTCGACGGCGGTCAAGGAAGGCGACGTGATCACGATCGTGTACGGCACGAAGAAACTGACCGTCCGCGTCCTGAAAACCGCCGACTCTGCCAAGAAGGCCGACGCCGACCTGATGTACGAGGTCGTCGCCGAGGAAAAAATCGCTTCCACGCCCGCGGACGCGTTGCGATAATCACGCCCTTACGGTATAATAGATGAAGAATCCGGCCGATGCGGCCGGAAAGACGGTGGTGACCTGATGAAAAAACTGATGGCTTTTCTTGCGGTCCTGATCGGCGTGTCGGCCGTGACGGCCTGCACGCCGACCGAGGAAGGCGACGACCTGTACGCGACCGTCTATCCGCTCGTCTACCTGCTTGGCA
>CAIMSF010000120.1 GCA_903844055.1 uncultured bacterium
ATGACGACGATGGCGGAGACGAAGACGGCGGCGCCCAGGGCGAACCCGGCGGCGCGGAGCAGCTTATTTCGCATCGGTCTTCTTCTCCTCGTGGTACTCGACCTCCGTGTTGACCTCCCAGACGGCCTTCTTGTCGGTCAGACCCGCGTCGATCGATTGGACGGCGCGGAACGCCGTCACCATCGAGTGGTCCATGTTGTTGTAGCGGTGCTGGCCGTTGCGGCCGATGCACCAGAGGTTTTCGATCGAATCGAGGAACGGGATCACCGTCCCGATCTTCGCATAGGCGTCGAAGTAGGCCGGATAGGCCTTCACGACCTTGGCGCGGACCGCGTCGAGGACCGGCGTCTCGGCATCGATCACGCCCATCTTCACGAGTTCGGTCCTGGCCAGTTCCTTCGCGTCCGCGTCGGACAGGTTCCAGAACGCGTCGTTTTCCTGGCAGAAGTATTCGAGGCCGATCCACACGGTGTGTTGCGGATCCTTCACCATGTAGGGCGACCAGTTGTTGAAGATCTGGATCCGGCCGAGCTTCACTTCCGTCTCCTGGACGTAGATCCAGCAGTCGGGGACGATGTTCCCGAGGGTCGCGAGGTCGGTCTCGTTCTTCAGGTTCAGTTTCGGAAGCAACAGCCCGATCGTCACGAAGTCGCGGTACGGCAGACCCGCCGCGACCGCCTTCACGTCCGCGGGGACGGCCTCGCCCATGCTTTGGACGAGGTCCTTGATCGGCATCGTCGAGATGAAGTGGTCGGCCTTGACGGTCGTCGTCGCGCCGTCCTTGCGGTAGGAGGCGGAGACGATCCTGCCGTCCTTGACGGCGATCCGGTCGACCGCGGCGTCCATCACGATCGCGCCACCCATCGCGCGGATGTCCTCCGCGACGCATTCCCAAAGCTGCCCGGGACCGTATTTCGGATAGAGGAACTCGGTGATCAGGGACGTTTCCACATGCCCCTTCTTCTTCCCGAAGATGTTCTTGAGGAGCGCGACGATCGAGAGGCCCTTGACGCGCTGCGCGCCCCAGTCGGCGGAGATGTCCTTGGGCGCGCGGCCCCACACCTTCGTCGTGTAGTCTTCGAAGAACATCCCGTAGAGGACGCGCCCGAAGCGGTTGATGTAGAAGTTTTCGAGCGAGTCTTCCTTCTTCCGGAAGACCGCGCTCCACAGATAGCTCATCCCGGCCTTGAAGGTGCGCCAGAGCCCGAGGTTTTTGATCGTCTGGATCGACATCGTGACGGGATAGTCGAAGAACTTCTTGAGGTAGTAGATGCGCGAGACGCGGCGCCGCTTGAGCATCACGCGGTCGGCCGTCTCGGGGTCGGGGCCGCCGGCCACCGTCTCGACGTTTCGCTTCAGGATCAGATCGTCGATCGCCGGCGCGCCCTGCCTGGGCATCACGTTCCGCCACCAGGCGTTGACGGTCTCGTCCTTCGAGAAGAATCGGTGGCCGCCGATGTCCATCCGGTTGCCATGGTGCTCGATCGTGCGGGCGATCCCGCCGATCGCGCCGGTGGCCTCGAGGACGGTGACCTCGTAGCCCTTGTTCAGCTTGAGGAATTCGTAGGCGGCGGTGAGACCCGCGGGTCCGGCGCCGATGATGACGATTCTGTTCATGCGGTTTCCCCCTTGCGGCGGTAGAGCAACAGCTTCCGCGCGAAATAGTTGTAGAAGAGCACGAGGATCGCGACGATCGCCCGGGCGAGCAGTTCGTCCATGACCTTCGCGCCGAGGACGGTGAGGCCCATCGACAGGAACAGCCCGATCAGGCCGATCAGGCCGTAGACCAGAAACTCCCCCGAGGCGCCGACGCCGCGCGCCTTCTCGGTGAAGACGAATCGTTTCGAAAGCAGGAAATTCACGGTGAGGCCGACGAGGAAGCCGATGGCCGTCTCCACCGCGATCATCAGGTCGGCGTCGCCCAACCAATGATTGGCGAGGGCATACACGCCGAAGTCGAAGAGGAACGCCGTGCCGCCGACGAACAGGTAGCGGAAGATGCGGACGAACTCGTTTTGGGTCGGCTTCAGGAAGAGTTCCCGCAACCGGAAATGGATGATCAGATCGTACAGTTCCTTCATGGGGACCTCCATCCGTACGCGACGGACCGATGGAATCATTATACCATCGAATCGCCCGAATGCGAACCCCGCTTTTATATAGCGCGATGAAAAGTCCGCCGGAGCAGGTCCGGCGGACGGGATCGGGATCGTGATCAGTGATGGGGAACGTTCCGCACGTCGATCGCGAAGCGGCAGAGGACATCGCCGGCGAGGGCGTTCGTAAGGCATTTCGCGTGCAGCGGGACGCCGAACAGGAGTTCGTAGCGGCGCTTCACGAAGCCGCCGCTGCAGTGGCACCACAAGGGGTCGACGGTCGTGCCGTTCTTGACGCTCTCCCGAGCGAACGGGCAGTGGCAGGCGTAGTACCGCTTCTCTTCCGGCGTCGCCGCATGGAGCCACTTTTCGATGTCGTAGGGGATCTTCGTCTCGTAGATCCAGCCGTCCTTCAGGACGCCGCCCTGGATCTCCGGCTGGGAGGCCACGAAGTCGACGACCTCGTCGGTGATGTGCTGCTCGTACCATGGTTTTCCGGAAACGGCATGGCTGCGCAGTTCCTCGACCTGGCGTTGGTGATAGTCCGCCATATAGGATTCCAAAGACGGCGCCATCTCGTAGGCCGCCTTCTCGGAGGCGAAGGCCTCGTCCGGAATCTGGTGGTTGTTGCCGGAGAGGACCCGCTCGAGCTTCACGCCCGAGAGCTCGGCGCGCAGCCGCCGCATCAGTTCCGCGGTGAAGGCGGGGAGGGCGTCGGGGGCGGTGCCGAGCGGCGGGATGACGAGTCCGTCCTCGACGCGCTCGCGGACGATCCGGCCGGAAACCCGGCCGAGGCGGTCGAGGATCGTTTCGATCACGCCGACCCCGCCGGTGTACTGGGTCAGCCGGATGTAGAGGTCGGTGCGGCCGATCAGGTAGTAGTACCGAAGCATCCCGTAGAACGCCGGGACGGTATTCTTGCCCGCGCCGACGAGGGTCGCGATGAATTCCTCGAGCGCGGGGACGGACAACGTGTCGGCGTCTTCGCCGCGGCCTTGTTCTTGCGCGAAGGCGTCGACCGCCTGGATCGTTTGCGCCGCGATATTATAATCGGCGGCGGGCAGTTTCCTCAGTTCATAGCGGGCTTTCAGTTCGTCGAGTCGCATCGTGAACCTCCGTGCGGCGTGTCCTGGATGCTTCCATCATAGCAAAAATCGCGTCCCGCCGCAAGACGGAGGACGAAAATCGTCCGCCGTTCATGGCCGGATCGGCGTCCGGTTGCGCGGATGGTAGTGGGTATGCAGGAGCTTGTGGGCCTTCTCGCCGAGCGGATTGACGAGGTACTCGCCGTAGATCGCGGTGATCGCGGGGTTCTCGTGCGACTTGCGGACCGCCATCGACTTGTCGACGCGGTAGGCCGCGTCGAGCCGGTCGGCTCTCGTCTTCGCGATCGTGCCGTAGGGCTGTCCGCCGCCGCCGATGCAGCCGCCGGGGCAGCACATGACTTCGATGAAGTCGTATGGGGAGGTCCCGTTCCTCACCTGTTCGGCGAGGATCCGGGCGTTGGCGAGCGAGTGCGCGACGGCGACCCGGACGGGGGTCCCGCCGAGGTCGACGACGGCTTCCTTGATGCCGACGAGGCCGCGTACGCCGTTGAAGTCGACGTCGATGTCCTTGTCTTCGCCCTTGAGGACCGAGACGGTGCGCAGCGCCGCCTCCATCACGCCGCCGGTCGCGCCGAAGATGACGGCCGCGCCGGTCGTCTCGCCGAACGGCTTGTCGAAATCGGACGCGGTCAGTTCGTTGAAGTCGATCCCCATCTGCTTCATCATCTTCCCGAGCTCGCGCGTGGTGAGGACGACGTCGACGTCGGGGGTTTTGCCGTCGACGGACATCTCGGGACGCTTCGCCTCGTACTTCTTCGCCGTGCAGGGCATCACCGAGACGACGAAGATGTCGTCGGGGTTCAGATGCTCGCGTTCGGCGTAATACGTCTTGACGAGCGCCCCGAACATCTGCTGCGGCGACTTGCAGGTCGAGACGTTGGGCAGGATCTCCGGATACTGCTGCTCGGCGAAGTTGACCCAGCCGGGGCAGCAGGACGTCATCATCGGCAGCGCGCCCTGGTTCTTGATGCGGTTGAGCAGTTCGTTGCCTTCCTCGATGATCGTCAGGTCGGCGGTGAAGTCGGTGTCGAAGACCTTCTCGAAGCCGAGCAGGCGGAGCGCCGCGACGAGCTTGCCGGTGACGATCTCGCCGGGCTTGTCGCCCGACTCCTCGCCGAGGGTGACGCGGACCGCCGGGGCGGTCTGGACGACGACGTGCTTGCGCGGGTCGTGGAGCGCCCGCCAGACGAGCTCGGTGTCGTCGTGCTCGAGGATCGCGCCGACCGGACAGACGCTCGAGCACTGTCCGCAGAACGTGCAGAAGGCTTCCGAGAGCGGCCGGTGGAAGGCCGGGCCGATGACCACGTCGCGGCCGCGGCCCATCCCCTCGAGGACGCCGATGCCCTGGACGTTCTTGCAGACGTCGACGCAGCGGCCGCACTTGATGCAGCGGTCGGCAATCCGCACGAGGGCGGGATTCTTGTCGTCGATCGGGCGGTGATGGAGGATCGAGGGGAAGCGGTTGCTGTCGATGCCGAGTTTGCGCGCGAGGTCCTGCAGTTCGCACTTGAGGTTCTTCGCGCAGGCGGTGCAGTTGGCGTCGTGGTCGGCGAGGATCAGTTCGACGATCGTCCGCCGCGCGTTCAGGACGCGCGGGGAGTTGGTGAGGACGTGCATGTTCTCCCTGGCGATCGTCGAGCAGGCCGTGGAAAGGCCCTTCTGGCCGACGATCTCGACCGAGCAGACGCGGCAGTCGGACTTGATGTCGAGGTCGGGATAGTAACAGAGCGTGGGGATGTCGAGGTGGTATGCCTTGGCGGCGGCGAGGATCGTCGTGTTGGGTTCGCACTGGACGGTGACGTCGTTGATCTTGAATGTGATCATGTGATCCCTCCTACATGCCCGGGTATTCGATCCGCTCGAGGAACTCCTCGCGGAAATACCTTAGGGCGGCGATGATCGACGTCGGGCAGGTCTGCCCGAGGCCGCAAAGCGACGTCTGATGCATGACGCGGGCGAGCGATTCGAGCGAAAGCAGGTCGTTCGGGGTCGCCCGCCGGTCGATGAACTTCTCGAGCATGAGCGAGAGCTGGGCGTTGCCTTCGCGGCACGGGACGCACTTCCCGCATGATTCGTGGGCGAAGAACTTGACGATCCTGAGGAGGATCTTGAAGAGGTCGAAGCGGTCGTCGATCACGATGATCGCGCCGGCCCCCGTCTTCGACTCGAATTCCTCGAAGCGCTCGTAGTCGATCGTCATGTCGAGCATGAACGGCGGGATGATCGGCCCGCAGGCGCCGCCGAGCTGGACCATGCGGATCTTGCGGCCGTTCTTGACGCCGCCGCCGAGTTCGTCGATGACGGCGCGGATCGAGACCCCGAACGGGATCTCGAAGACGCCGCGTCTCATGATGTTGCCCGACAGGCAGATCAGCTTCGTGCCGGTCGAGGATTTCGTGCCGATCCTCGCATACTCCGCCCCGCCGATCGCGAGGATCGCCGGGACGTTGGCGAACGTCTCGACGTTGGAGATCAGGGTCGGCTTCCCGAAGATGCCGCGCTGGGTCGGGAACGGCGGTTTGACGCGGGTGCGTCCGGGCTTGCCCTCGATCGATTCGATCAGGGCGAACTCCTCGCCGCAGACGTACGATCCGGCGCCGGAGACGACCTCGACGTCGAAGGTGAAGTCGCAGCCGAGGATCCGCGAGCCGAGATAGCCGCGGCGTCCCGCCTGCTCGATCGTCCACTTCATCGTCCGGATCGGCAGGTCGTACTCGCCGCGGATGTAGATGTAACCCTTCTTCGCGCCGGTCGCATAGCCGACGATCGCCATCCCCTCGAGCACGGAATGCGGATCGTTCTCGAGCAGGTAGCGGTCCTTGAAGTTGCCCGG
>CAIMSF010000121.1 GCA_903844055.1 uncultured bacterium
CCACAAGGAGCAGCTCACGGAACTGGTCGCGCGCGACAGGAACCATCCGTCGGTCGTGATGGTCTCGGTGGCAAACGAAGCCACGACCTACGAGGACGGCGCCGTGCCCTATTTCACGGAAGTGTTCCGCCACGCGCGGACCCTGACCGACCTGCCCCTGATGATCGTCGAGAACGTCGGCGCGGCGGAAGAGAAGGTGGCCGGGCTCGCCGACGTCGTCGGCCTCAACAAGTATCTCGGCTGGTACGTCGAGCACGGCGATCTGACGGACGTTCCGGAACGGCTTTCCAAGGAGTTGACCGACTTCCATGCGAAGTTCCGAAAGCCGATCCTCGTGACCGAGTTCGGCGCCGACACGATCGCCGGCGTGCACCGCCTTCCCGCGGTCGCCTTCAGCGAGGAATTCCAGGTCGACTTCATCAGAACCTACCATGAGACGATCAAGACATTGCCCTTCGTGGTCGGCGAGCACGTTTGGAACTTCGCCGACTTCATGACGAAGCAAGGAGTCACCCGGTTCGACGGAAACAAGAAGGGCGTCTTCACCCGCGACCGTCAGCCCAAAATGGCGGCACACTGGCTGAGAGACGCGTGGAAATGACGGAAGGGACGAGCGATCGTCCTTTTCTTTCGCTCGTGCGTCCGCGTGCGGTTCTTTTGCCTTATGCGTCGTTATCTAGTATAATGGTTGCGGTGTTGACACCCGAAAAGGAACCATGACCATGAACCACTGGAAACGCAATATCATCCTCTTCATCACCGGACAGACGATCTCGCTGTTCGGGTCGATGCTCGTCCAATACGCCATCTCCTGGTACATCACGCTCCAAACCCAGTCGGGCCTGATGATGACCCTCTCGATCCTGTGCGGCTTCGTACCGCAGATCCTGCTTTCGCCGTTCGCCGGCGTGTGGGCCGACCGCTATGACCGCAAGAAGATGATCGCGATCGCCGATACGGCGATCGCCGTCGTCTCGATCCTCACCGCGATCGTCTTCGTCCTCGGCTACCGCGAACTCTGGGTCCTCTTCGCCGTCTCGATCCTCAGGTCGTTCGGCGCCGCGGTCCACCAGCCGGCCGTCTCGGCGAGCTATCCGCAGATGGTCCCGCAGGAAAACCTGATGAAGGTCCAGGGCTTCGCCGGCGGGGTCCAGTCGGCGACGATGATCCTCGCCCCGATCGCCGGGGCGTCCCTGCTCGCCTTCACCTCGCTCGAACTGATCTTCTCGATCGACTTCTTCACCGCCGCGATCGCGGTGGCGACGCTATTGTTGTACGTCAAGATCCCGAAGCGCGAATGCGTCGGCGCGGAGTGCAAGGTCGACTACCTGCTCGACATGAAGCTCGGCGTCAAATACATCCGGGAACATCATTTCCTGATTCCGTTCTTCCTGTTCTCGACCTCGGTGCTCTTCTTCATCGCCCCGCTCGCCTTCCTCACCCCCCTCCAGGTCGTCCGCACCTTTGGTGAGGAGATCTGGCGGCTCGCCGCGATCGAGATCGGCTTCGCCCTCGGGATGACCGTCGGCGGCTTCGCGGTCGCCGTCCTCGGCGGCTTCAAGAACCGCATCGTGACGATGATCGTGGCGCTCGCGGCGATGGCGGCGATGAGCTTCGGGATCGCCCTCGCGGCGAACTTCTGGTTCTACCTGTTCTTCATGGTCGCGACCGGGTTCGCGCTCCCCTTCTACAACACGCCCGCGGCCGTGATGCTGCAGGAGAAGGTCGACAGAGACTACATGGGACGCGTCTTCAGCGTGATGGGGATGCTCTCGGGATCGGCGATGCCGCTCGGGATGCTCGTCTTCGGCCCGATCGCCGACACCGTCCCGATCGCTACGCTGCTGATCGGCGCAGGCATCGTCCTGCTTCTGATCGGCGCCGCCGTCCTGTTGAACCGCGGGCTGATGCGCGCGGGGCGCAAGCCGGAACCTCGGAAAACCGCGGAAGCGGACGCCTGAACGGCGTCGAAACCGC
>CAIMSF010000122.1 GCA_903844055.1 uncultured bacterium
CCGACGTTCATCGCCGCCCCGGCGAGCCCGGCCGACAACATCATCGCCGCGCTCCCGAGGTCGGAGAGGCAGGACTTGTTGGCGATGGGGAGAATCGATGCGAGTTTCGCGATCCCCGAAGCCGCCAGTTCGGCGGTCTTCATCGGGACCGCGATCGCGCCGCGCAAGGCGACCTCGATCTCCTGATTGCGCGCCGCAATCTCTCTTTCCGTGATTTTCGGCAGACGGTAGGCCGCCATCACGTCGTCGAAACTCCTCGCATCTTCGTCGACGAGCGAAGCGAGCTCTCCGCGCAACGGTTCGAACGACGCGACCGCGCCGATGAAGCGTGACCGGTCGGCGTCCGGGAGGGCGAGGAACTTCTTCTTCCCGACGGTCAGCTTCCCGACCATGCAGACGAGCGCGGCGCCCATCGACGCGGCGAGCGCGGAGGCCGATCCGCCGCCCGGGGCGGGGGCCTCGGAGGCGAAGTCGTCGAGCAGTTGAGTCACGGTCTTTTCGATCAGTTCCATCGGAATCACTCCTTCACGGGGCGGCCGTCCGCGATCACGCGGCGGCCTTTTTTGTAGACGTCGGCGGCGAGGTTCACGCCGAAATGATACAGCACATACTCGAAGTTCGGGGCGTCGAAGAGGACGAAGTCGGCGTCCTTCCCGACCCCGATCGAACCGATCCGATCCGCCCTGCCGAGATGGAAGGCGGGATTGATCGTCGCCGCGGTGAGGACTTCGGAGGGCGTCATCTTCAGTCTGTTCGCCGCCAGCTGCATCGTGAACTGGAAGTTCTCCGAGGGACAGCTGCCGGGGTTGTAGTCGGAGGCGACCGCGACGGCGACGTTCGCCTGAATCAGCTTCCGGGCCGGGGCATAGTCGTGACCGAGATAGAAGGACGTGCCGGGAAGCAGGTTCGCTACCGTGTCCGATCCGGCGAGGGCGAGGATGTCGCGGTCCGAAATCGCCATCAGGTGGTCGGCGGAGGCGCAGCCGAGTTCGGCCGCGAGCCCGGCGCCGCCGGTCGAGACGATTTCATCCGCATGGACGCGGACTGCCAATCCGAGTTCCTTCGCCCGCAAGAGGATCCGCTTCGTCTCGGCGAGGGTGAAGACGCCCGCTTCGCAGAAGACGTCGACGCTCTCGGCGAGCCCGTCGCGCCGGATCGTTTCCAGATCGGCGAGGACCGAAGCGACGTATCCGTCGCGGTCGAAGGCATATTCGGAAGGAACCGCATGGGCTCCCATGTACGTGGGTATCAAGGAAACGGGCTGGGACCCGTCGAGCGCGCGGACGACCTCGAGGATCTTCCGCTCGTTCTTTTGATCGAGCCCGTAGCCGCTCTTCGCTTCGACGGTGGTGACGCCGAACGAAAGCATCCGTCCGAGCGACTTCCGGGCCTGGTCATAGAGATCGTCGAACGACGCGGCTCGGGTATTCGCGACCGTCGAGAGGATCCCGCCGCCCCGCTTCAGGATGTCCAGATAGGGGACCCCCTGCAGCTTGAGCGAGAATTCGTGTTCGCGCGAACCGGCATGGACGAGGTGCGTATGGCCGTCGACGAGGCCCGGCGTCATGACCATCCCGCGGGCGTCCCGGACGATGGTCGCCGGTCCGACGAAGTCCTCCCCGGTTCCGCTTCCGAAGCCGACGATGACGCCGTCGGAAACGGCGAGGAAGGCGTCCCTCAGGACCGTGACGTCGTTCATGCGGGAGCCCTTGACGGGAGGACGACGATGCGTCGTCCAGAGCTCGCCGATGTGATGGACGACGAGCCCGGCCTTCACTTCGCGACTCCCGGAAGGTTGGCCTCGATGATCTTCTTGTGATCGAAGTCGCGCAGGCCGAGCCGCTTCACGGCTTCGGCGGCGAGTTCTTCGAAGGGCATGTCGTCGGGCGTCTTCTTGCCTTCGGGCTGGCGGTAGTAGCGGAGCGACTCCACGAGGGCGGCGGCCGGGACGAGCCCGACGAGTTCGCAGCCGGTGACCTCGACCTTGAAGCGCTTCGCTTCCATCTTGACGGTTTCGAGGATGCGGTAGATCGGGTTCTTGGTATGGTCGAGGATGTTCATCGTGACCTGGTAGTGGCCGCGCTGCTCGAGATAGGCCGGGCCGGCCTGGACGAACTGGAAGCCGCCGGAGGATGCGCGGAGGTAGCGGGAGATGTCCTTCGCGGGCTTCTCCTCCTTGGTCGCGAGGTCGACGTTGAAGGCGACCAGGGGCATGCGGGCGCCGATCGCGACCGCGCCGAAGGTCGGGTGGATCTCGGCGGGACCGAAATCGGGCGTCCAGAGCGGGTCCTTGATCTTTTCCCGCATGCCTTCGAACTCGCCCTTGCGGATGTCGGGAAGGAGGATCCTTTCGGGCTTGCGGGCGGCCTTCGCATACAGGAAGACCGGGATGTCGAAACGCGCCGAGACGATCGAGGCGACGTCTTCGGCGATCTTCACGCATTCCTCGATCTCGATGCCCGAGATCGGGACGAACGGGATCACGTCGACGGCGCCCATCCGCGGATGTTCGCCGGTGTGGTGGTTGAGGTCGATCAGTTCGAGGGCTTCGGCGACGAAGTCCGGGATCGCCTCGGCGATCGCGACGGGGTCGCCGATGACGGTGATCACGGTCCGGTTGTAGTCCTGGTCCGGTTCCGCCGAGATGAGCGAGAAACCGGGCTTGTCCTTCAGTTTCGCGACGATCCGGTCGATTTTCGCCCGGTCGCGGCCCTCGCTGATGTTGGGGACGCATTCGATGATTTTCTTCATGTCATTTCCCGCCTTTGCGATACTGTGCGCGGACCAGGTCCGCGATCGTTTGATGGTTCGAGGCGACCGGGAGGGTCGCGAGGCCCGCATGGTTTTCGTGGTACGCCGCGATCGTCGCGACCGACGCCGGATGGCCGGCCCAGGCGCGCCGCGCCACGCCGACCGTCACGTCGGCCATGACGGCCGTCTTGAGGATCCGGTCGACGCGCTTCGACCCGTCGAGCACGAGTCCGAAGCCGCCGTTGATGGCTTTGCCGATGCCGACGCCGCCGCCGTCGTGGAGGGCGACGATCGTCATCCCGCGCGCGGCGTTGCCGAGGGCGACCTGCGTCGCCATGTCGGCGGTCACGTTCGAGCCGTCCCTGATGTCGGACGTCTCGCGGAACGGCGAGTCGGTCCCGCCGCAGTCGTGGTGGTCGCGGCCGATCATCACCGGACCGATCGTCCCTTCGCGCACCAACTCGTTCATCTTGAGCGCGATCTTCGTGCGGCCCTCGGCGTCCTGGTAGAGGATGCGGGCCTTCGTGCCGACGACGAGCGCGTTCCGCTTCGCGTCCTTGATCCAGTCGTGATTGTCCTTGTCCTGGAAGCGGCGGCGCGGATCGATGCACGCCATCGCCGCCCGGTCGGTGATCTCGAGGTCTTCTTCGCGGCCCGAGAGGCAGACCCAGCGGAACGGGCCGTAGCCGTAGTCGAACAGGACCGGTCCCATGATGTCCTCGACGTACGACGGGAAGATGAAGCCGTCCTTGTCGTCTGTGCCGTTCTTGAAAATCGCGGAAACGCCGGCGTCGGAGACCGCCTTGAGGAAGCTGTTCCCGTAATCGAAGAAATAGGTGCCCCGGTCCACGAGCGCGCGGATCGCCGCGAAATGCCGCCGAAGCGACGCGTCGACGCGCGTCCTGAACTGGGCGGGATCGGTCGCAAGCAGGGTCGTGCGCGTCGCGAAGTCGATCCCGGCCGGGCAGTAGCCGCCGTCATAGACGGCATGGCAGCTGGTCTGGTCGGACAACAGGTCGATCCGCTCATGGTGCGCGACGGCGTATTCGAGCAGATCGACGATGTTGCCGAGATAGGCGATCGCGATCGGACGGCGTTCCTGGACCATCCGCCCGGCGTCGGCGAACGCCGCTTCCGCGGAGGATGCGACGACGTCGATCCAGCCCTGCTTGACGCGCGTCTCGATCCGCGAGGGATCGACTTCGGCGATGATCCCGACGCCGCCGGCGATCTTGACCGCCTTGCCCTGGGCGCCCGACATCCCGCCGAGGCCGGAGGAGACGAAGAGCACGCCGGCGAGGTTTTGCTCTGCGGGGATCCCGAGCTTGACGCGGCCGGCGTTGAGGAGCGTCGAATAGGTGCCGTGGACGATGCCCTGCGGACCGATGTACATCCAACCGCCGGCGGTCATCTGGCCGTAGTTCGTGACGCCGAGGGCGGCGGCGCGGTTCCACTCGCGCTGGCTGTCGTACTGACCGATCAAGAGGCCGTTGGTGATCGTGACGCGCGGGGCGTCCTTCGCGGAGGGGAACAGGCCGAGCGGATGGCCGGACATCACGACGAGCGTCTCGTCGTCTTTCATCCGTTCCAGATAGAGCGTGATGAGATGGTACTGCATCCAGTTTTGGCAGACCTGTCCGGTCTCGCCGTAGGTGACGAGCTCATACGGATAGAGGGCCGTTTCGAAGTCGAGGTTGTTGTCGATCATGACGCGGATCGCACGGGCCTGCAGGATGCCCCGATACTGGTCGACGGGCTTGCCGAAAATCCGTCCGGCAGGGCGGAACCGGTAGCCGTAGATCCGGCCCCGCGTCAACAGTTCGTCGAGCAATTCCGGCGCCATCGCCTCATGCCATTCGACCGGCAGGTAGCGGAGCGCGTTTTGGAGGGCGAGCGCGGTCTCCGCCGCGGTCAGGTTGAACTCCCGCTTCGGCGCGCGGCGGATGCCCGGCGCGAACGCCGGCATCGGCGGAAGGGTCGGAAAAACGTCGTAAAGCGACGGGATGGTCCTATTCATCGCACGGTTCGCCTCCGTAGACTTCGCGTTCGAAGTCTTCCCCCCTGAGGAGGCTTTCCGCCGTTTCGAGGAGCGGATACATGACGGTGTCGCACGTGAGGACGGGAATCCGCCGGCGAACCGCCGCGTGGGCCTTTTTGGTGTACTTGCCGAGTTCGGCGGGGGCGCGCATGTCGATCGCCTGGCAGGCGGCCATCGTCTCCATCGCGATGACCTTGCGGACGTTCCCGACGATCTCAAGCGCCTTGCGGGCGGC
>CAIMSF010000123.1 GCA_903844055.1 uncultured bacterium
CGGCCGGGGGTCCCGCTGAAAAAGCCGTCGAAGAAGTCGTTGAAGAAATCGAGGTCGTTGTTGGGGTTGGTGCGTCTGATGATGGCGTTCATGGTAGATATCCTCCTATATGGTAGATTCGATTAGCACTCGACTCTCTCAAGTGCCAACCCTATTATAACACAGTTGTTAGCAGTGTCAAGTGTTGAGTGCTAATCTTCACGAAAATTTCACAATTATTCTCGCAAAAGAAAAGAGCCATCAAAGATGGCTCGTACGGATGCTATTTGAACAGGATCGTCGAGAGGTACCGTTCGCCGGTGTCGGGAAGCAGGACGACGATCGTTTTTCCGGAATAGGCGGGGTCCTTGCCGATCCGCACGGCGGCCGCGAGCGCTGCGCCGCAGGAGATCCCGGAGAGGATTCCCTCTTCTTTCGCCAGCGCGCGGGCATGCATGACGGCGTCCTCGTTGGTGACGGTGACGATCTCGTCGACGTACCGTCCGTCGTAATTCTTCGGAACGAATCCGGCCCCGATGCCCTGGATCACATGGGGGGCGGGCGATCCGCCGGAGAGGACGGGCGACAGCGCGGGTTCGACGGCGACGATCCGGACCGACGGTTTGGTCTCCTTGAGGTATCGGCCGACCCCCGAGACGGTGCCGCCCGTGCCGACGCCGGCGACGAAGACGTCGACGGTCCCGTCGGTTCCCGCGAAGATTTCCGGGCCGGTGGTTTCGTGATGGACTTGCGGATTGGCCGCATTCTCAAACTGCATCGGCAAGAACGCCCCGGGCGTTTCGGCGTGGATCCGCTTGGCTTCGGCGATCGCGCCCTTCATCCCGAGCGACGCGTCGGTCAGGACGAGTTCGGCGCCATAGGCGCGGAGCAGCTGCCGCCGTTCCATCGACATCGCCTCCGACATCGTGAAGACGCAGCGGTATCCTTTCGCGGCGGCGACCATCGCAAGGCCGATGCCGGTGTTTCCCGACGTCGGTTCGACGATCGTCCCGCCGGGACGGAGGAGTCCGTCGCGTTCGGCGGCTTCGACCATGGCGAGGGCGATGCGGTCCTTGACCGATCCGCCGGGATTCTGCTTTTCCAGTTTCGCGACGAGGGTCGCCGTCAAGCCGTGGAGCTTTTCGAAGCGCGCGAGGCGGACGAGCGGGGTATTGCCGATCAGGCGGGTGACATCATCATGGATGTTCATGGGGATCTCCTTCTTTCGGGGGACGGACGGACAAGTCCGGCGTCTTGATGGAAACACGGGTTCCGGGTGCGACCGACTCGGTGATGAAGGCGTTGGAGCCGATCGTCGACAAGGCGCCGACGACGGTGTTGCCGCCGAGGATCGAGGCGCCGGCGTAGATCGTGACGCCGTCTTCGATCGTCGGGTGGCGTTTGACGCCCCTGAGCGACTGTCCGCCCTTAGTCGTGATGGCGCCGAGGGTGACGCCCTGGTAGATGCGGACGTGGGACCCGATCACGGCGGTTTCGCCGATGACGACGCCGGTGCCGTGGTCGATCATGAACGAGGCGCCGATGGAAGCGCCCGGATGGATGTCGATGCCGGTTTCGCGATGGGCGAACTCGGTGAACATGCGGGGCAGGAACGGGACCTCGAGGAGCGCCAGTTCATGGGCGAGGCGGTAGATGAGGATGGCGTAGAAGCCGGGATAGGCGATCACGATCTGATCGCGGTTGAAGGCGGCCGGGTCGCCCTGCAGATGTGCTTCGAGGTCGGATGCGAGGAGGGGACGGATCGTCGGGATGCGCAAGAGGAAGGCATCGGCCAGGGTGCCGCCACGGCGGATCGCATCACCACGGCCGCGGATCGTCTCAAGATACAGGAGGACGCGGGCGATCTGCCTGGCAAGCCGGCGGCGCAGGCGGGCGACGATCACGGCGGTGCGGAGGCGGTTGCCGGTCTCGGCGACGCGGTCGCCGTAGAACCCGGGCAAAAGGAGCCGCTTCGCGTCGCCGACGATCTTCTTGACTTCGCGGTTGGACGGCATCGCGCAGCGGCAATGGTCCTTCAGGATCGGCCGTTCGCGGTGCGACCGGTCGATCGCGTCGATGATTTCGCTTCGTTTCATGGCTTCGCCTCCTTCGTTCCATTGATTATATCACGTCGGCGCACGCGCGACAAACGATACGTCCCGAAAAAGAAAATCCGGCCGGAGCCGGACTTCAGAAGCGCAGGGTGGCGATTTCGGGGAAGAAGACGAGCAGGACGCCGAGGACCGCCATGATCAGTCCGCCGACGAGCATCGACCATTTCGCATAGCGGGCGGAGACGCCGCTGACCCGCATCGTGACCATCGCGACCGCGAAGACGAGCAGGTCGTCGAGCAGGAAGAACAGGACGTAGAGGCCGATGAAGCCGTAATAGGCGCCGCTTGGGAGGAGGTGGTACGCGAGCAGCTGCGTGTAAAGTAGCGGCAAGCCGGCGGAGCAGGCGAGTTCGACGAAGTTGACGCTGACGGCGAGCAGGACGATCCCGCCGATCGCGAACCAGAAGGATCCGGAACGGACGATCTCCTTGACGCGGTCGGCGGTTTTTTTCTTCTGCTTCGCGTCGGTGACGTCGCAGCCGGGATCGGCCTGTTTCGCCTTCTTGAAGAACTTCCAGAGGTTGCGGACGCCGAACAGGAAGGCGACGATGCCGATCAGGATGCGGATCCAGACGACTTCGGCGACCGAGAGCGCGACGTTGAGCCAGGCCGCCATGAAGAGGAAGTACATCGCCCCGGAAGCCAACAGGAAGGTGCCCCCGAGGATCCACATGCGTTTGCGGTTCCCCATGTCGGCGAGCAGGGCGATCAGAAACAGGAGCACCCACATCGCGCACGGGTTGAAGCCGTCGACGACGCCGATCACGACCGCCGCGAGTCCGAGGGAGAGGCTTTCGATCGGAACCTCGCCGATGATCGGCAGGTCGATCACGTCGCCGTTTCCGTACCCGAACGTGTCGAAGTCGGACGGCTGGGGGGTCTGCCCGTCCAGGATCATCCCGACGACGTCGGAATGCTCCTCGTCGGAGTAGCGGACGATCATCGTCTCGATGTCCCGCTTGGTCTGGTCGTTGTATCCGGAGAAGGCGACCCCGCCGATGACCGTGTAGGGCGTTCCGGAAACGTCGCCGAAGGCCGCCTTGACGGTTTCGAAGAGCGCCGCGTTGTCCGGGTCGGTGACTTCATACGTATGGATCACGAGATTCGCGTAGCGGGTCGCGATCTCCGCCAGCGCTTCTTCCTCGGCGGCGCAGTTGACGCACGTGTCGACGTGGAAGAAATGGAGGACGACGACGTAACTGACGGACGCCTGAACGGGTTTCGCGGTGTTGAACAGGGAGAGCAGGAATGCCGAGAGGAGCACGACCTTGAGCAGCCGTCTCATCGACCGATGCCCCCGAAGAAGCGTTCGAGTTCCTTCATCGTCTTCTCGCCGACGAGCCGAAGGATCTCCCGGGTCCCGTCGAGGACGATCATGACGGGGAGGACGTCGCCGATGCCATAGGTCTTCACGGCGTCGGAATCGTCGTCATAGTCGTAATCGACCATGACGAAACCCGGCCGTTCCTTGAAGAACGCGCGCCAGCGGCTTTTCATGATGAGGCAGGAGGGACACCAGACGGCGGTGAAGCGCAGCACGGTCATCGTCTCGCCTCCGTCCGCAAGGCGGCGACGAACGCGTCGACCTCGGCGTCGGTCGTGAAGTGCGACAGCGAGACGCGGAGGCTCGTCCGCGCCCGGCGTTCGTCTGCGGTGAGCCGGAAGACGGCCTCCGAGCGGGTCGACCCCGAGCTGCAGGCGGTCTGCTTGGAGACGCAGATGCCGCGCTCGTCGAGGGAAGCGAGCATGTCGTCGGCGTCGCGGTCGAGGACGCTCAGGTTCACGATGTGGGGAACGGCGCCGACGGGGCTGTTGAGGACGACGCCGGGCAATTTCGCGAGGGCAGCGACGAGGCGGGCATGGCGCAGGGCGACGGCGTCGGCGTTGGCGGGCAGACCGGCGATCGCCGCCTCCAGCGTCTTTTCGAGCGAGACGGCAAGCGGCGCGGAGGGCGTGCCGCTGCGGTACTGGGTGGTCGATTTCCCGCCGTGGATGATCGGTTCGAGCTGGATGTCATGACGCCGGATGAGCGCACCGACGCCTTTCAAACCGTAGAACTTGTGGGCGGAGAAACTGGCGAGCCCGACGTTTTGGAAGGAAACCGGGATCTTTCCGACGGCCTGGGTGACGTCGCTGTGGAAGACGGCGTGCGGCAACCATGCGACGAGTGCGGACAGCGCCGCGACGGGCTGGACGATCCCGAGCTCGCTGTTGACGTTCGCGATCGAGACGAGGATCGTGTCGTTTCTGAGCGCCTTCGCGAGCCGGTCGGGGGTGACGCGTCCGTCGGCGTCGGTTTCGACGACGTCGACTTCGAATCCCAGCTTTTCGAGATAGCCGAAGCAGGCGGTGACGCTGGAATGTTCGAACGGGGAGGTGACGAGATGCTTGCCGTGCCTTTGGTTCTTGAGGGCATATCCTGTGATCGCGAGGTTGTTCGCTTCGCTCGCGCCGCTCGTGAAGACGACTTCATAGCCGGCGATGCCGAGGGTGCGGAGAATGCCGTCGGCCGCGTCATGGACGGCGCGTTCGGCTTCGCGTCCGGGGGCGTGGAGCGAATTCGGGTTGGCGAACCACCGGCGCGACGCGTCGTCGAACGACGCGATCGCCAGTTCGGAGGGCGGGGTCGTCGCCGAATAGTCGAGATAGATCATCGGATCACTTCCTTGTCTTGACGCAGTAATCGTCATTCGGTATAGTGGATCGCCGCGCCGAGGATGCCGGCGGCGGCTTCGTGGATCGTTTCGGAGACGGTCGGATGCGCGAAGATCGTCGCCTCGAGCGCTTCCGCGGTGATGCCGTTCTGAAGCGCCACCGTCACTGTGGCAATCAGTTCGTCGGCGCCTTCGCCGAGTATCGTCGCGCCGACGAGTTCCCCGGTCGCGGCGTCGGCGACCAGTTTCACGAACCCGAGCGGCTGGTTCTGGATGAGGGCGCGGCCGTTCGCGCCGAAGGGTGACCTGGTCGTCTTGCACGCAAGGCCCGCCTTCGCCATGTCGGCTTCCGTGCGGCCGACCCAGGCGACGGCCGGAGTGGTGTAGAGGACGGAAGGGATGTAGCGATACTCCATTTTTCCGCCGTGACCGAGGAGGTCGTCGACGGCGACGATCGCCTGACGGCTCGCGGCGTGGGCGAGCTGGACGAGATTCGTCACGTCGCCGATCGCATAGACGCCCTTCACGTTCGTGCGCATCCGGTCGTCGACGGCGATCCCGCGGTTCGCGGCGATGGCGATCCCGGCTTGTTCCAGCTGAAGGCCGGAAAGTTCGGGGACGCGGCCGACGGCCGAAAGGACGACTTCCGCACGGATCGATCGGGCGACGTCGTTTTTCGTAAAGAAGACTTCCGCGCCGCCTTCGGGACAAGCTTCGACCCGGGCGATCCGGACGTCGGTTTCGATTTGGATCTTCTGTTGCTTGGCGAAGCGGGACAGCCGCGTGACGGCCTCCCGGTCGATCATCGGCAGGATGTCCGGCAACGCCTCGAGGACGTCGACCTTGACGCCGAGGCGGGCGAAGGCGAAGGCGAACTCCATCCCGATGATCCCGGCGCCGACGACGACGAGCGAGGCGGGAAGCGACCGAAGCGACAGGATCCCTTCGGAATCCATGACGCAGGGAAGGTCGAATCCGGGGATCGGCAGCACGCGTGTCTTCGCGCCGGTCGCGATGATGATATTATCCGCTTCGTAACGACGGATCCCGTCGTCGCAGGCGACGTCGACCGCATGCGGTCCGGCAAACGACGCCGTGCCGCGGACCGTCTCGACCCCCGCCTTCTCCAAAAGGAACGCGACGCCCTTCACGAGCGTCTCGACGACGGCATCCTTCTTCGCTTGGACGCGCGCGAAATCGACGCCGACATGGTCCGCGAGGATCCCGTCCTTGGCGGCGTTCTTGGCGGTTTGGAAGACGTCGGCCGCATGGACGAGCGCCTTCGTCGGAATGCATCCGACGTTCAGGCAGGTCCCGCCGACGAACCGTTTCTCGACGAGGGTCACGCGCTTTCCGTGGTGCGCGGCGTGGAGGGCGGCGACGTAGCCGCCGGGTCCGGCGCCGATGACGATGAGATCTCGATGGGTCGTTTCGCTCATGTTATCCGTCCTTGATTGAAAAAGTCGCAGCTGCATGGAAGCAGACTGCAACTCCGTTTGATAGAATTTATTATATCAACAGCGCGCGCGAATGTCAAGGCGTGCGACGGTCCGCGGTGCGGCGGATTTCGAACGAGGTGAACCAGGTCCCGGCGATGAGGATCGCGAGGGCGACGAGGAAGAGCGCGCCGGGCACGGTCCGGAACAGGAGGAGCGAGAGTCCGGCGCCGATGAACGGCGCGACGGCGTAATAGGCGGACGTCTTGGCGGCGCCGAGTTTCGCTTGCGCGTTGACGTACAGGAAGATCGAGAGACCGTATGAGACGAAGCCGACCGACAAGGCCGCAAGGATGCGTGGCAAGTCGGTCGAAAAGCCACCGGTGAGGTAGGCGATGGACAGGGCTACGGCGCCCGAGCCGAGGCCCTTGACGATCACCACCGACAGCGGGTCCTTCGTCGAAAGCATGCGCGTGCAGTTGTTTTCGAGCCCCCAGCACGTCGCGGCCGCGAGGATGAGGAGCGATCCGGGCGAAAACGTGAGCGCGCCGTCCTCCGTAAAGGACAACAGGACGCTCGCAACGGTGACGAGCGCGATGCCGATCCAGACCCGCTTCGCGATATGCTCGCGAAACGCGAGGAACGCGAACAGCGAGGTCGCGACGATTTCGAAATTGTTGAGCAGCGACGCATTCGCCGCCGATGTCAGTCGCAGCCCGAACAACAGCAGGATCGGGGCGGCGACGTCGAGCGTGACCATCAGGATCAGGTAGATGCGGTCGCTCTTCCCGAAACGGAGCGCGGCCTGGCGTGCGGCGGGCCGCCGGAACAGGCCGACGACGCCCATCCCGACGCCGGCGCCGGCGTAGAGCAGCCCGGCGAGCATCGTCGGCTCAAGGTCCGCAAGCAACAGTTTCGATAGCGGCGCGGACAGCGCGTAGAGCGCCGCCGCGAGGATCGCGAAGAGGATGTGCAAAGGGTTTTTCATGGTTCCACCTGCCGTTGCTTCCATTGTACCAAAAAGCGGCGTGATTGACACGTCAAATTGTATCACTTGATTAGCACTCAATGATTGACAGTGCTAACAATTCGAGATATAATAGACATGACCCCAATCAATGAGGTGATAACATGCAGCAACAAGACATGGAAAACTACGCAAACGACCCGAATGTCCTCGACAAGTTCGGTCGCAACATCATCAATCAGGTCAAGGCCGGCAAGATCGACCCGGTCATCGGCCGCGAGGAGGAGATCCGCCGCATCGTCAAGATCCTCTCCCGCAAGACCAAGAACAATCCGGTCCTGATCGGCGAGCCGGGCGTCGGGAAGACGGCGATCGTCGAGGGCCTCGCCCGCCGCATCGTCGACAAGGACGTCCCGCTCGGCCTGCAGAACAAGACGATCTACGAACTCGACCTCGGCAGCCTCCTCGCCGGCGCGAAATACCGCGGCGAGTTCGAGGAACGCCTGAAGGCCGTCCTCGACAAGATCAAGGCCTCCGAGGGCGAGATCATCCTCTTCATCGACGAGATCCACATGATCGTCGGCGCCGGCCGCACGGAAGGCGCGATGGACGCCGGGAACATGCTGAAGCCGATGCTCGCCCGCGGCGAGCTCCACTGCATCGGCGCCACCACCCTGAACGAATACCGCAAGTACATCGAGAAGGACAACGCGCTCGAACGCCGCTTCCAGAAGGTCCAGATCGACGAACCGTCGGTCGAGGACACGATCTCGATCATCCGCGGCCTCAAGGACCGTTTCGAAGCCTTCCACGGCGTGCACATCAACGACACCGCGATCATCGCCGCGGCGACCCTCGCGCAGCGCTACATCACCGACCGCTTCCTTCCCGACAAGGCGATCGACCTGATCGACGAGGCCTGCGCCTCGACGCGCATGGAGATCGACTCGATGCCTTCCGAACTCGACGCCGTGATGCGCCGGATCATGCAGCTCGAGATCGAGAAACGCGCGCTCGAGAAGGAATCCGACCCCGTCACGAAGGAACGCCTCGTCAAGCTCAAGGCAGAACTCGAAGGCCTCCGCAAGGAGGAGGACTCGCTCAAGACGCGCTGGAACCGCGAGAAGGGCCAGCTCGAGCGGACCAAGCAGATGAAGGCGGAACTCGAGCAACTCAAGACCGACCTCTCCAACGCCTTCAACAAATCCGACTATTCGAAAGCCGCCGAACTCCAGTACGCGAAGATCCCCGCCCTCGAGAAACAGATCGCGGAGGCTTCCAAGCCCTCCCTTGACCGCCTCGTGAGCGAGGTCGTGACGGAGGAATCGATCGCCGAGATCGTCTCCAAGTGGACCCAGATCCCGGTCGCGAAGCTGATGCAGGGCGACCGCGACAAGCTGCTCTCGCTGTCCGAGGCGATCAAGAAGCGCGTGATCGGCCAGGACGATGCGATCGACCTCGTCGCCGACGCGATCATCCGCCAGCGCGCCGGCATCAAGGACGCCTTCCGGCCGATCGGCTCGTTCCTCTTCCTCGGCCCGACCGGCGTCGGGAAGACCGAGGTCGCCCGTTCGCTCGCCGAGCAGCTCTTCAACTCCGAAACGCATATCGTCCGCATCGACATGAGCGAGTACATGGAGCCGCACTCGGTCGCCCGCCTGATCGGCGCGCCGCCCGGTTACGTCGGCTACGACGAGGGCGGCCAGCTGACCGAGGCGGTCCGCCGCAAGCCCTATTCGATCATCCTCTTCGACGAGATCGAGAAGGCCCATCCGCAGGTCTTCAACGTGCTCCTGCAGATCCTCGACGACGGCCGCCTCACCGACAACCAGGGCCGCACCGTCGACTTCAAGAACACGATCATCATCATGACCTCCAACCTCGGCAGCGACCTGCTCATCAGTCATCCCGAGACCGGCGGCGCCGAAGTCCTTAGGCTCGTCCGGCAGAGCTTCAAGCCGGAATTTTTGAACCGCATCGACGAGATCGTGCTGTTCCATCCGCTCTCGCGCGACACCCAGGTGAGGATCGTCGAGAAGATGCTCTCGGACCTCGCCAAGCGGCTCGCCGCCCAAAACGTCCGCCTGTCCTTCTCCGATGCCGTCAAGCGGCGGATCATCGACGAGGCGTTTGACCCCGAGTACGGCGCACGCCCGCTGAAGCGCTACATCCAGCGCGCGATCGAGACGTTCGTCGCCCGCGCGATCATCCGGTCCGAAGTCGTCCCGAACGTCTACTACACGCTCGACGTCCAAGGCGAAACGTTCGTCTTCGTCCGCGGTTGAGCCTCAGCCACATGAAAAATGCGATTCCCGAAGGAACCGCATTTTTTTTGATGTCGCGTCAGTCTTGTTCGCGCTTGCCGAGTTTCTTGTCGAACAGGAGGAGCGAACGCTTGTCGCCCGAGTAGAGGTCGAAGCCGAGCAGGTTGTCGCGCGAGTTCTTCTCTTCCTCGCCCTGTTCCTTGACGAACCAGTTCAAGAATTCCTGGGTGCGGTAGTCCTTCACCTGGACGGCGGCGGTGTAGATCGCGTCGATCGAGGCGGTGATGAATTCCTCGTGGGCAAGCGAGTCGACGAGCGGCTCGCGCAGGTCGGCGTACTTCTTGGAGGGATCGGCGATCGCGGCCAGTTTGACGTCGAAGCCGTTGTCCTGCAGATAGTGCATGAACTTGAAGGCGTGTGCGAGTTCTTCCTTCGCCTGGACGTTGAACCAGTCGGAGAAGCCGGTGAAGCCGAGATTGAGGTAGTGGTTGGCGATGTCGGTATAGAGGTACGCGGAGAACAGTTCCTTGTTGATCTGTTCGTTCAAGAGTTTGGTGACGGTCGGGTTGAGCATGGGATACCTTCCTTTCGATGGTTGTTTCGTGATTCCATTATACCATATCCCGAAGCGATTTCAAAACGATGCGCCCCATTGCGCTCGCATGAAGAGAGACGATATGCAGTCTTTCATCGCTTGGTTTCGAGAAGCCAGCGGAGGAAGCGCGGGAAGCGCCGTTCCCACGCCGACTCGTGATGGATCGCGCCCTCGTCCTCGACATAGAGCAGGTCGGCGACGCCGCGCTTCCGGAGCGCATCGCGGACGCGCCGCGCGCCGTCGAGATAGATCGTGGGAAAGGCGGGGTTGGCCGGATCGGAGGTCTCCATCGTCCCGATGTCGACATAGGCGCCGGCATCGGCCGGAAAGGACGTCGACAGGCAGGCGAGCGATTCGGTTTCGGCGAACCAGACGGCGGGCGAAAACGCGCCGATTTTGGAGAACGTCTCCGGACGGCGGCAGGCCGCGTACAGCGAGATCAACCCGCCCATCGAGGATCCGGCGATCCAGGTCCGATCGGGATCGGTCGGATACGTCTTGTCGATGAACGGTTTCAGGTCGTCGGCGAGCCAGTCGACGTAGGCGGCGCCTTCGCCGCCGTGCGGTCCGTCCCCGAGCAAGGCCTTGACGGTCCCGAGGTTGGTCGAAACCCACGGCGAATACTCGTCGAACCGGTGCGGGGAGCCGCCGTCGACGCCGACGACGATCGGCGCCGACAGGCCGGCCCGCGATAGACGGTCGAGCGCCTGGTGGACGTTCCAGGAGGCGCCGTACGCGGTGTCGCGCGGATCGAACAGGTTGTGCCCGTCCTGCATGAATAGGACGGGACGGCGGACGCCTTTTCCGAGATCCGCGGGAAGGCAGACGAACACGCGTTTCGTGCGGCCGAGGGCGGGGATCGAGATCATGTGAAGTTCGATGTTGGCCATAGGGACTCCCTTCAGGATTCGCGGACGCCGCGGTAGAGCGTATCCAGCAGTTTGCGGAGCGGATCGTACAAGAGCAGGATGGTGAGGAAGCCGACCACCGCCATCGTGACCTCGGCCGGGAAGAAATCGGCGACGAGGTAGGGCCAGAGCCGGTCGAATCCGTAGAGCAGGGCGAACGGGACGGCGAAGAACCAGCCGTAGACGAATCCGAACGCGGTCGCGATCGCGACTTTCACGCCGAGCGGCTTGGCGCGGACCGCCCGCATGACGACCGCGAGCAAGAGCCAGGCGGCGAACATCGCGGGGGTGTAGAGGAGGTTGAACGACCCCATGAAGAGGTTGTCGAGGACGACGTAGCCGCAGACCACCGGAAACAGGAGGGCCGGCGGCAGGACCGCCGCGTACACGGCGATCAAGAGGACGGTGAGCTGGACGTTGATGTCGAAGGCGAGCAATTGTTCCTGAACGAAAAGCACCGCCAGGAGCATCGCCGCAAGCGATACGTCCCTGACGGTCCGTTTGGATGGATTCGGTTCAGAACGACTCGAGCTTGAACGCATAGACGTTGCCGTCCTCGATCGCCGTCGTGTCGATGCCCGCGGTGGCGTACGCACCATTCACATAGAACGCGATGTACTCATTGGCAGCGGCGTTCGCCATCACCGCGTCGATCCCGACGAGATAGACGCCGTAGGGTCCGACGTAGGCGCAGGTGTCGTCCGGTCCGCCGTCCGCGTCGGCGCAATAGACCGTGAAGGTCTCGCGGAGGAGGCCGAGGAGGGTGTCGCCGTCGTAGAACGCGACGGTTTCGGAGGCGACGAGGACGTCGTCATCGCCGTAGATTTCGAAGGTGACGAAGCCGAGCCCGGAGGCGGTGGTGCGGCCGGATTGGCACGCGACAAGCAAAAACGTTGAAACGGTCAAAAGCATGATGCCCAGTACTTTTTTCATGTTCTCCCCTTGGGAATGTATTTTGATGCAGGTAGGTCTCCCGGCTCGGCTTCCTCCTCCACGCACCTTCTCCCCTCGCGGGAATGGTCTTCGCGTCTCGTCGGCCTTACGGTTGCTGGCACAGTCCGGGAATTGCACCCGGTTCCCTGTTATGCACCTGCGATCAATCGATATTCAGTTTTCACCGATGATCAAACGCGAAATGAGATACCGCATCGAAATAAGCATCGATGTTTTCCAACCGCGTGAGCGGCGGAATGTCACAACCTGATGAAATGCAAAAATTACGATGGTGCACACAACGTTCGAGAAGTGTAGTTGTTTCTTTTCGAACCATCTCGGGCGTAGATTTACGGAAAACGTCTGACGGCGAGAGATTTCCCATTACGATGATATCGGGCGGCATGTTATCAAGAATCGTTTCCATGTCGACGGCGTTACCAAAATGATAGGCATCCGCACCAATACCGAGGATACTTGGCAGCAACGGAACGGTGTTGCCGCAATTATGATAAATTATAACAAACCCGTCATCAACCACGGCTTCCCGGATGTGTCGGATATAATGACTCGAAAACTCCTCACACAGTTGCGGTGAAAGCAATCCTGCCGCAGGTTCAGCAATAATTATACCATCGGCACCCGCTTTTTTAAACGCCAAAATATAATTCTCGATGAATTGAGCAGCTTTCGCAATGGTGGTGTGAACGATTTCTGGATCGAGATAGCAACTGATCATGATCTCCGTCATATCCATCAATCTTGCGGACAGTGAAAAAGGACCGATGACACCGGCAAAAACAGGACGATCGTTGATCATCGCCTTGGCCAATCCGACACCTTCAATGTATTTGCCGGTTCTACCTGCTCCAACGGCTGGCACGGGAAGCCTGAGGGCGTCTTGTGCGGAATTGACAATAGAACCAACGACAGTCGGAATATCCATGTCAAAGTACCGAATTGAGGCACCAAACGCTTCCGCTTCAACGGACAAATCCATCATCGATAATGCCGCGGAGGTCGGATACCGATCGGCGAGATACTTCATTGCTCGTGCCTGTAATCCGGGTGTTGTCACCAGTTCGCGAACGCTGACGCCGAGTGGCTGAATCGCGGGAAATGTTAATATCGGCATCGTACGAGTCCGATCCACACGAATCTGTTCGAGCCACTTTCTTTTGTCGATCATCGGTACTCCACGTCCATTTCATAGGTTGCCTCAAGCATCGCCTGGTAATTTTCGTTCGAGATATAATCCGGGATCGAGTTTCCGCTACCAATTGCATACCCGCCCCGATCACGGGTCTGACGCAAGATTTCTTTCACCCGTTCTTTGATTTTGGCAGGTGTCGACCGCGTGAGAAAATCAACGTCCATCCCGCCTAAAACAGCGATACGGGGATGTAAAAGTTCGTATGCCTGTTCGACAGGCAGGATCGTGTCTTCATAGGAATGCCGCCCATCAAGACCGATTCGGACGAGATCGTCGAGGATGTCGCCGAAGTATCCGCACGAGTGAAGAATGGCGTATTTGCCACACGCATGGGCTTTCCTGCATAACCCTTCGTACCATGGAAAAACATATTTTCGCAGCATTTCCGGAGGCAACATCGTCTGTGTTTTGAAACCCCAGTCATCATTCAGCAGGATTGCACCCACCGACGGATGTTTGAGACATTCCGTGAAGTAGGCATCGATCCGCTTGCCGACGTTTTCAAAAATCGTTGCGGCAAGATCTTCATCATCATATAGCATGTAACACAAGTTTTCGAAGCCGACGATGCCAATCGTATTTTCAAGGATTCCGTCAAGACTAAAGGGGACAAACTTGACATGCGGTGCAAGGAAGGTTGCCGCTTCGTCGATGATGGAAAAATCACAATCCGTGATTTCCGGCCAATGATATGATTTCATCGAGGCGAGATCGACGATGGTCGCTCCTTCATTCAGCGATTTGGTCGAAGCGCCATGATGATTTCCATCCTTTCGGCCAAAAGTGAGACCCCGGACGATGATCGGCGCATGATCGAATCCAGCGGAATCGAAAGCGCGGATTGTCGTAACGACACGATGGAATTCCGTGTCGGTTTGATACCTTTCACCCGTCAGCATCTTTTCCTTCTCCGCACCGATGATGAAATCGAACATAACCGGGCGAGAGGTCGGTTTTTTTTGTAGAACGAGTTCCAAATTATGAAAGTCGGGTGTTCGTCCGGGGTTTCTCATGGTTTTAATTCATCTCATTTCTTCCGTTTTTGATTGAAATTCGTCAACTTTTATTGAATCGTAACCGTGGTGATATGGGTACGGTCATCATAGACAAACAGGTAGGTCGTTTGGGCGGTTGGTTTCAAATGTGAGACAAGCCCCATCGCCGCGGGATTCCCATCGAACAAGTACTGGGTTCCCGCTCCCCAGACACTCCATGCGGCATAATATGTCATCGACGTCACGACGCCGAAGGACCATCCGTCGCCGGTTCCCTCATAGGGATTGATGGTTACCGTTGCTTCATACAAGTGCTGATCCGTCGCGTTCGGAACAAAGACGACTGCCTGTTCACCGGACAGCGACCAGTTGTTCCAGTCGCCGTACAATTGCGGGGCGGGAAGATCATATTGGACCGTCGTCAAATGTGTGTCCGAATCGTAACTGAAAGCATATGCCGTCTCGACAGCGGGTTTCAGATATGAGACGGATCCCATCGCAGCCGCAGTCCCGTTGAACAAATATTGCGTTCCCGCTCCCCAGACACTCCATGCGGCATAGTAGGTCATCGACGTCACGACCCCGAAGGACCATCCGTCGCCGGTTCCGGTATAGGCCGGCAGAACGACGATTCCTTCGTAGACGGTCGCATCGGTCCCGCTTTGGACCAGCGCGACCGCAGTTTCGCCGGACAGCGACCAGTTGTTCCAGTCGCCGTACAATTGCGGGGCGGGAAGATCATATTGGACCGTCGTCAAATGAGTCGACGAATCATAACTGAAGTGATATGTCGTATCGATGCTGGGACGCAGATTCGATGTACCGCCCATACCGGCCGCCTCACCGTTCAACTTATACTGTTCGGCGATTCCCCACGCCGACCCCCATGAACCGATGTAATACTGTGCCGACAAAGCGATCGCAAGTGAATATCCCGCTTCATTCGTACCAACATACGCCGGTAAAGTGTACTCGCCTTCATAGATGCCGTCCTCATCTTCGTCGGTCAGTTCCAAGGCTTCCGTCGGCGAATAACTCCAGTCGGTTCCACGACCCATTGCTGCAATAAAATCACCATAAATGACCGGATTGTCGAAGACATCGACCATCGAGTTATCGTAGATGGTGGTCGTGTTCGCGTCGAAAAGGACGATCAGCGTCATGTTTTCGTAAACCCAAATAGAGCCGAGTCCACCGCCGGTAGGCGAGACCGGTGCCGGTTGCAATGCGTAAGCGTCGACCCCCCAGCATTCATTCCAGGTTCCGGTTGTCACTTTGTAATAATGTCCGTCATAAGCTACGTCACGGACCTCTTCGGTAAGCTCGACGGTAATGGTATACCAACCGGGTTTATCCTCAACAGGATCCATGATGAACGCGGCATCGTTCGGGACATAACCGCTGAATTTTCCGGCAAGATAATAAGTGATTCCGTCATTCGTGGTCGTGGTCGTGGTCGTTTCGGCCGAAGATTCGGTCGTCATGACGGTCGTCGTGGTTGCATTTTCGGTCGTCAGCTGGTCGCATGCGGAAAGCGATACCGTCAATGCAAGAATGAAGATAAACGAGCCAAGCAGTGTGAAGATTCTTTTCATGTTATCCTCCTGTATTAAAATATGAGTTCAACCGGCAATGCCGGCCTAATCCTGACGACTGAGTTCGAAGAGAGCGCATGCCGATCCGGGGACGACATATCCGCCGCTCATCAAACGGGCATGACCCCACTTCAGAATTGCTCCGGTTTGATTGATCCGATAGGGACGGTTGCCGAAATTTGCAATCATCGCGAGTTTCTGGCCTTGATGGATGCGCACGAACGCGAGTACTCTGGGTTGGGTTGGGAGCGTTTCGGTACGGCCTTGTTTCAACGTTTCAGAGCTGCTGCGTATCAACGCAAGAGCCCGAATGCACTGAGCTTGTTCGGTATCCGTGCGTTCCCATGTCATCGCACGGCGGTTATCGGGATCTGCGCCTCCGGTCATTCCCAACTCATCGCCATAATAGATGAGCGGCATTCCTTCGTATGCTAACGTGACGGCCAGCATCATCAATGCTTTTGTTTGGCCAAAGGCTTCGGCGATACGTTCGACATCGTGGCTACCAATCAGATTCACGAGTCGGCTGTGAACCGGTGTTTTGTACAGAATGCGATTGGCGTCCATCCGCCGATGAAACTCGGTCGATGTAATATTCCCTTTCGCCAGGTCGGTCAGCGACTTGCGGTATTTGTAGTTCGTCACCGTATCAAGCTGGTCGCCTGCCAACCATCGCGTGGCGATATTCCATATTTCCCCTATTAGAAGAATATTCGGATTCGCCAATTTGACTCTTGTTCGAAATGCTCGCCAGAAGCGCGGCGAGATTTCGTCTGCGACATCCATGCGCCATCCATCGATTTTGAGCGTGATCGTCCAATATACTGCGGCATTGACGAGATATTCGATGACCTCCGGATTGTCAGTATTCAATCTCGGCATGGACGGTACGAGGTTCGCGAAACTATCGTAGTTTCCTTGTGCGACGGTTACGGGAAAGGAATGGATGGAAAACCAGTTGACATATGGTGATGATGCTCCAAAAGCGACAACATCCCGAAAAAACGGATGATTGGATGAACAATGGTTGAAAACGCC
>CAIMSF010000124.1 GCA_903844055.1 uncultured bacterium
GCCACCTTCGCCGGGACGGTCGTCACCGCGACGATCGAGCTCGATCGCGAGGACGGGACGATCACGACGACGGTCGACGTCGACGGCATCACGTTCTCCGAGGAAGGGATCACCTTCACGATCGGCGTCGATCTGCTCATGGAATACACGTTCCTTACTTCCGTCGACCGGATCGACAAGGCGAATTTTTTCTTCCCGCTGCCCGATGAGATCGCCGACATCGTCGATACGGTCGGACCGAACGAACCCGTCTCCGCCTATGTTGGTGGGTACCACCATGTCGGCTGGATCAAGGTCGAGGTCACGGCCGGCGGGTACCGCCTCGATCTGTCCAACACCAATTCCGTCAACCCGTGGTCGATCTCCGTCTGCGACGCGGCCGGTACGATCCTCACATCGAGCTACATCTACGGTTATACCTTTCCCGCCGACGGCGTCTATCTGATCCGCATCGAAAGCGGCACCGATTCCCCGCAGTTCACCTTTACGCTGATTCCCGATGCCTGATCGACCAATCGGGGCGGATGCCGCGGGCATCCGCCCTTTTTTTCATGTTTTCGGGCGAAGGGCTGTCGTTTTCACGGCAGTTATGTTAACATAATAGTCAGGTGATTCTGCGATGGCCAAGGCTCTCTATGTGCATATCCCGTTCTGCGAGGCGATCTGCACATACTGCGACTTCCCGAAAATGGTCGCTCCGGCGGCTTTCAAAACCGCATACGTCGATGCCCTCAAGGCCGAGATCGCCGCTACCCGCGACGATCTCGCGGAGGTCGACACGGTCTATCTCGGGGGCGGCACGCCGTCCTCGCTTTCCCATGACCTGCTTTCCGACCTGCTCGACTTCATCGCATCGCAACTGAACGTCACGCGCCTCCGCGAGATGACGATCGAAGCCAACCCGAACGACGTAACCTACGAGTTCGTCCGCCTGATCAAGGCGAAGGGCGTCACGCGGCTCTCGATCGGGGTCCAGTCGGGGCAGCCGCACCTGCTCAAGCTGCTGGGCCGGACCCATGCGAAGGAAGACGTCGAGCGTGCCATGAAGGCGGTCCACGACGCCCACTTCTACAACGTCAACCTCGACTTCATCTACGCCCTCCCGACCGAGACGATCGCGGATCTGGAAGCCGACCTGGCGTGGGCGGTCGCGCTCAAGCCGCTCCACCTGTCGTTCTACTCGCTCATCCTCGAGCCGAAGACGATCCTCTTCCATGATTGGAAGGAAGGACGGCTCCCCCTCCTCGACGAGGAACTCGAGGCGACCATGTTCGAAACGGTGAACCGCGTCCTGCCTCCGGCCGGCTACCACAGGTACGAAGTCTCGAATTTCGCGATCGTCGGATTCGAATCGAAGCACAACCTCCACTACTGGGACGCGCACGACTACCTCGGCGTCGGGATGGGGGCGCATTCGCTCTTGGGCAACACCCGATTCCACAACCATCCGACGCTTTCCAAATATCTTGCGGCGGTGAAGAAGACCGGCTTCGGCGGCCGCCTCGCCGATCCGTGCGATCCGTTCCGGGAAGCCTGCGTGATGGGCCTTCGCAAGGTTTCCGGAATCGACCTCGCCGATCTCTGGGTGCGTTTCGGGATCGATCCGCTCTTGCGCTACCCGCGCCTGCGCGACAATGAGCGCGATGGACTCGTGACGATCGACCATGCTTCGATCCGGCTCACCGAAAAGGGTTTGATCCTGCTCAACTATGTCGAACGCAGTTTCACCTGAGGTCAGATATGAATGAAGCGTTATTGAAGGAATTCGTCTATTACCTGCGCGTCACCAAGAATCTGGCGAAGAACACGCTGTCCTCGTACAAATCCGACATCGCCGCCTATCTCGATTTCATGGCGAAGAACTACCGGGCGGTCAGGCTCGACCAGATCACCAAGACCCACGCCATGAACTACCTCGCGAAGATGAAGCGCGACGGCCTCGCCGTCAAGAGCATCCAGCGGAAGCTGTCGGCGATCAAGTCGTTCCACCGTTACGCGCTGTCCGAAGGCGTCGTTGTGACCAACGTGATCGACACGGTCAAGCAGCCGAAGGGCGTCAGGGCGCTGCCGGTGGTGATGAACCGGACCGAGACGGAAGCGCTGATCGAGGCCGCCAAAGGCGAGGGGAAGGCCCTCGATTTGCGCAACCTCGCGCTCGTCGAGCTCGCCTACGGCGCGGGGCTGCGCGTCTCCGAGCTGCTCGCGCTTCGGACCGCCGACCTCCATCTCAACTCCGGCGTCGTCCACGTCCTCGGGAAGGGCGGGAAGGAACGGATCGTGCCGCTCGGCGAGCCCGCCGTCGCGGCGGTCCGCCGCTACCTCGTCGACGCCAGGCCGTTGATCCATCCGGCGGCGCGCGAAGGCGTCTTCGTGAACAAGAACGGCACGAAGCTCTCCCGCGTCGGGTTCTACAAGATCATCCGGAAGCTCGCGGCGACGGCCGGGATCGACAAGCCGGTCTCCCCGCATACGCTCCGCCATTCCTTCGCCACCGACATGCTCGAAAACGGCGCCGACCTGCGCGCCGTCCAGGAACTGCTCGGTCACGAGGACGTCCTCACCACCGAGATCTACACCCATGTTTCCCAAAGTCGCCTCCGCGAGGCGTACGAGGCCGCGCATCCGCGCGCCTCGAAACAAGAGAAGGAGTAACCCCATGAACTACAAGCGCATCTTCCTCATCGTGATGGATTCGGTCGGCTGCGGCGCGCTCCCCGACGCCGCCCGTTTCGGCGACGCCGGAGCGAACACGATCGCCCATCTTTCCGCCGCGGCGGGCGGCGTATCGCTTCCCATCCTGCAGTCCTTCGGCTACGGCAACCTCACCGAGATCCAGGGCGTCCCGCCCGTCGACAGGCCCCGCGCCGCCGCGCTGAGGCTGGCGGAGCTTTCCAATGGCAAGGACACCATGACCGGCCACTGGGAGATCATGGGGCTGAAGACCTCGATCCCCTTCCAGACCTTCACGGACACCGGCTTCCCCCCCGAACTGATCCGCGAGCTCGAACGCGAGACGGGACGCAAAGTCGTCGGAAACAAGGCGGCCTCCGGAACGGAGATCATCGCCGAACTGGGTCCGCATCAGATGAAGACGGGCGATCTGATCGTCTACACGAGCGCCGACTCGGTCCTCCAGATCGCCGCCCACGAGGACGTCATCCCGCTCGAGGAACTCTACCATGTCTGCCATGTCGCCCGCGAGCTGACGCTTCGCCCCGAGTGGAAGGTCGGGCGCGTGATCGCGCGCCCCTACCTGGGCAATCCGAAGGACGGCTTCAAGCGCACCCCGAACCGCCACGACTACGCCCTCTCGCCGTTCGCGCCGACCACCCTCGACCGCCTCGCCGAGGCGCATTACGACGTGATCTCGGTCGGGAAGATCAAGGACATCTTCAACGGCTCGGGCATCACCGCCCACCACGGGATCGTCTCGAACCACGACGGGATGGCGAAGACCACGGCGCTCGCCGATACCGAATTCACCGGCCTCGTGTTCACGAACCTCGTCGACTTCGACGCGATGTACGGCCATCGCCGCGACGCGATCGGCTACAAGCTCGCGATGGAGGAGTTCGACCGCGACCTTGCGTCCTTCCTGCCGCACCTCAAAGACGGCGACCTGCTCATGGTCACCGCCGACCACGGCAACGACCCGACCTTCCCGGGTTCCGACCACACGCGCGAGTACGTCCCGCTCTTCCTCTACGCCAACCAGCAGCGCGGCAAAATCCTGCCGGATGCCGACACCTTCGCCGCGATCGCCGCGACCGTCGCCGACAACTTCGGCGTGCAATCCCCCGACTACGGCACCTCGCTGTTGCCGCTGCTCGGCTGAGGCGCGTTCGTCCCAAAACGCCGCCAGGAATGAAAAAACACCGTTTCCGCAACCGCGGGGACGGTGTTTTGCTTGTCGGCACAAGGAGGTGACGGCTCAGAAGAGGATGCCGAGGAGGATCGCGAGGGCGACGATCGCCGGCGCCGGGACCTTTTTCACCGCAAGCAGCGCCGTCGCGCCGAGGGCGACGAGGAGGTTGTCCCACCGCAGGCCGCTGTCGCGCATGAGGACGATGCCGGCGGAGGCGATCAGCCCGGCGGCGACGACCGTGATCCCGCCGAGGGCGACGCGGATGCCCCTGATCCCCTTCAGCTGTTCCCAGACGGGCA
>CAIMSF010000125.1 GCA_903844055.1 uncultured bacterium
ACGGGATTCTTCACCATCGCGGTCGAGTAGAGGCAGATGAACGAGCGGCCGTTCTTGGCATTCTGGGCGCCGATCGCGGTGTCGCTCTGGCCACCCGTGCCGGAGAACTGGCGCGTGCCGATCGATTCGGAGCAGCACTGGCCGGTCAGGTCGATCTCCAGCGTCGAGTTGATGGAGACCATGTTGTCGTTTTGTCCGACGACGGCCGGGTCGTTCACGTACGCCCCGTTCAGCATCATCACGGAGGGGTTCTGGTCGATGAAGTCGTAGAGTTCCGGGGTACCGAAGGCGAAGGCGCAGACATGCTTGCCGGGATGAAGCGTCTTATAGCGTCCGGTGACGACGCCGGCCTTGATCAGGTCGACCATCCCGGAGGTGAACATCTCGGTATGGATGCCGAGGTCCTTCTTCCCGAAAAGCGCCTTCGAGACGGCGTTGGGCATCCCGCCGATGCCGAGCTGGATCGTGTCGCCGTCGTGGATCCGGTCGGCGACGAAGTTGCCGATGATCGTATCCTTCTCGGTCGGTTCGGCGGAGGGGATCGTCGGCGCCGGATAGTCGGCTTCGACGAGGTAGTCGACGTCCGACAGGTGGAACTCGACGTCGCCGTAGGTGCGCGGGAAGTTCTTGTTGATCTCGACGATGACGATCTTGGCCGCTTCGATCATCTGCTTCTCGTAGACGTTCGAAAGCGACAGCGACATGTATCCGTGCTTGTCCGGCGGCGTCGCCGCGGTCACGAAGATGTCGGGTTTCTTATAGAATAAACGTTTCTTCCCGGCCAGATGGAGATGGTTCGGGATGAACGAGATGTTTCCGTGTTCATGAACCTTGCGCAGGACGTTGGTGTAGAACCAGCCGTCGAGAAAGAAATGTTTGCGCCATTTCTCGTCGATGAAGAATTCGGCGTTGGCGATCGGCAGGCAGTTGGTGACGGTCACGCCTGTCACCCGCGGCCCCGCCTGGTGGAGATGCGACATGAACAGCTGCGGTTCGTTGGCGGCCATTCCGACGACGATTTCCTGATTTGACTGGACGAGCGCGACGGCTTCGTCGACGCTGATCGTTTTCGGTGTTTTTCCGTACATGGGCGGCTTCCTTTCGTAAGGCGCATGCGCGTCAAGGGAGACCGGATCGGGCTCCCTTGACGGTTCATGCGTGATTTTTCAACTCATTGAGGCAATGAATTCAAAATGGTTCTTTTACTTGGCTTCGATCGTGGCGATCGTTTCGATCTCGCGGATCTTCGTGAAGGCTTCGCGGAGGAAGTCGGTTTCGACGACGTCCGTCGTGGCGGGGTTGTCGCCATAGGTGAAGCCGTACTTCAGAAGCGACATCGCGGCGATGCCCCAGCGGTGTCCGTCGGAGAAGTCGACGACGCCGCCCATCGGGATGGCGATTTCGCCGTCTTCCATGGCGGCGATGTAGTTCGCCCAAGTCAGTTCGACATCGGCTTCGGCGACTCTCTGGAGGCCTTCGACGAAGACGGTGGCGGCGATGTAGCCGGCCATCGCATAGGCGTTGGCGGCGTAGGCGGACTGGCCGTTTGCGGCCATCGCGCCGGCGAACGCCATGTAGCCGGCGAGGCCTTCGGCGGTGGAGGTGTCAAGCCAGGCGTTGGTGAAGATCGGCCGGGCGGCGTTGTAGCGGAGATGGTCGACGGCGGTGATGTCGGCGTTGACGTAGGAGGTGAAGATCGGGACGTTGTAGGCGAGGTTGGCCATCGAGGTGAGGGCGTAGCCGAACGGTTCCTGGTTCATCGCGAGGATGACGGCCTGGCAGCCGGAGGCGCGGAGGATCGTGACGGCGGTGTTGTAGGTTCCGGCGGTGATGGCCTGGTAGACCATGTCGGCGGTTTTGCCGAGGATCGCGGCTTCGGCTTCGACGCCCGCCTTGATCGAGAGTCCGACGTCGTCGTTCGTGTAGATGACGCCGATCTTGGCGCCGGCGGCGAGCTGTTCGTCACCGTTCGCTCCATAGACGGCTTCCTTGATCGCGCGGGCGGCCATGATGCGTCCGTCGGTCATGTAGATCGGCTGGACGGCCATGACGGGGTTGCCGACGGATTCCGCGAAGTAGAGGGCGTTGATGCCGGTCGCGGCGTAGACCATCGGGATGCCGACTTCCTGGATGAGGGCGAGCGTGGCGCCGACGGTCGGGGTTCCGAAGTGGCCGACGAGGGCGAAGATCTCGTCTTCCTCGATCAGCGTTTCGGTGTACTGAAGGCCGGTGGCGGCGTTGAAGGTATCGTCATAGGTGACGAATTCGATCGTTCTGCCGTCGATGCCGCCCGCGGCATTGACTTGGGCGAAGACGGCCTTGATGCCCTCGTTGAACGGGACGCCGACGACGGCATAGGGGCCGGAGGTGGCGGCGGTGTTGCCGACCTTGATCGAGGTCGCGGTGACGCCCTGAACGACGATCGGGGGTTCGGTGGTCGTCGTCGTGGTGGTTGCGGGGGTTTCGGTGGTCGTGGTGACGACGCCGGTCGTCGTGGTGACGACGGGGGCTTCGGTGGTCGTCACTTCCTGGCAGCCGACGAACGCGAAGGCCAGAAGCATGACGGAAACGAAAAGCACTAGTTTCTTCATTTTTTCTCCTTTTATAGTTTTTGCCGGTTTCACCGGCGTTTACCCTTGGGTTGGTTGTTTCTGTTTGCCGAGATAGGCTTCGACGAGCGCGGCGTCCTTGAGCATGTCCTGCGCCTTGCCCTCGGTCTTGACCTTGCCGAGTTCGAGGACGTAGACGTAGTCGGCGATCTTGAGGGTCTGGTAGGCGTTCTGTTCGACCATCAGGATCGTGTTGCCGCTCTCCTTGATCTTCTGGATGATGTGGAAGATCTCCTGGACGATCAGGGGCGCGAGCCCGAGCGACGGTTCGTCGAGGAGAAGCAGTTTCGGGCGCGCCATCAGCGCCCGGCCGATCGCGAGCATCTGCTGCTCGCCGCCGGACAGGGTGGAGGCCTGCTGGGTGCGGCGCTCCTTCAGGACCGGGAAGTACCCGTAGACCTCTTCGAGCGCTTCGCGGCGGCGGGTGCGGACGCCGATCCGCTTCAAGCGGGCGATGCCGTCCGACCCGATCACGGTATGCCACACGGGTTTGAGCGAGTACGCGCCGACCATCAGGTTCTGTTCGACGGTCAGACCCTTGAGGATCATGCGTCCTTCGGGGGACTGGATGATGCCCTTGCCGGCGAGCTTGTAGGGAGGCTTGCCGGTGATGTCCTCGCCGTCGAAGCGGATCGTGCCGGAGGTCGTCTTGACGACGCCGTCGATCGCCTTGATGGTGGTCGTCTTGCCGGCGCCGTTGGCGCCGAGGATGGCGACGATGGACCCTGGTTCGACCGTCAGGTTGATGCCCTTGACGGCGCGGATGATGCCGTAGTCGATCACGAGGTCGCGGATTTCCAAAATGGGACGGCTCATGATTCCTCCCCCAGATAGGCGCTTCGGACGAGTTTGTCCGCCTGGATTTCGGCGGGCGTCCCGAGCGCCAGTTTCTTGCCGAAGGAGATCGCGCAGATCGTGTCGCACACATCCATGACGAGGCCCATGTCGTGTTCGACGAGGAAGATCGTCGCATGGTAGTCGTCGCGGATCTTCTTGATCAGGACGGCGAGTTCTTCGGTTTCCTTGTCGTTCAGGCCGGCGGCCGGCTCGTCGAGGATGATCAGCCGGGGATGGGCCATGAGCGTCCGGGCCAGTTCGATCTTCTTGAGGATCCCGTACGGCAGGCCGTAGGGGATCGCGAAGGCGTAGGGCAGCAGTCCGAGGGTGTTCAGGACCGAAAACGCCTTCGCCCGCATGACCTCTTCCTCGCGGCGGAGCTTCGGCGTGTGGAACAGCTGTCCGAAGAAGCCGGTGCGGTAGACGGTATGGGCGGCGACGAGCAGGTTGTCGAGGATCGACAACTCCCAGACGAGTTCGACGTTCTGGAAGGTCCGCACGATGCCCTGGCGGATGATGTCGTGGACCGGGTAGTCGTTCAGGCGGATCACTTCGACCGCGTTCTTGCGGTAGAGCATTTCGCCCGCGGTGGCGCGGTAGAATCGGGTGATGCAGTTGAAGATCGTCGTCTTGCCGGCGCCGTTCGGGCCGATCAGGCCGAAGATCTCGCCCTTCCTGACGTCGAAACTCAGGTTGTCGACCGCCAGCAGGCCGCCGAACCGCATCGAGAGGTTGCGGACCGAAAGCAGCACGTCTTCGGGCATCATCGAGTCGGCATCGGCGGATCTGCGGGCGATCAGGACGCCGCGGACGGCCTCGATCTTGTTGCCGAGCAAGGCGATTTTGGATTCATAGGATGCCGTCTTGGCGGCGACCGACCGATCCGCCTTCGCCTTCTCGAGCGTCAGCCTCTTCTCCGCCTTGGCCTGCACGGCTTCCGACTTGAGGCGATAGGCCTCCTTCGCCGCCGCGAGGTCGCTTTGGGAACGTTCGAGGGGCGTCTCGAAGCGGAGGGCGCATTTCGTGAGGGTCTGCCGTTTCCGCGATTCGAGTTCTTCCGCGCGATGCGCGAAGGTCGTCTCGACCGCGGGGTCGGCGGATCGTTCGAGCGCCCGCTTCTTCGACTGCGCGAGCGCTTTGAACCGCCAGCGGTAACGCTCTTCGATCTTGGCGAGGGCGGCTTGCTTCTCGGCCGCAAGCGCGGGCGTCGCGATGTCGGCCAGGATCGCGGGGCCGCGGAGCGCGGCTTCCGCGCGTTCGTTCCAGAGCGCGGTCCGGCGCGCTTCGCGGTCGCGGATCGCCTTGACGAGGATGGGCAGGTAGTTTTCGAGGAAGGATCTCTGATCGCGCAGGCGGTTGAGGCGATGCAGCCGGAACCCCTGAAGCAGGCTGTCAATCATCTTCGCCATAGCGGTGGATTCTCCATTTCCGTTTGAGTTTCTTCCCGGTCTTGACGAGCCAGAACCGGATCGCCTGGATCAGGCGGATCAGGCCGCCGGGATAGAACATGGTGATCAGGATGATGAGCAGGCCGCTCACGATCCAGGTGGCGTCGGGGTATTCCCGGAAGAAGGCGATCTCTTTCAGGACCGTCATGTTCAAGCCGAAGATCATGAAGGTTCCGAGGATGATGCCGGTGATCGACTGCGCGCCGCCGACGACGACCGCGGCGAGGATGTTGAGCGAGAAGTCGAGGCTCCACGTGGTCGGGATCGAGAACTGCTGGTCCATCATGTAGAGGAGGCCGCCGATGACCGCGTAGATGGTCGCGAGGATGAAGGCGAGCAGACGGTATTTCATCAGTCCGATCCCCATCGACTGGGCCGCGGAGTCGGAGTTCTTCATCGCGAGCAGCGCCCGTCCGGTCGGGCTCTTGATGATGTTGAGGGTGCCGAGGATGATGAGGATGAACACGAAGATGACGATGAAGTCGACGGCGGTATCGCTGACGGGAAGTCCGAAGAGGGCGAAATCGCGGAACCCGAGCCCGTTCACGCCGTTCGTGAAGGCGGTGAAGCTTTTGAACACCTCGCGCAGGATCTCGGAAAGCCCGAGCGTGATGATGGCGAGGTACATCCCTTCGATCCGAAGCGAGATGAACCCGACGATCGCGCCGAGGACGATCGCCCCCAGAAGCGAGATCAGGAGCGTGGCGGCGAACGGATAGCCGAGCGTCCCCGAAAAGTGGCCGATGAAATAGGTGCCGAGGCCGACGAACCCGGCGGTGCCGAGCGAGGCGAGCCCGCCATAGCCGAGGAGCAGGGAGAAGCCGAGCGCGATGATCGCGTAGATCATCGTGATCACGAGCGACTTCATCAAACTGTTGGGGATCACGCCGCCGATTGCCAGGAGGCGGAGGACGACGAGAATCGAACCGAACGCGAGGAAGCCGAAGTACGGATGCCTGGCGATCGAGGCGAGTTGTTTGCGGATGCGGTCGAACGACAGTCGGAGGGTCGTCATGTCACACCTTCTTGGCCGTCTTCTTGCCGAACAGGCCGAGCGGCTTGGCGAGGACGAGCAGCAACACGAGGACATACACGATCACGTTGGTCCAGACCGAGTTGATCGCCGAGGCGATCGAGGAGAACAGGTTGATCAGGACGGCGCCGACGAGCGGTCCGCCGAAACTCGAGAAGCCGCCGAGGATCGAGGCGAGGAAGGCGTTGACCTGCACCGGCGTCATGAACGAGACCGTGACGGCGTTGCCGACGGGGGCGAACAGGAAGGCGGCCACGCCGCCGAACGCGCCGGCGATGCCCCAGCTCAGGGCGGTGATCAGCTTGGTGTTGACGCCCATCATGCTGGCGACGGTTTCGTTCGACGCGGTGGCGCGGACGCCGAGTCCCCACTTGGTGAAGCGGAGCGCGGCGAACAGCGTGACGAGCATCGCGACGGTGATGCAGAGCGCATAGAGGTTGTGGTTGGGCAGAAACAGCGGAAACATGTTGGGGAGATTGATGATCTGTCCCTCATAGGAGAACGCCTCGACGGTCAGCGGCAAGAGCCCGAACAGGACCGGCATGAGGCCGAAGAGGACGAGCACGATGCCCATCGTGATCATCTGCTTGCCGACCGGGTTGGAATACCGGCTGTGGCGGAAGATGACCGTGTCGATGAACAGGCCGATGAGGAAGCAGACCACCGCCGAGGAGACGAGCGCGAGGATCAGTTTCGTCGACATCGGCATCGCGGAGTTGGCGGTCAGATAGATGATCAGCTTGGCCGCCGTGAAGGCGCCGACGGTGGCGATCGTGCCTTGCGCGAAGTTGGTCGTGACCGACGTCTTGAAGATCAGCACGATGCCGGTCGTGGCGAGCACGAGCACGCACATCTCGACGATGTTCAGGAGCACGATCTGGAGGAAGAGGTAGAGGGTCATCGCTTCGATCGCGAAGGCGAAGCCGGTGAGGATGACGAGCAACATCAACAGGTTCAGCAGTCTCGCCCGATGGACGAGCCGCTTCTTCATCCTGCGGAGGACCGCGAGGTCGACGAGTTCGTACAGGCCGACGGCGGCGAGGATCACGTACAGCAGTTTCTCGATCATGCCGGCGCCCCCCAGCGGATCACGTTGGCCGCCCACACGTAGCCGATGCCGGCCGCGAGCATGCAGACGACGGTGCCGTCCTTCACGAGCCCTCTCTCCAAGGCGAGATGGAGCGAGAGGATCTGGTCGATCTGGCCGATGTGGCCGTAATCTTCAAGATAGATGGTCTGCTGCTCGGTGAGGCCGAGGTCGTGGACCATCGACAGGTGTCCCGAACGCTTGATGTGGAGGATGTCGAGGTAGCCGATGTCCTTCCGTCCGAGTCCCGCCTTCCGTAGCGATTCGTCGATGCACTTGAACCAGTTGGGCATCGAGACTTCGTTGAGCCGGTTCTTCATCGCCACCGGATCCATGAGCCGAAGCGATTTCTGCGCTTCAAGGTAGTTCTCGGCGGTGATCGGCCTGCAGATGCCGCCGATCTCGACGCCGGCGGTCCGGGAGAGCGAGCCGTCGCCGATGATGTGGCTTCCGAGCAGGAGGTTCTTGCCGTAGTTCTTCTTCAGGATGATCGCGCCGCCGCCCGCGCCGAGGTTGTACATCATCGACATGTCCTTGTCGGCGTAGTCGACGAAATCGCCGTTGCGGTAGCCGCCGACGACCATGACGATCTCGATCTCCTCGTCCGCGACGAGCATGTCGCGGGCGATCTTCATCGCCGAGACGGTGGTGCAGCAGCGGTTCTGGACGTCGATGCCCCACGCGTTCACGGCGCCGATCTTGTGCTGGATGTAGAGCGCCGAGGTGGTGAGGGGATATTCCTTCCACTCCTCGCCGACGCACAGGACGACGTCGATGTCCTTGGGATCGACACCCGTGTTCCTGAGGGCGTCGATGGCCGCCCGGACGCCCATTTCCTGGGTGCCGTCGTCCGGCCCCGGGATCGACTTGGACCGGATCCCGAGCTTCTCGATGACGGCCGATTCGGACCAGACGCCCTTCGTGAGGGCGCTGATCTGGGCGGCCGTGACGCGGCCTTCGGGGATGTAGACGCCGGTTCCGACGATTCCGACTGTCGGTGTCTTCATGATATCACTGCTCCTAAGCAAGTTATTGGGGGGACTAGAGGCGCATGCCGCCGTTGACGTTGATGGTCTGGCCGGTGATGTAGGAGGCGTCGTCGCAGGCGAGGAACGCCGCGACCTTGGCGACCTCTTCGGGCTGGCCGAGGCGGCCGAGCATGGTCATCTTGGCGAACGACTGGAGGAGTTCCTCCGGGACCGTCTTGAGGATGTCGGTCATGACATACCCGGGGGCGATGGCGTTACAGCGGACCGGGACGCCCTTGCGGGCGAATTCCTTGGCCCAGGTCATCGTGAGGCCGATGACGCCGGCCTTCGAGGCGGCGTAGTTCGCCTGGCCGATGTTGCCGAAGACGCCGACGACGGAGGAGATGTTGATGATCGAGCCGCCGCCGATGGTCTCCATCTGCGGGCCGACGAGGCGGGTCAGGTTGAAGACGCCCTTGAGGTTGACGTTCAAGACCGCGTCCCACATCTCGTCGGTCATCTTGCGCGTCATCGCGTCCTTCGTGATGCCGGCGTTGTTGACGAGGATGTCGATCCTGCCGTAGGTCGCGATCACCTGGTCGTAGAACGCCTGGACGCCCAGGACGTCCGTGACGTTGAGCTTCATGCCGACGACGTTATCCATCTGATAGGACATCTCGCCCATGTCGGCGGCGATGACCGTCGCGCCTTCCCGTGCGAATGCCTTGCAGATTTCCATCCCGATGCCTTTTGCGCCGCCCGTGACGACGGCGATTTTGCCATTCAGTTTCATGATGTTGCCTCCCTATTGGTTGTATTTTGAATGCGTTGGAATCAGACGCGCTTGACGACGACCGCGGTGCCCATGCCGCCGCCGATGCAGAGGCTGGCGAGCCCGAGCTTCTTGCCGTTCTTGACCATGTCGTGGATCAGGGTCACGACGATGCGGTTGCCCGACATGCCGACCGGGTGTCCGAGCGCGATCGCCCCGCCGTGCATGTTCGTCTTGGCCAGAAGGGCGTTCTTGTCGACGCCGTGCTCCGTCACGAGTTCGGTCACGACGCCGAGGCTTTGCGCCGCGAACGCTTCGTTGAGCTCGATCTCCTCGATGTCGTCCAAGGACAGACCGGCGGCCTTGAGGACGTTCTTGATGGCGGGGACGGGGCCGAGTCCCATGTAGTTGGGATCGACGCCGCCCTGGCCGACCGCGATCAGTTCCACGAGCGGCTTCAGGTTGTATTTCTTGACCGCGTCCTCGGAGGCGACGACGGTGAACGAGGCGCCGTCGTTGATGCCCGACGACGTGCCGGCCGTGACGGATCCGTCCGGCTTGAAGGCCGGGCGCAGCTTCGCCATCTTGTCGGGGCTGGTCGTGCGGTTCGGATATTCGTCCCGTGCGAAGACGAGCGTTTCCTTTTTGGTCTTGATCTCGATCGGCACGATCTCGCCGTCGAACACGCCGGCGTCGACCGCGGCGATCGCCTTGGCCTGGGACGACAGCGAGAAGGCGTCCTGCTCTTCGCGCGAGATGCCGTGCTTGACGGCGATGTTCTCGGCGGTGACGCCCATGTGCATCTTGCCGAAGGCGTCGGTCAGGGCGTCGAGCAGGATCGCGTCCTGAAGCGCCATGTCGCCCATCTTGTTGCCGTCGCGCAGTTTGCCCGAGACGATGAACGGCGCCTGGCTCATCGATTCGACGCCGCCGGCGACGACGATGTCCACGAGTCCGGCCTTGATGCCGGCGAAGGCGTTCATGATCGTCTTCATGCCCGAGCCGCACACCATGTTCAGCCCGTAGGCGGGGACTTCGGCCGGGATGCCGGCCTTGATCGAGATCTGGCGGGCGAGCCCCTGCCCGGTGCCCGCGGCGATGACGTTGCCGACGATGACCTCGTCGACCCGGTCGGCCGGCACGTTGGCCTGGGCAAGCGCGGCCTTCAGGACCTGTGCGCCGAACTCGGACGGATGGACTTCCTTGAGCGAGCCCAGGAAAGAACCGATGGGGCTCCGCTTTGCCCCGACGATGTACACTTTCTTTTCCATGTTTCCTCCTATTGGATCGGCATCCGCCCGCAGGCGCCGCCGGATTGTTCGATTCGAGATCAAGCGAGGCGGAAGCCTGCCATCCCACGTGAATAAAAGTTCATATCACGGTTTCATTCTAGCGGATGCGCCATCGAAAGTCAAGCGCTTTCACCAATGAAAATGATGTCAATGAAGAAAGAACGACGGGAGGGGGCGTGAAAAACATGAAAGTTTATTCATACGAAGCGAATTCCGGCGAATCGATGTCGTTTTCCGCTTTTTTCGGTTGAAATCCGGAACCGGATGGTATAGAATGAAACGAGGGAGGCGATCATCATGGACAAGGCGGACTTCAGACTGCCGCGCACCAAGGTCGGGCAGAAGACCTTCGACAAGATCATCCGCACCGGCAAGAAGCTCTTCGCCAACAACGGATTCCAGGCGACGTCGGTGAACGACATCATCGCCAAATCGAAGGTCGCCGCGGGCACGTTCTACATCTATTTCGACAACAAGCTCGCCCTCTACCTCTACTTGCTCGACCAGTACAAGACGTCGATCCGCAAGGCGTCCTCGAACGCCGTCGCCGGCCTTTCGTCCCGGCGCGAGATCGAGCGCGAAGGCCTGAAGGCGTTCATCCAGTACGTCCGGCGCGACCCGCTCGCCTACAAGGTCGTCTGGGAATCGCTCTTCGTCGATTTCCAGATCTTCAAGGAGTACTACGAATCCTTCGCCTCTTCCTACGTCTACCATCTCAAGAAGTACGTCGCCGCCGGGGAGATCCGCGACGACGTCGACCTCGAGACGATCGCCTATGTCCTGATGGGCGTGTCGAACTTCGTCGGTCTCCAGATCCTGTTCCGCGACCAGGCCGAGGAAGCGGATGTCGACCACGTCGTCGACGAGGCGATGAAACTGCTGGACGCGGGCCTCTTCCGCAATCCGACGAAAGCATAGTCGCAAGCAAAAAGGCAACCATCGCTGGTTGCCTTTTTTCGTCGTTTCGCGATGTTCTCAGCGCGACTGGATGCCGAACTCGGCGACGTTCCAGGGGGCTTTCTTGAGGATCTGGGCGGTTTCTTCGGTCGACTTCGGCTGGCTGAAATAGTAGCCCTGCATGAAGCGCACGCCGAGCGCCGCGAGGTCCGCGAGCATCGCCGTGTCTTCGACGCCTTCGGCGATGACGACCTTCTGGCGGGACAGGGCGGAGGCGATGACGCGTTCGATCTTGTCCGCCTCGTCGAACTTGTTCATGATCTTGAGGACGTCCTCGCGGGCGATCTTGACGATGTTCGCGGGGATCTTCGTCATGTCCTGGATCAGTTCGAACTGGTCTCCGAGGTCGTCGATGGCGATCCGGAACCCGTACCGGCGGAATTCGTTCAGGTTCTGGACGCAGGTCGGATTCTTGATGACGGTGTAATAGTCGATGATCTCGAGGCAGAACGCTTCGGGTTCGAAGTGCTGCTTCTTGACGACCTCGTAGAAGGTGCGGGCGAGGTTGTCGAGTTCGAGCTGCTTGGGCGAAAGGTTCGTGGAGATGAAGATGTCCTTGATGCGCAGCGCCTTCTTCCAGGCGACGTATTGCTCGACGATCTTCTCGAAGCCCCAGGCGCCGAACCAGGTGATGTCGCCGGTAAGGTCCATCACGTTCAGAAACTTGCCGGGCGGGAGGATGCCGAGGGTCGGATGGTTCCACCGCAACAGCGATTCGAGCCCGATCAGGCGGCCCGTCTTGGTGTCGACGATCGGCTGATAGTACAGGAGGAACTCGTCGTTCTTGATCGATTCCTTGATCTCATGGTAGTAGTTGGCGTTGAACTGTTCCTTCTCGATCAGTTCGGAGGAGTAGAGGGCGAACTGGTTCTTGCCCTTCTTCTTGGCGACGTAGAGCGCGATTTCGGCGTTCTTCACGAGCTGGGCGACGGAGATCCCGTCGAACGGGAAGAGCACGATGCCAATCGAGGTCGTGACCGACGCCTCGACCGACTTGAGCGGCTCGGAGACGGTCTTCAGGATCTGCGTCGCGTATTGCTTGATCACGTCGTTGTCGACCGGACCGGGAAGATAGTACAGGAAGACGTCCTGTTCCCGGTGGCCGGCGACGGCGCGCTTGTCGCCGAGCTTCTTCAGCCGGGCGGAGAGTTCGTCGATGACCTTCTCCACTTTCTCCGGTCCGAATTCCTTGGCGATCCGGCGGAAGTCGTCGAGGTTGAGGTAGAAGAGGACGCTGACCTCGCCTTCCTTGGCGCGGTTGAGTTCCTGGTCGATGAGCGCGTAGATGTCCTTCGACTTCTTCGAGATCGTCTTCCGGTCGACGAGCAGCTTTTCCTTGCCCTCCTGGTTCTTCGACTCGGAGAGCGCCTCCTTCATCAGCTTGCGGTTCTCGATCTCCTGCTTGAAATCGGCGCGGACCGACCGGAACAGCATGAAGGCGGCGAACCCCGTGACGAGGATGATCACGACGGCGGTGACGACTTCGAATCCCTGCGAGATGTAGATTTCCAACATAAGCGGCGTGATCATGCTTCGTTACCTTCTTTCGTGTAGTCGCGGGAGCCGAACACGTCGATGCGCTTGGCCTTGGCGACCTTGTAGAACTGGTCGACGAACTTGGTCGATTCGTCGTAGGAGAGCGGCTTGGAGAAGAGGAAGCCCTGGTAGATGTCGGTGGTGATCTGTTTGAGGAATTCGTACTGCTTGCGCGTCTCGACGCCCTCCGCGATGACCTTCATGTTGAGGTTGTGGACGAGGTCGACGATGCTGCCGAGGATGGCGTGGTCCTTCTTGGAGGTGAAGATGCCGTCGACGAACGACTTGTCGATCTTCAGGTTGTCGAACGGCAGTTTCCTCACGTAGGTCAGCGAGGCGTAGCCGGTCCCGAAGTCGTCGAGGGCGATCTTCGCGCCGATCTCGTGGATGAAGTCGATCGTCTCCTCGAGGTAGATGGTCGAATCGATCAGGATGCCTTCGGTGATCTCGAGGACGAGGTAGTGCGGGTCGATGTCGGATTCGACGACGATCTTGCGCAGGACCTCGACGAAATCCTTCTGGAGGATCTGCACCGGGCTGACGTTGACGGACATCACGAAGTCCTTGCCGAACTGCTTCGCGAAGGCGACCTGCGCCTTGCAGGCCTCCCGCAGGATCCAGGTGCCGATCGGGATGATGAGGTGCGACTCCTCGGCGTTCGCGATGAATACCTGCGGACTGATTTCGCCGAGCGTCGGCGATTTCCAACGCGCCAGCGCCTCGAACCCGTAGATTTCGTTGTGGATGTCGACGAGCGGCTGGAACTTCAGGCGGAGCTGGTTCTTCTCGACGGCGTCGGCGAGCTGCTCGTTGATCTGAGCCTTGTAGTTCACCTCGCGCGTGATCTGGTCGTTGTAGAAGACGAACTTGGCGTCACCCTGTTCCTTCGCCTTGAAGAGGGCGGTATCGCACTTCTTCACGAGCTCGTCGAGCTTGCGTCCGTCGTAGGGGTAGACCGCGACGCCGATGTTGCACTTGATGTCGACCTTCACGTTGCGGATGTCGATCGGCAGGCGGAAGCGGTCGAACACCTTCCGGATCGTCGCCTCGACCGACTCGAGGGCGCGGATCCTGGGCAGGATGAAGAGGAATTCGTTGCCGCCGTTGCTGTAGACGCGCTCCTTCTGCCCGAGCGCCTCGACGAGCCGGTCGGCGAAGGCGCGGAGCAGGTCGTCGCCGACCGGCAGGCCCTTCGTGACGTTGATGTTCTTGAGGTTGTTGAGGTCGATCATGCAGAACGCGGTCTTCTCCGAGCCCTTCAGGTACTGGTCCTCGATTTCCTGCTGGCAGGCGCGGCGGTTCTTGAGCCCGGTCATCGCGTCGTACAGGAAGCTCTTGTAGACGAGGTCCATCTGGTCGCCGATTTCCGCCGACATCAGGTTGATCGCGTCGGCCACGTGCTTGAGTTCGTTGTTCTCGGTCACCTCGACCTTGACGTCGAATTTGCCGCGTTTGATCTCATCGATGGAATCCAGGATGTCGTCGATCGGCGACAGCGACCGTCCGACGCGCTTGCTCAAGATCGTCGAGATGATGACGAGGACGAGCAACACGAACGCGACCATGACCGCGAACGTGATCTCGATGCCGATTCCGGCGGAGTTGTCGACGAGGGCGGCGACATGCCATCCCACTTCCTCGATGGTCGAATAGGACCGGATGAAGCGCCCGTTCAGCACGTCGACGTAGGCGTCCCCGCCGTCGGTCCGGCCGGCGACCACGGCGGCGATGCCGGCACTCCCGAATCCATGGGCGGAGTCGAGGGCGGCGATGGCGGCACCCGACTGCATCGCATAGTCGCCGCCTTCGCTTCCCGAATAATAGAGGATGGTCGCGACGCCGAGGTCGTCTTCCAGGTAGATGAGGATCCGGTCGGCGGAATCGACCGTGAGCAGGCCGGGAATGGAGGAAACGAGCAGGTCGATGCCGACGTAGCCGATCGTCGTCGCGCCGGCCTTGGCCTCGGCGACGACCGTCACGACATCCTCGCCGGTGCGTGCGTCAACGTACGGTTCGGAAATCGCGATGCCGGTCGCGGATGCGTCGATCGCCAGGTACCACGGTCGCTCGGTGAGTTTCCAGTCGGCGTCGGAAACGGCGCTGCCGGTCCCGACGTAACACCCGTCCGATCCCGTCGAGCATGCGGCGGGCGACGCGACGAACAGGAAATCGTAGACGCCGCCGCCTCCGATCGCGCCGGCCGTCTGGAGCGTCTCATAGAAGCGGAGGATCATCGCGTAATCGGGATCGGCGGGGATCGGCACGGCCGGATCGCCGCCGTCGTACAGGTAGGCGAGGAAGTCGCGCACGGTCGGATCGGCGGCGAGCCCGAGGGCGTCGGTCGCAGCGCCGTCGACGAGGCGGCTCACCGCCTGGACGGCGGAATCGGCGCGCAGGGCGGCGTTGCGCTGTTCGGCCGAACGTATGTTGACATAATAGAGCGAGGCCATCAGGGCCATGATCAGGACGAGGAAAATCCCGTCCACGAGGATCGTCAGGCTGACGATCCGCCGCGACAGGCGGTAGGGTTTGTTCGATGGATTCCGTTTTGAGGCTTTCGGGGTTTTCGGCATCGAAAAAGCCCCCTTTCATCGTTTAGATCAGTCCCACCAGGATCGGAAGAAGTCGAAGAGTCCCCATGGCGCGTCCGTCTCGGGAGAGGCGACCGCCCGGATGTAGATGTTGAAGCGGCGCGTGCGGTTGCGGGTCGAGGCCTCGATATAGAAGTATTTGCCTTCGAGCCCGGCGACGTATCCCGAGGCGTCGTTCAGCAGATAGTCGTCGAGGCCGTAGCTGAACTCGATCTCATAGGTGTAGAGGTCGTTCAGATACTGGTCTTCCGGGAGCGACACGGAGAAGACGTAGAACCCGGAGATGTTGCGGCCGAAGCTGTAGCGGTAGTCGCCGTCGTAGGTGAAATGGAACTGCGTGACCTGGTTGTTGAGTCCCTGGATCGCCGAGAAGGTCGGATACTCGGCGGGGTCGGTGACGTTCAGGACGGTGTCGTCGCCGTTGGTGTCGAAGTTCTTCACGGTGATGATGACGAGTTCGTCGTCGAAGCCGACCGACTGCTTGGCGAGGGTGCAAGTCTCGACGCCGGCGCCGGTGCAGTAATAGACGTCGAACAGCAGCGTGACGTTGTAGGTGACGTCGGTGACGGTCGTATAGTAGTAACAATGCGTCAAGCCGTCTTCCGCGGTGACGCGGTAAAGGATCATCAGCTCCTGGCCCTCGAGCGGTTCCATGCCGGTCAGCGGGTCGATCGTATAGTCGGCGAGCAGCACGGCACGTTCTTGGGTGGTGGAATCCGCCGTGACTTCGGCGGTCCAGTACCAGCTCGACGTGCCCGGATTGTAGGCATAGCGGGCGACGCTGCCGCCGAACGGGAGATAATCCATGAAGTACGGCATGTACGAGTCGAGCGGCGTGTTGGACACCTGGCCGTCCACGCGGTAATAGTAATACGGGTACTCGTCGGCGCCGTCGTAGTCGATGCCGTTGAAGTAGACGAGCGGGGTGTACCCGGTTCCCGTGAGGACGGTGCCGTCCACGTCGGTGATGCGGATGATCGGATAATTCGTTTCGTTGGCGAGCTGCGAGAAGCGGATGTCGGACAAGAAGGAGTTCGTGCCCGGCTGCTTCGTGATCACGAGCGGGGTCGCGATCGTGATGTAGTCGGTCGTCTGTCCGTCGCGGTAGAACACGAACGAGAACGTGTAGATGCCGGGACGGGTCGAATAGGACATGTAGATGAGGAGATAGTCATCGGTGTCGTAGGTGATGCCGACGATGTTTTCCGGCGCGATCGGCGTGATGCCGTCCATCTCGACGGCCGTGACGGTGATGCCGAAATAGGACCACGTCCCACCGGGGATGACGCTGTATAGTTCGAGGATCTGGTCGAGGCCGAGGTCGACGGTGAAGGTCGTCATGGCGTCTTCGCGCACCGCATAAACGTCGTCGAGGAAGACTTCGTTGCCGTTCTTGAGGACGGAGACGAGGTCGATCACGCGGCCGGTGATGTAATGATGGTACGTCGTCGTGGTCGTGCCGTCCTCGGCGGTGATGACGTACACGAGGTCGAAAGTCTTATATCCATCGGTGATCGTGACCTGGTTCAGATAGACGTTCGTCAAGGAGGCGAACGGCGAGATGACGAAGGAATCGGTGGTCATGAAATCCGGAAGATAGGTTTCCCGATCGAGGTAGGAAGGAACGCCCGTGTCGGTGCTCTGCGTGAAATTGGTGGTGCCGTTCGCGCCGATGCCGGGATCGTACCCGACGTTCGCCGCACCCGTAATCGTCGTGCCGGCGATGACCGTCGAGCCGTCTTCGGAATAATAGTCGAGGGTGCTGATGGCCGCCGCCGTCGAGGGCGCCTTGTCGAACTTGACGTTGAGCTCGGTGCTGGTGCTGAAATACTTGTAATGCATGTAATAGTCGCCCGAGCGGGTCGCGGTCGAGAAGGTGATCGTGATCGCATAGGTTCCGCCGGCGGCGGGTACGCTCGTGATCGTATAATAGGTCGAGCTCACGACGGTCCCGTCGGTATATTTGACGGTGACGAGGTCCTTGAAGTCGTAGCCGGTCGCGAGGATGCCGGCGCTGTAGGTGAAGTTGAACCGGATCGATCCGCCGGGATTGACGTTTCCGAGCGCCGTGACGTCCGTCTGGCTGACGACGGCGACGGTCCCGCCGCCGTTGAACTGGACGGTGCTGATCTGGATCGAACCGCCGGAGTTCGCGATCGTCGGCGTGAACGTGATGAAGACTTGATAGTCTTGGAAATAGGCGGTCGTGGCGAACAGGTCGGAACCGATGAAGGCCTCCGAGAACACGCCGAAGTACCCGAGCGACAGCGTCGTGTTGCTCGTGATCGAGCGCGACGGCAGCGTCAGGGTCAAGAGCGCCGGGTAACCGGTCGAGATGCCGGCGTATCGCTCTGCGAATAGAAGATTGTTGTACGCCTCCAGCTGCGCTTGCGACGGTGTCCCGCCATACTGGTCATACGCCCGTTTGGCGACCAGTGCGAAAGCGGAGGTCTGGATGCTCGTGATCGCATAGCTGACGGTCGTCTGGGCCGGCGCGAAGGCCTCCATCGAGATCGTATAGGTGATCGTCATCAGGTCGTAGTCGACGACCGGGACGGTCAAGATCGTGTCGGATCCGCCGTTTTCGTCGAGGACGATCGAACTCGTGGTTTCCTCGAGCAATTCGTGCTTGTCGTTGAAGGTCGCCTGCTTCAGCGCGTTGTAACTCGTCAGGACGGCGCTGTCGAGACTGATGAGGTGCGTCGTGCTCACGTTGTCGTAGTCCTGCAGAAGCGAGATGGGCGGATCGTGGTCCTCGTTGATGCCCCGGATTTCATCCGTGCGGATGTTGGACGGCAGGACCAGGCCGTAGGTCGAACCGGCCGTCGTGGACAAGACGTACATGCCGTTCGGACGCGGGTTCGAACCGGTCGTCTTGAAGCGGTCGGCGAGCAGGTTGTATTCCATGTAGTAGATGTATTCGGTGAGTGCCGGATTGGACCGCATGGGGAAGGCCGGGTCATACATGTACTCGACGGGATCGTTGGTCGTGGCGGCGGGGTCTTCGGTGATCCACGGCACCTTCGGGAGGTTGAAGGTCGCGGGATCGTAGTAGAAATATCGGATGGTCGTACCGGCGGTGTAGGCCGACGTGGAATAGAATGTGACGCCGGTGGTGCCGGGCGTACTGTAGGTGGTCGAGGTGATGCCGACCTGCTTGTAGACGGTGTTGACCGTCGCGGTGTAGGTATAGACGCCGCCCACCGGACCGGTCCTGGCGGTGATGCGGATCCCGGCGTAGTAGAACCCGGTGAAGACGCACTGCGTGGTATCGTTCGTCCTGGCGGAATAATAGATTGCGTTGTTGAATCGGAAATAGCGGGCCGAACTCGTGAAGTTGTAAACCTGGTCGAGACGACCGATGAGGTCGATGTTGGGGTTGGCGTTGACGATGAAGTCGAAACTGCCGCCCGAAGACGTCATGATGCCGTTCGTACCGCGCTGCAGACGGCCGAAGATGCCGCCGAAACCGCGCTTGGCGCGGGGCTCCTCGCGG
>CAIMSF010000126.1 GCA_903844055.1 uncultured bacterium
CGTCGTCGACGCCGCCATCACCACCGTCACACAGGTGTTCGAATCTTCGGAAGAACAAGCCTACTACAATCTCGTCTCGATCATGTCGATCGTCCGCGGCGCCGTCGAGAGCAAGGATCCGGAGGCCATCCTCGGCGCCCTAGCCATGCTCGAAGCGATCGGCTTCACGGACGAGGAGATCGCGACCTACCTTGGCAACCTGCCGCTCGCCGTCCTCACCTATCAACAATTCATCGCAGACTATTATTACGAAGGAAATCCGTACGAGTGGGATCTGCAGTGGGCGATTGAAAACCTCGCCTATTGGCAGAACTACTATCAGAACGAACTCGACAACGCGACCTACAATCTTGACACTCTGCAAGCGCAACTGGCCGCATTGATCGCCGATGCCGAAATGCACATCGCCGCGATCGGCGAGGTCTCCGCACGTTCCGCCGCTCAGGTCTATTGGAACAACGAAGTCTTGAACACCCACTACTGGTTCGCCTACGTCTGGGCCAAGGCCGAAGCGGAAAAGAATCCGTCTTGGGACTACACGCTGTACTGGGACATGCTCTACGATCTTGAAAACTCGATTTATTACGTCAGCTTCTATGCCGGCAAATACAATTACTACAGCCCGTCGACGGCGCTCACCTACAGAAACGCCTTTGATGCCGCGTACGCCGCGCTGACACCGGAGCAACAAGCCCAATACGGCCCGATCTTCACGCTGTATGAGACGTATTATACCCACAATGTCACGATTCTGGCGGAATCGCAAGACGTCTTCCTGAACTATTACTACGCGGTGACTTTAGCCGATCAGGAGCACATGGGCTATGTCGATGCCGATGCCGTGGCGTATTTCAGCCTTTATGAAGCGGTCGCCAACGCCGAGAACTATCTCGCCGGGATCGCCGATGAGTTCGCGGATGAAATCCTCGAGGCCCAGAACTACCTCGCCGAAGTGCAGGCGCTCTACGATTCCTATGAACCCGAGAGCCTTGGCTGGCTGATCGCCTTCTTCGCCGATCCGGCCAACGACGCCCTCTGGAACACCGTCACCCTGATGCTCGTGCAGGAACTGGACAACCTGCTTGTGAACATCACCCCGGAAATGCTCTCCACCCTCGAATCCTTCCTCAAGTTCCAGCAGCTGCAGGGCAACGTCGAGATGCTTCGCCAGCAGATCGAAAACCTTTACTGGCAGCTGAACGACTACTCCAACCAAGTGGCCGAAGCGATCGCCCAGCTCACCGATCCGATTTCGATCGGCTACGCCGAGACCTGGTGGGATGTGAACGTCGCAAACAGCGGATTGTGGGCCGACTACCACGAAAAGACGGAAGCCGCCTGGGAGGTCCCCGGGTACGACGACTGGTTCTACTATGACCTCGTATGGACCTTCGACCAGGCGCTCTATCAGGAAATCGTGATGGCGAACCCGGACGAAGGCGTCTACTATCGCGAACAGGTCAACATGATGCTATCGTATGTCAATCCGTCCATGGTCCCCTTCTACATGGATCTGCTCTCAAGCTATGAGGCGTATCGTTCCCATTACTACGCCGTCGTCCGCCCGGCCGAAGACGACTACTTCGGACACATGGGCACGGGCGAGGATTACACGCTAGAGCTCAGCTGGGCGATCGAGAACCTGACGGTCGCGCAAAACCAGCTGACCGACATCAACGCCGCCGCTGCCGAGAAGATCGCCTCCATTCTCAACGAGGCCGCACGCACGGTCACTCAGTCGCATTGGTACTGGAAGACCACCGAATCCCAGTTGTATGTCGCATACAACTCCGCGCTTGAAACCGCGGATGACGACCCGCTCTGGAACGAGGACATCTTCTACAACTACCTGCTGTATCCGCTCTCGCAGTCGATTTACTACAACAGTTATCTGGCGGGATTCTACGGCGAGAGCAATCCCGAACTGGCCGGCTCGCTCTACACGACGTATGTCAATGCCCTGGCGACGCTCTCGCCGGAGGAACAAACCCTCTATGTCGGCGTCCTCGACCTCTTCCAACTCTATGAATCCGTCAACCAGAACCAGCAGCCTCAGGCGGAGAATCAATTCTGGACCGCCTACTGGGCGGCGACGGTCGACGACCAGTCCTACATGAGCCAGGTCAACGATCTCGCCTATGCGGTGCAGCCGGCGCTCTTCTCGATCCATTATTGCGAGCAGGAAGTCGATTATTACCAAGCCTTGGTCGACGCCACCTCCGGCGAGAACTCCTGGTACTACTATTACGTCGACAGCCTCGTCTGGGCGTATCGCGACACGACCGAACAGGTCCGCTGGATGGAAAACCAGAAGGCGGAACTTGAAGCCGGCCTCGTCGGGCTCGTCGACCTCTCGCCCGCCGGACTCGCCGGCTACGCGCAGATGCTGTCGGGCTATCTCGGCATCATCGGCGACTCGATCGATCCGATCGAAGCCCAGGCGCTCGCCGACTTCCTGTACGCGCTCACCGAAGCCCACATCGCCGAATCCGGACTTTACACCACGGAGGAACAAGCCATCCTGATGGCCGAGATCGAAGGCGTCTTCGAGTATTACGTCGACGGCCTCCTCTACGCCCCCGACATGTTCGCCTTGTTCCTCGCCAACCTGACCGCCGAAGAGATCCAGACGGTGATGGATGCGATCGAGACGATCAACGCGCTCGGCAGCGCCGAAGACGACCTCTCCAACATGGTCCGCGCCGTGGCGATGGCGGAAATCGTCCTTGCCGTCGCCGGCGACGGATTCCTCGACGTCGACTTCCTCGTCGAGATGGCCGTATACGGCTACTTCGACGGCATGTACCATCTGCATTATGACGGCGAACTCGACATCGAAGCCCGCATCCTCCTGCTGCAGACGCTGATCGGCGACATCATCCTCCAAGCCGACGTCATCGACGCCTACGACCCGTACGTCCTCACCGAGGAAGAACGCGGCGAGATCAACGCGTTCCATCTGCTCGTCGAAGAATTGATGCCGTACTTCCAAAACGGTCCCGAATACGAACCGATCGTCTGATCGTCGCAATCTCCCCCAGGAGCCGGCGCAACACGCCGGCTCCTTTCTTTTTCGAAGTCGGATATGATATAATTGAATGAGGGTGAGAACCGTGCCGATCACGTCGCTTCAAAACCAGACCATCGCCGATCTTCTGAAACTCGATCGGAAAAAAGACCGCGACGCGTCGGGTCTCTTCGTCGTCGAAGGACCCCACCTGGTCAAGGAGGCGATCGACGCCGGTCTGTGCAAGACGGTGTTCGCCGTCCTCGACCCCGGGTATCCCGGCATCGAGACGGTCCTCGTGAGCGACGCCGTGATGGACAAGATCGCCGCGACCTTCACGCCGCAGGGCATCCTCGCCGTCGTCCGCCGCCCCGCCCCCCGACCCGCGGGGAACCGGATCCTCCTGCTCGACCAGATCCAGGATCCCGGCAACATGGGCGCGCTCTTGCGGAGCGCCCTCGCGTTCGGCTTCGACACCGTCGTCTGCGACGGATGCGTCGACGCCTTCAATCAAAAGACCCTGCGCGCGACCCAGGGCGCGATCTTCCGCCTCAACCTGTCGGATGTCCCGATTCCCTCCTTCCTGTCGGAAAACGCCGACGTGACGGTCTACGGGACCGATCCCCACGGCGGCATCCCGCTCGACGACCTTCGACTGGTCTCAGGGCGGATCGCCGTGCTTTTGGGGAACGAGGGCAACGGGGTCCGTCCCGCGCTTCTCGCACGGACGGTGGAGAACATCCAAATCGAAACCGCGGCGGTCGAGAGTCTCAACGTCGCCGTCGCCGGAGCGATCGTCATGCATCGCCTGCGCGCGAAATCATAGGAGGATACGATGGAATTCAATATCGAGAACAATCGGCTCTTCGCCGAAGCAGCCGACGGAAAGCTGCTCGCGGAACTGACCTTCCCCGCCCGCGACGACCGGCGCGTCAACGTCGACCACGTGTTCGTCGACGAATCGCTGCGCGGGCAAGGCGTCGCCTCGCAGATGATGGAACGGATTTGCGCCCACGCCCGGGAGCGCCGAATCCTGATCGTCGCGAAATGTCCCTATGCGATCGAATGGTTCAAAAAGCATCCCGAATCGCAGGACGTCGTGATCAACGTCAAAACCCAGCCTGCCGCAAAAAACCTCTGAAAAGCGGTCGTTTTTTCTTGCCTTTCGCTCCGTTTCGTGCTATATTGTACATGCATAAGATGGAGAGAGGGTCGTTCCCTCTCTCCTTTCATTAGAAGAACCGGAGGTCCCGCATGGATCGAAACGAACTCAAGACGGCCCTCGCCCCGGCCGTGGAACAACTGGGGTACGAACTCTATGACGTCGAACTCGCGAAGGAGCGCAAGACCCTGATCCTGCGCGTCACGATCGACAAGCGCGAAGGCATCGACATCGACGACTGCGTCGCCGTCTCCGACGTCCTGAACCCGCTGCTCGACCGGCTCAATCCGGTCGAGGGAGACTATAGCCTCGAGGTCACCTCGCCGGGCGCGGAACGCAAGCTCCGCAACGCCGAAGAGATCCAAGCGTCGATCGGTCGGTTCGTCCACGTCGTCCACGACGGGATCAAGACCGAAGGCTTCCTCGAAGCCGCCACCCCCGAAAGCCTCACCCTCAAAGTCGGAAGCAAGCCGACGGTCATCGCCATGTCGACCGTCACCCTCATACGTCACGCGATCAAATTCTAGGAGAGAAGACCATGATCAGCAAAGAGTTTTTCAAAGCACTGGACCAAATCGCCGCGGAACGCGGCCTCGACCGCGCGAAGATCCTCGACATCTTCGCGAAGGGACTCGTCAACGCCTACAAGAAGGACTACGACGGCAACCAGAACGCCCAAGTCGTCTACAACGAGGAAAAGTACGAGATCCAGATCGTCACGACCTCGACCGTCGTCGAAACCGTCGACCCGGAGGCCGAAAAGGGCACCCAGATCACCTTGGAGGAAGCGTATCTCCTCAAGAAGAACGCGAAGATCGGCGACGTCATCGAAACGCGCGTGACGCCGAAGGATTTCGGGCGCATCGCCGCCTCCTCGGCCAAGCAGATCCTCACCCAGGGTTTGAAACAGCTCGAGCGCGAACACGCCTATGACCTCTTCGTCGAGAAGACCGGCGAGATGGTGATCGCCGACGTGGTCGCGATCACCGAGGACTTCATCACCCTCAACGTCGGCCACGACACCGAGACCTCGATCCCCTCGAAGGATTTCCCGCAGAGCGACCTCACGCTCGGCTCGCAGGTCCGCGTCTACATCACCAAGGTCGAACAGACGACCAAGGGACCGAAGGTGTACGTCTCCCGCACCGACCGCAACCTCGTCAAGCGCCTGATGGAGAACGCCATCCCCGAACTGCAGGAGGGCACGGTCGAGATCGTCGGCCTCGCCCGCGATCCCGGCGACCGCTGCAAGGTCTGCGTCATGTCCAACAACCCGAAGGTCGACCCCGTCGGCGCGTGCCTCGGCCGCGGCGGCTCCCGCATCAAGAGCGTCATCGACGCCCTCGACGGCGAGAAGATCGACGTCTACGCCTGGAACGAGGACCCGCGCGTCCTCGTCGCCAACTCGATTTCCCCGGCCAAGGCCGTCGACGTCATCGTCGACGTGAAGGAGAAGGCCGCGATCGCCGTCGTCCCCGACGACATGCTTTCGCTCGCCATCGGCAAGAAGGGCCAGAACGCCCGCCTCGCGGTCCAGTCGAGCGGCTGGAAGATCGACATCAAGTCGGCGACCGACGCCCAGATCCAAGGACTCAAGCAAGCCGAATGACCATCGTCAGAATCACGGAGGTGAGCCGATGAACAAGGTCAGGAAGATCCCGCTCCGCAAATGCGTCGTGACCAACGAGCGGTTCGAAAAAAGGCAACTGCTCCGCGTCGTCCGCAGTCCCGAGGGCGTCGTCTCCGTCGATCCGACGGGCAAGGCCAACGGCCGCGGCGCCTACCTCAAGAAGGACGTCGCGGTGATCCTGCAGGCGAAGAAGACGAAAGTCCTCGAACGCCATCTCGAGACGCCGATCCCCGACGCCGTCTACGACGATCTCATCAAGAAGGCGGCCGAATGAACCGGGCGAAACTGCTTGGCGCGCTCGGACTCGCCAGGCGCGCGGGAAAGCTGCTGCTCGGCGAGGACCAAGTCCTCGACGCCCTCAAGAACGAGGCCGTCGCCCTCGTATTCCTGGCCGGCGATGCCGGTCCCAACACGACCAAACGGATGACCGACAAGACCGGCTCCCGCCATGTGACGCTCGTATCCGCGCTTACCGGCGCGGAGCTGGCCGCCGCGACCGGGCGGAAGATCCTGAAGGTCGCCGCCATCACCGACCGCGGCTTCGCGGTCTTGATCCAAAAGGCGCTCGACGCGCCAGAACAGCCCTGAAAGAGGTGGAACCATGCCAGCCCCAAAACGCTATTACCCGAAGAAGAAACCGCAACCCGTCAAAAAGAAAGTCTTTGAAGTCCGCAAATCCAACGTTCCGGTGAAACAGGAGATCCTCGCCAACACGATCTATTACAAAGAGGGCATGACGGTCCTCGACCTGGCGACCATGATGGGCCGCCCGGTCGCCGAAATCATCAAGAAGATGATGTTCATGCGCATCATGGCCTCGCAGACGCAGAAGCTCGACCGCGACACCGCCGAACTCGTGACGATGGAGTATGGTCTGGAATTCAAGGACGAACTCAAGACCGACATGACCAAGTTCGAGGAGATCGACATCATCGACGATCCCGCCCTCCTCAAGCCCCGCCCGCCGGTCGTGACGATCATGGGACACGTCGACCACGGCAAGACGACCCTGCTCGACACGATCCGCCACAGCCGCGTCGTCATGTCCGAGGCCGGCGGCATCACCCAGCACATCGGGGCCTACACGGTCTCCCGCAACGGCCATCCGATCACCTTCATCGACACCCCGGGCCACGCCGCCTTCACGGAAATGCGCGCCCGCGGCGCGAAGGTCACAGACATCGTCGTGCTGGTCGTCGCGGCCGACGACGGCGTCATGCCGCAGACGAAGGAAGCGCTCGACCACGCCCGCGCGGCGAAATGCGCGATCGTCGTCGCCGTCAACAAGATGGACAAGCCGCAGGCCAATCCCGACCGCGTCAAGCAGGAACTGGCCGACCTCGACCTGCTTCCCGACGACTGGGGTGGATCGACCCCGTTCTGCCCGATCTCGGCGCTCAAGGGCACCGGCGTGAACGAACTGCTCGACACGATCCAGCTCGTCGCCGAAATGCTCGAACTGAAAGCCAATCCGAACCGGCTCGCCTCCGGATCCGTCATCGAAGCCAAGCTCGACAAGGGCAAAGGCCCGGTCGCGACCGTGCTCGTCAATTCCGGCACGCTCAAGATCGGCGACCCGATGGTCGTCGGCTCCACCTTCGGCAAGGTCCGCGCGATGGTCGACGACCTCGGCCGCTCCGTCCCCGAAGCGAAACCGTCGACCGCCGTCGAGATCCACGGTCTGAACGACGTGCCGATGGCCGGTGACGCCTTCATGGTCTTCTCCGACGAGAAGCAGGCGAAGGACATCGCGACCAAGCGCGCCGAACGTCAGCTCAAGGAGTCGCACGGCGTCGACAAGTTCATGTCGCTCGAGGACTTCTTCAAGAAGACGGAAGGCAAGGAAAAGGAACTCCGCCTCATCATCAAGGGCGACACCCAGGGTTCGATCGAAGCCTTCAAGGGCTCCATCGACAAGATCAAGGTCGAAGGCGTGACGATCGACATCGTCCGCGCCGGCGTCGGCGCGATCACCGAGACCGACGTCTCGCTCGCGGAAGCCTCGAAGGCGATCATCATCGGCTTCGACGTCCGCCCGCAGGCATCCGTCCGCGACACGGCGACAAGCAAGGGCGTCGAGATCCGCCTCTACGACATCATCTACGAAGCGCTGGACGACATCCGGGCCGCGATGAAGGGCATGCTCGATCCGGTCTTCGTCAAGAAGATGATCGGCGAAGCCGTCGTCCGCGAGACGTTCGTCATCTCGAAGGTCGGCACGATCGCCGGCTGCATGGTCTCCGAAGGCGTGATCAAGCGCGACTCGCTCGTCAAGGTCATCCGCGACGGGAAGGTCATCCACGAAGGCAAGATCTCCTCGCTCAAGCGCTTCAAGGACGACGTCAAGGAAGTCAAGCTCGGCTACGACTGCGGCATCATGGTCGAAGGGTTCAACGACCTCCAGATCGACGACACGATCGAAGCCTCGATCATGGAAGAGGTGAAGTGACGTGGCGAAGGTCGACCGTCTGGAAACGCTGGTGATGCGGGAACTCTCCGAGATCATCCGTACCGAAGTCAAGGACGACCTCGGCTTCATCACGATCACCGGCGTCCGCATGACGAACGAACTGTCCTACATGTACGCGTATTACACCGTCCTCGGAAAACCCGAGGAGAAGAAGCGGGTCGCCGAGGCGCTCGACCGCGCGAACGGGTTCATCAAGAACCAGATCGCCCTCCGCGTCCGGATGCGCAAGGTCCCCGAGCTCGTCTTCAAGTACGACGACGCCTACGAGAAGGGCATGAAGATCGACAGCATCATCCGCAACATCCAATGACCGAACCCCGGAGCGATCCGGGGTTTTCCTTTTTCCCAAGGCCCGTCCTGTGTTATAATGGATGGAAAGGGGGCGATTCCATGAACGACATCCTCGCCGGAAAACTGGCGACGTTGCCCGAGCAGCCGGGCAGCTATCAGATGCGCGACGCGGGCGGCACGATCATCTACGTCGGGAAGGCGAAGAACCTCAGGAACCGCGTGAAGACGTACTTCGTCGGGAGCCACGACGCGAAGACGACCAAGCTCGTCTCCGAAATCGCCGACCTCACCTACCTCGTCACGAAGACGGAGCTCGAAGCCTTCCTGCTCGAACTCTCGCTCATCAAGGAACATCGGCCGAAATACAACATCATGCTGATGGACGACAAGACCTATCCGTACATCGAGATCACCAAGGAACGCCATCCGCGCGTGCTGATCACCCGCAAGATCGACAAAAAGAAAAAGAACGTCTTCGGTCCCTATCCGGACGCCGGATCGGCGCGCGAGACGCTCTTGTTGATCCATCGCATCTTCCCGCTTCGGAAGTGCGACGTGCTTCCCAAGAAAGTCTGCCTGTATTATCACATGGGACAGTGTCTCGGTCCGTGCGTCCATGAAGTCACGCCGGAAACCAACGCCGGCATCATCGCCGACATCGTGAAGTTTCTCAGCGGCAACGACCAGGACCTGCTCAGGGACCTCCGCCAGAGGATGACGGACCACGCGGAGAAGATGGAGTACGAGAAGGCGAAGGAATACAAGGATCTGATCGACGCCGTCGTCAAGACGACGCAGAAGCAGCAGGTGATGTTCTCCGACCTCCTCGACCGCGACGCCGTCGCCTACGCATGCGATGACGCGCATCTGGCGATCACGATCGTCTTCATGCGCAAGGGTCGGATCGTGATGAGCGACTCCGAGATCGTCGACTATCTCGAAACCCCCGAGGACGCGTTCCTCGATTTCGTCGCGCGTTTCTATGCGAAACACCCGGTTCCCGGCGAGGTGCTGCTTCCGAAGGGAACCGACCTGACGTTCCTGATGGCGGTCCTCGGCGACTCTGCGAAGGTCCCGGTCCGCGGGAACAAACTCAAGTTCGTCCAGATGGCGGCCGACAACGCGAAGATCCACCTTGCGAACAGCCTCGACCAGCATATGAAGAAATATGCGAAGACGGTCGGCGCCGCCGCGCAGCTCGGCGACCTTCTGGGGATACCGGCGCCGAAGCGGATCGAATGCTTCGACAACTCCCACACCCTCGGCACCAACCCGGTCTCCGCGATGGTCGTCTTCACCGACGGCGAGCCGGACAGGAAGGCTTACCGCAAGTTCCAGATCAAGACCGCCGCGAAGGGCGACGATCCCGGCGCGATGAAGGAGATCGTCTACCGAAGGTACCAGAAGATGCTGATGACGGATTCGGTCGACCGTCCCGACCTCGTCGTCATGGACGGCGGGATCACCCAGGTCCGCGCTTGCAAGGATACGCTCGCCGCGCTCTACCTCGACCTGCCCGTGATCGGGCTCAAGAAGGATGCGTTCCACAAGACGGACGCGATCATCGGCCTCCGCGAGGAGGAGATCCCCCTGGACCGTCACGAGCCGCTCTATGTTCTTCTGAACAAGATCCAGGAGGAAGCCCATCGCTTCGCGATCACCTATCATCATGAGAAACAGTCGAAGCAGATCTACGCGTCGATCCTCGACGCGATCCCGAAGATCGGGAAGACTTCGAAGGCGAAGCTGCTCGAGAAGTTCAAGACGATCGAGAACATCAGGAAGGCCTCGAACGAGGATTTAAAGGCGATCGGCCTCACGAAGGACGCGATCGAAAACCTGCGGATCGCCCTCAACGCGGGGATGTCGAACGCGACCCCGACAACGACCGCATGATGGGATATCAAGAAGCCGGACACGGTTTGGGGATCAAAGGAAAACTGTGAAAATCGCGATCAACCGCGGTAGAATGACGTGGAAGTGATTCAAAAGGGTTCTAAATAACGCGAGACCGCGTCATCTCGGGATTCAGATTCCGAGATGCGCCGTCTTTCGACAATACGCATGCGATGACGCGATCGAAGTTCGAGCGCGTTTTTTCTTCGCCGCGGCGCGAAAATTGTGATAAAATGGTATCTAGGTGATTTTTGATGTCGCAAACCGTATTCGGCCGCCTGCACGCGGTCTACGAGGAAGTCCGCCTCCTCTCCGTGAGGCGCGGCGCCCGCGTCGAATTCTATTACATGGGCAAGGGGATGTTCGCATCCTTCCTTCAGTATCTCGGCGAAGGCGTCTTCGTCTGGATGACCGTCGCCGACCTGCCGCGGAAACAGCGCGGCGTGGAATCCCGGTTCGTCGAGAAGGTCGACAAGATCATGCTTCCGCACGGGGCGACCCCGAAGGTCTTCTTCGACGCCAACCTGATCAAGAGCGGGATCCGGACGCTCGTCAATTCCCGGAAACCGAAGCTGTTCATCGACTTCGAGATGTCGATGCCGCCGTTCAAGTACAATCCCGACTTCCTCTCCGAACTGATCCAATGCGGGATGATCCTCGCCGACGACGCCGGAAACGTCATCGAACAGCACAGCACCTTCATCAAGCCGTTCATGTTCCCGGAAATCACGGACCGCACCCGCAAGTTCCTGAAGATCACGCAATCGTCGATCAACGACGGCGTCGAGTTCCCCGATTTCCACGGTCTCCTCGACCAGATCGTCACCCAATACCGGCCGATGATCGTCGTCTGGGGTCAGAACGACATCATCGAACTACGAAAGGCGGCGCTCTACCACCGGCTTCCGGACATCACCCGGAAAGCCCAGTTCGTCGACTTGTTGAAACTTCACAAAAACTATTTCGGGCTCAAGAACGACGTCGGCCTCTTCAACGCCTACAAGGTGTATGCGGCGGTCGACCCCGAGAAGCAGGCGCATGACGCGCTTGAGGACGCGACGGTCACGAAACTCGTCTTCGATGGGTTCAAGAAGGTGTGCAACGGCGATTCCGACATCGTCTTCAAGAACCCCGAGCCGATTCCGGCGAAATCGGCGGAAGCGGATCCGGCCGAAACGCCGGCCGTTGCCGCCACTGCCGGCACACCGGCCGAATCGGCTGCCCCGGCTCCGGCGATGACGCCGGTCGTCGGGCTCTGACCATGAGAACAACAAAAGGGCGTGAGCTTCGGATTTCGAGGCGCACGCCGTTTTTCATATTTTTTACATCCTAGAGGACCATGATGACGGGCATGATCATCGGCGTCCGGTTGGTCTTCTCCTGGAGGTATTTTCCAAGCGTCTTGATGAGGTCGCTCTTGATCCCACCGATGTTGATCTTCTTCCCGACGGCGAGATAACGGTCGGTCACGTCGAGGGCGAGTTCCTGGAGCTTCTTCACCATCTGGTCATTCTCTTTCATGAAGATGAATCCCTTCGAAATCACGGTCGGGACGCAGATGACTTCCTTGCGGTCCTGGTTGATCGTCATGACGACGGAGAGCAGTCCATCCTCGGACAGCTCGCGGCGGTCCTTGATGACCTGAGAACCGATCTCGCCGATGGCCGCACCATCGACATAAACGTCGGATGTCGGCACCTTTCCGGCGATGTGCGCGCCTTCGGCGCTGATCGCGAGGACGTCGCCGTTGTCCATGATGAAGGCATTCTGTTTCGGGACGCCGCAGTCGATGCCGAGCTCCGCGTGCTTCATCAGCATGCGGTACTCGCCATGGATCGGCATGAAGTACTTCGGCTTCATCAGCTTGAGCATCAGTTTGAGTTCGTTCTGGCCGCCATGACCCGATGCGTGGACGTCGGCGAACGGCGACTGCGTGACGACGGTCGCGCCGTTCTTGTACAGGAGGTTGATCGTCTTGTTCACCGATTCCTGGTTGCCCGGGATCGGCGAGGCGGAGAGGACCACCGTATCGCCCGGGATCAGGCTGATCTGCTTGTGCGATCCGGAGGCGATCCGGGTGAGGGCGGAGAGCGGTTCGCCTTGCGAACCCGTGCAGAGGATCGTCAGGTTCCGGCGGTTGATCGAAGTCATGTTTCGCCCGAAGATGAAGGTCCCTTCGGGTGCCTTGATGTATTTCATCTCGGTGCCGACCTCGATCGTCGATTCCATCGAACGACCGAAGATCGCGACCTTCCGATTCGTTTGGACCGAGGCGTCGACGATCTGCTGGATGCGGTGGACGTTACTGGCGAACGTGGAGATGAGGACGCGTCCCTCGATCTTCTGGAAGAGGTCGTGGATCGTCTGGGCGACGACGCGCTCGGACACGGTGAAATCCTCGAGCTCGGCGTTGGTCGAGTCGGACAAGAGGCAGAGGACGCCCTGTTCGCCGATGCGCGCCATCTTCTGGTAGTTGGCGTCCAGGAAGGTGGGAGTGAAGTCGAACTTGAAGTCCCCCGTGTGGACGACGGTGCCTGCCGGGGTCTTGATCGTGATGCCGAACGAGTCGGGAATCGAGTGGTTCGTGCGGAAAAAACCGAGTTCCATGAAGGCGAAGCGGAAGACGGACGTTTCGACGTACTCGATGATCTTCGCATTGACGCCGCGGTGTTCCTCGAGTTTCTTCTTGATCAGGCCGACGGTGAGGCCGGACGCGTAAATGGCGGGAATCCTGACCTGCTTGAGCAGGAAGGGAATGCCGCCGATATGGTCTTCATGGCCGTGGGTGAGGAAAAGTCCTCTGATTTTGTCTTGGTTTTCGATCAGGTAGGTGTAGTCGGGGATGACATAGTCGATGCCCATCAAATACTCGTCGGGGAACAAAAGCCCGGAATCGATGATGATGAGATCGTCGCCGTATTCGACGCAGTACATGTTTTTGCCGACTTCACCCAGACCCCCGAGTGCGAAAATCCCGACTTCGGTACGTTGAAGCAACGGGTTTTGCATGGTTTGGATGAAATCCTTTCTTGGTTTCGGAATCGGATGATAAGTTATATCTATTATACTCATTATCAAGAAGATATGCAAACGAAAGGCCGATTTTTCATCCGTCGGGCGGGGTTGGGTTCGTCGATGTCGTCTTTCTTCTCGGACCTTGGTATGGTATACTATTGAGGACGGGAGGTGATGCGGATGATCGCCAAGATTCTAGTCGACGTACCGGCGAAAGCCGTCGACCGGCTGTTCGATTACGCGGTTCCCAAGGAGCTTGCGGAGGTTCTCGAGATCGGCATGCGCGTCATCGTACCGTTCGGCCCCCGCGACGCGATGGGATTCTGTCTCGAGTTGTCTGACGTGTCTGATTATCCGAAGGAACTCAAACCCGTATCGATCGTGCTCGACATCGAACCCTACCTGACGGCCGAATTGATCGATCTCGCCAAGAAGATCGCGATCGACACCACGTCGACCTTGATCAAGGTGCTCGAAACGATGCTTCCCGCCGCATTGAAAGCCGTCTATACCCCCAAGTTCACGCTCGAAAACGAAATCCGCCTCCCCGCCTCCCTCAAACCGTTGTTTGCCGGCAAGTCGGAGATCCTGATGGACAAATCGCTGTCGCCCTATGCCGCCGACATCAAGAAGGCGGTACGGATCGATGCGATCAGGCAGGGGTATGAGATCCGCTCGAAGAACCGAGCGCAATCGGTCCGTTGCGTGAAACTCGTGGATGCCAACCACATCGCCAAGACGGAGAAGCACCTCGCCGTGATCGAGCATCTGAAGAAGGCTTCGGACCGTACTTCCATCCTCTCGGAATTGCTCGCGACCCTGCAATTGACCGAGTCCGTCGTGCGGACGCTCGAGAAGAAGAGCGTCGTCTCCGTCTTCGACCGCGAGGTCTACCGCGATGTCGTGTCGCTCAAGCCCGATGTCGACAAGCGCGTCACGCTCAATCCCAAACAACAGGCCGCCCGCGACGAGATCGTCGCCTCGCTCGGCACCGGAACGACCTTCCTCTTGCACGGCGTGACCGGTTCGGGGAAGACCGAAGTGTACCTCTCCGTGATTGAAGAAGTTCTCAAAAGGGGTCAGGAAGTGATCTTCCTCGTTCCCGAAATCGCCCTCACGCCGATGATGGTCAATCGCTTCAAGGGCCGTTTCCACGACCGCGTCGCCGTCCTCCATTCCGCGCTCTCGATCGGCGAGAAATATGACGAGTGGCGGAAGATCATCCGCAAGGAGGCATCGATCGTCATTGGGGCGAGAAGTGCCGTATTCGCGCCCTTTACCAACCTCGGCCTGGTCGTCGTCGACGAGTGCCACGAGTCGACGTACAAGCAGGATGAGATGCCGAAATACTACGCCATCGACGTCGCCGTCCGGCGCGCCGAGACATGCCGTGCCCCGATCATCCTCGGGTCCGCGACGCCCAACATCGAAACCTTCGCCCGCGTCAAGCGCGGCTATTTCAAATTGCTTGAACTTCCCGAACGGGCGCAAAACGCGAAGATCCCCGAGGTCGAGGTCGTCGACATGAAAGGCGAGTTCAAAAAGGGCAACGCCGGCTCCTTTTCCGAACTTCTGAAGGGCGAGATCGCGCTGCGGCTGGAGCGAAAGGAACAGGTGATCCTGCTTTTGAACCGGCGCGGTTACCACACCTTCGTCATCTGCCGCGACTGCGGCCACGTGATCCAATGCCCCAACTGCGACATTTCGCTTACCTACCATGAGACCGACCATTCGCTCAAGTGCCATTACTGCGGCCACAAGCAGGACGTCGTTCGTAAATGCCCGAAATGCGGATCCGAAGCCCTCCAGTACATGGGAACCGGAACGCAGCGGATCGAAGAGGAACTCCAAGAATCCTTCCCGACCGCCCGGATCGTACGCATGGACAATGATACCACGCGCCTGAAGAATGCGCACGAAAAACTGCTCAACCAGTTCGAGTCCGAGGGCGACATCCTGCTCGGGACGCAGATGATCGCGAAAGGGCTCGACTTTCCCCGCGTCACCCTCGTCGGGATCATCCAGGCCGACGGCAGCCTCTACCGTCCCGACTTCCGCGCTCCCGAACAGACCTTCCAGCTGATCATGCAGGTGTCCGGCCGCGCCGGTCGAAGCGACCTCTCCGGCAAGGTCGTCGTCCAGGCGTTCAACCCCGGACATTACGCGATCCGATATGCCGTCGCGAACGACTATCTCGGCTTCTACCATTACGAGATGTCGCTTCGGAAACTCGCCAAGTACATCCCGTTCTACTATCTCGCCGAAGTGGTCCTGTCCGGCGAAAACGTCCGCGACATCTTCATCCGCGGGAAGGAAATCGCCAAGTCGTTCCGGGCCGCGCTTTCCCCGGAGGCCGTCGTCCTTGGTCCGGTGCTTCCGCAGGTCGCCCGCATCCGCAACAAATACAGTTGCCAGATCCTCGTCAAATACCGTAACGAACCCGCGCTCGACGACTTGCTTTTCGATACGGTCGAGAAGTATTCCGCAGACGATATCTTTGTGAACGTCGACAAGAGCCCGATGTAAGGAGGGACCGCATGATGAACATCGTATTCATGGGCACCATGGATTTCGCGGTGCCGATCCTCGAAGGATTGATCCAGGATTATTCAGTGACGCTTGTCGTGACCCAGCCCGATCGTCCCGTCGGTCGCCGTCAGGTGCTCGAAGCTTCCCCCGTCAAGCGGGCCGCCCTCGCCCACGGCATCCCCGTATTCCAACCCGAGCGGATCAAGAAGGACCACCAGCCCGTCCTCGACGCGAAGCCCGAACTCATCGTCGTCGCCGCGTTCGGGCAGATGATTCCCGACGTCGTCCTGAATGCGCCGAAGTTCAAATCGATCAACGTCCACGCATCGCTGCTTCCGAAATACCGCGGCGGCGCGCCGATGCACCGGGCGATCGTCCTCGGCGACGCCGAAACCGGCGTCACGGTGATGGAGATGGCCGCCAAGATGGATGCCGGCGGCATCCTGTCGCAAGCCGCGATCCCGATCCTCGATGCCGACGACGTCGGCACGCTCGAGGCGAAGCTCGGCATCCTCGGACGCGACCTCTTGCTTCGAACGCTGCCCAAGGTGATCGACGGCACGCTGACCTCCGTCCCGCAGGACGAGGCGAAGGCAACCTTCGCCTTCAACATCAAGCCGGAAGAAGAGAAGATCGACTTCCATGGCACGATGAAAAACGTGTTCGACCATGTTCGGGGATTCCGTCCGTGGCCGACTACCCACGCCGTGATCGGCGGGCAGAAGATCATCATCCACAGTGTCCGGATGGTACCGGATGCCGCGAACGCGTTTGCCTCCGCCGCAATCGGCGAGATCGTCAGGATCGGCAAGAACGCGATCGCCGTCAAAGTCGTTGACGGACTCGTCGAGCCGCTCTCGATCCAGCCCGCGGGGAAGACCAGGATGGACCTTTCGAGTTATCTGAACGGTGCCGGCAGGACCGTATTGGCACCCGGGAAGTTCTTCGATTGATTGCCTCAAACAACATTCTGTTGTGTTATAATATATAGTTAGGAAACCGTCGTTTCTTGACGGACGGGAGGATGGATAGGTCCATGAACAGGCAGAAAAATCTCTATTCGAGAGAAGAAATGTATCGCATTTGCGTCGCCAAGCTCGCCGAGCGCGGCGTCAAGGTCGACGACATCGCGGCGATCGCCTTCCGGCAGCAGTCGCGCTGGAATCCGGCCATTTCGATGCAGGAATGCAAGGAATCGGTGGAGAAGATCCTGTCGCTTCGCGACGTGTTCCATCTCCTGCTCCTTGGCGCCGAGATCGACCGTCTGACCGAAGAGAAAGCCTTCCGCGGACCGATCCAGGAGATCCTCGCGTCCGACCTCGGTCTGTTCGGCATCGACGAACTCTTCGGGCTTGAGCTCGCAGGGCTCTACGGCACGATCGGAAAAACCAACTTCGGAGACATCGACGTCAACAAGCCCGGCATCGTCGCGGTCCTGAACGACATCGGCAAGCATGACGGAAAATCCTGCCACACGTTCCTCGACGACATCGTCGGCGCCATCGCCGCCGCCGCGTCGACGCGCGTCGCGCAGGTCGAGAACGAAATCGAAGCACGCCGCGATCCGTCGATCGTGGATCAGCCGAAACTGTTCTGATTCCCGAAGGAATCGAACGGAACGGAAGGAGGTGAGGTCCGATGGACGAACGTGAAAAGGCGCTGGACGCATTCTTCCGCAAGAACGACAGTTCGCAGAAGAAGAAGTATGTGAGGGAAACGAATAACGCCGCCGACGGCAAGATCGACGCGTATTTCGAAGAAGTCGCCGCCAAAAAGGAACCCGTCCATAAATCGAAGGTCGACAAGATCTTCGAATTTTTCCGGATGACCTCCTTCAAGAACAAGTTCGACGAAAAGAAGGTCGCCCAGAACCGCCGCCAAATCGAAGTCGAGGGCAAGACGAAATTCACGCTGTTCTGGAACCGGCTCACGCAGTTCTTCATCAGCCGCTTCAGTTTCGAGGCCGGCGTCGACATCCTGGACGAAACGTCGGTCCTGTACCGGCGCAACCTCGTCATCAAGAATATCCTCTGGGTGACGAACATCGTGTTCATGCTCTTCACGATCATCGGTTCGGAAGGCACCAACATCTCCACCAACATCATCATCGCCATCGTCATCTTCCTGATCATGTTCTTCACCAACCTGTCGATCAAGAAAATGATCCACGACGATCCCAAGTCGATGCAGAAACAAGTCATGGCGGAATACATGTCGGGGGTCTACATCCTCCTGATGGCGATCACCGTCTACATCAAGCTGAAGCTCACGCTCGATTTGTCGGGAACCGCCACGGAAGGGTTCTTCTCGATCACGATGGCCGGATACTCGCTCATCTACTTCGCGCTCGTCGTGCTCGCCCTCTACCAGGACTCCAAGTTGCTTTCGGTGATGTTCAAGATCACGATGATCGCGATGACGATCATCCACATCCTGGTCCTCTACCCGCTCTACCAATATGGCGACATCCTCTCCTTGTGGGCGGCCATCCGCGGACCGGTCATCACCGACCTCTTGCTCCGCACACTCGTCTTGGCCGTCTTCATGATCGCGCTCTATTCGACGGCGCGCATCACCGAGGACATGAACAACAAGCGCAAGGAAGAACTGATCAAGCGCCGCTCGATGGAGAAAGACTTCAAATCCGTCGTCTCCGACGTGTTCGACGTCATCTCGGTCTACAAGCGGAACAACTCCGAACTCGAGGAATCGCAGAAGGCCGCGGCGGTCCGCCGCGTCGCCGAACTGGCGGGTCGCCTCGGCAACTATCTCGGCTACTCCCCATCCCTTTGCAAGGAGATCTTCGACTTCTCGACGATCCACGTCGACAAGAAGGAAGCCCTGTCGCTTTCCGACTATGACCAGAAGGACGTCCTCGACGAAGGCGACTTCCGCAAGATCCGCGAAAAGACGATCATCGGTTCGGTCATCATCAAGCGGCTCCAGCTCGAGCAGAAGGGTGAAGAAATCGTCCGCGCCCATTTCGAAAAGACCGCCGACGCCGATTTCATCAAGGAAATGAACTCGATCCAGAACAACCGCGAGTCGCAGGTCATCCTGCTTGCGGAAATCTACGAAATCCTGCGCCAGGACCGGAACTACAAGCGCGGCCTCAAGCACGCCCGCGCCATCGACCTCCTCCAGTTGGAATTCTACCCCTACTTCGATTCCCAGATTCTCGACCGTTTCGTCAAATACACCGACGATTTCGAGGCATTATACTACAAAGCGGCCCAAATGTAAGGAGCGGAAAACATGTATAGATACTTTACTTCAGAATCGGTCACCGAAGGCCATCCCGACAAAATCTGCGACCAGATCAGCGACGCGATCCTCGACGCGATCCTCGCCGACGACCCCGACGCCCGCGTCGCCTGCGAGACGGTCGTGACGACCGGCCTCGTCCTCGTCGCCGGCGAAATCACGACGAAAACCTACGTCGACATCCAGAAGATCGTCCGCAAGACGGTCGCCGACATCGGGTATACCCGCGGAAAGTACGGCTTCGACGCCGACAATCTCGCCGTCCTCGTCTCGATCAACGCCCAGTCTCCCGACATCGCCCGCGGCGTGGATGAAACGGTCCAACACGAACAGGGCGCCGGCGACCAGGGCATGATGTTCGGTTACGCGATCAACGCGAATCCGGAGATGATGCCGTGGCCGATCCTGCTTGCCCACAAGCTCGCCCGCCGGCTCGCCGACGTGCGGAAATCGCGCCTGATGCCCTACCTCCGCCCCGACGGAAAGACCCAGGTCACCTGCGAATTCGACGAATCCGGGAAACTGGTCCGCATCGACACGATCATCGTCTCCTGCCAGCATGCGCCCGAAGTCAGCCAGGAAACGATCCGGGAAGACGTGAAGAAACATATCATCGGCGCCGTCATCGATCCGAAACTGCTCGATGACAAAACCAAGATCCACGTCAACCCGACGGGCCGGTTCGTGACCGGCGGCCCTGCCGGCGACTCCGGCCTCACCGGCCGCAAGATCATCGTCGACTCCTACGGCGGCTCCGCCCACCACGGCGGCGGCGCCTATTCCGGCAAGGACCCGTCCAAAGTCGACCGCAGCGCCGCCTACGCCGCCCGCTGGGTCGCGAAGAACATGGTCGCCGCCGGCCTCGCCGAGGAGATGGAAGTCCAGATTTCCTATGCCATCGGCCTCGCCGAGCCGACCTCGATCGGCGTCGAGACCTTCGGCACCGGCAAGTTGCCCGAAGCCGAACTGATCGCCATCATCCGGAAACACTTCGACCTGCGTCCGCGCCGCATCATCGACGCGCTCGGACTGAAACGTCCGATCTATCTGCAAACCGCCGCCTACGGCCATTACGGAAGGCTCGACCTCGACCTGCCCTGGGAACGCCTGGACAAGGTCGACGTCCTGAAAGCCTATGTCCGCTGACGGGGTGGCCGCCATGCCGGTGTTCGGCGTCAACGTCGAACTCATCATCGAACTCTCCCTGCTCCTGTTCGTCCTGATTCTCGGTGTCGTGATCGCTTCGATCATCATCTATCGGAATCTGAAGAAGTCCTACAAGGAAGTGTGGAAACAGCAGTCGAAGTTTGACATCGAGCTTCGCAAAACCTACAATCTCGTGTCCAAGCTGGTCCGCGATCCGGCATTCGACAACTACCGCGACGCGGTCGTGAAGGACCTTCCGCATGAGGCGAAGAAGAGCCTGCTCCTGCTCGTCGATTCCGCCTATTCCTCGATCGATCCGACCGACCCGGACAACAAGTATGTCGTCGAGACCTTCCAGAACCTGCAGGACATCCGCGTCTCGCTCGACGCGAAGGTGCTTTCCTACAACAAGAAGATTTCCTTCTTCCCGTTCAACTTTTTTTCCCGCGTCTTCCACATGACGAAACTGCACCACTACACGCCGCATCAATGAGAGAAGGATTCGGTTTCGGCCGAATCCTTCTCATTTTTTACAGGTCGTCGTGGGTGCGTGCGCATTTCGCGCCCTGCCGGGAGTCGCGCCTGCGCAGTTCCTTGTCGATCTCGTTCTGGACGACGAATTTCTTCCTGGTCCACTGCGGCGCGATCAGCAACTCCGCCGGCGCGTCGCCCGTGAGCCGGTGGATCACGACGTCCGGGGGCAGCAGTTCGAGCTGGTCGCAGACGACCGAGACGTACGCGGGAAGCGTGAGGAGCGGGAACGGGTCGGATTCGTAACGAAGGCCGAGCGCCGTTCCCTTCATCACGTGGAGCATGTGGAGTTTGACTCCGGCGACGCCGCTTCGGGCGACGTGGCGGATCGTGTCGAGCATCATCGCGGGCGTTTCGCCCGGCAGTCCGTCGATCACGTGGGCGACGACCGCCAGTCCGGCTTGATGCAACCGTCTCACCGCGTCGTCGAAATCCGCGGTCGCATAGCATAGGTTCATCGCCTTCTGGGTCGTGGGATGGATCGTCTGGAGGCCGAGTTCGACGGTCACGTCCGTTTTCGAGGAGAGACCCTTCAAGACAGCGACGATATCGTCGGGGACGCAGTCCGGACGCGTCCCGACATTCAATCCGACGATGTCGGGATGAAGCCCGGCCGCCGTTTCATAAAGTCGTTTTAGAAGCGAGGAGTCCGCATAGGTGTTCGTGAAGGCCTGGAAGTACACGACGTACTTGCCTTCCGGCCATTTGCGCTTCATGATGGAAAGCTGCGCGTCGAACTGGTCGCGAAGCGAAAGCCTCCGGTCGCCGGCGAAATCGCCGGATCCGCGGAGCGTACAGAAGGCGCATCCCCCGACGCCCTTCGTGCCGTCGCGATTGGGGCAGGTGAACCCGCCATCGAGCGCGACCTTGAACGTTTTCTTGCCATAGCGGTCCGCCAGATCGTCGGACAGCGCGTGATACCGTTTCGTTTCCGGCGGTTTTTGCATCCTCATCACCCGAACCTCATTATAGCATAATATGATGTTTCCGGAAGCGTTCCGAGGGTCCGCGTGGTATAATAGAAATCTGAAAAGGGGCGAACGCATGTACAAGATCCTGACCGACGGGTTGCTTCATCCGCGCCAACTGCTCGCATACCGCAACAAATCCGGCTGGTTCGTCCTCGCCTTCTTCGCGCTGCTCGCGTTCTTCGCGACGATCGGACAGGCGCTTTTTTACGTCTCGTATGGTCAAAACTCGGATTTTCTTCCCGAAAACGCCGCCTGTGAGTACCTTGGCGGGACGCTCGTCTGCGACGAGGCCGGACACGATTACACCAAGCCGCTCGATTTCTTCGGAAACGACGCATACTTCCTGCCGTCCGGCGTCGACGTCGCCTCGCTTTCGCTGAGCGCCGGGACGGCGATCGTCTTCCAGGACGAATACGTCGCCTTCTTCACCGAAGGCGAAGGCCTGATGTCGATCGACCTCTCGCCGCTGATCGCGACCGGCAGGGACCTGGGGGCCATCATGTCGGCCTATGCGACGGTGTTCCTCGTGATGACGATCCTGCTGTCGTTCATCGGCAACATCCTGCTCCTGGCGGCCTTCACGCTCATGTCCTCGATCTCGCTGCTTCGGCTCCGCGGTTTCCTGCGCTTCAAGAAAGCCTATACGGTGCTCGCCTTCGCGTCCGTCCCGTTCGCCCTCGCGCTCACCTTCAACAACATCCTCCGCCTGCCCGAGTGGGCCTTCATGATCCTCATGGTCGTATCGTTCCGCTCGTCGTTCGTCGTGATCCGCGAATTGTTCGAACAAGCCTACGCATATCAGAATCCCGAAAGCCACGCCGGTCCGAGCGACGGCGCGGGTTCGGAAACCGACGAACCGACGGAGGACGATGGGAAACCCGTCCGTACGGATAGGCCGGAGTCCGACGACGATGACGACGACGATCGGTCCTAGAACGCCGTTGCTTTCCGATCCGCGTCGTGCTATAATGTCGGTAATGGTGAAGAACCGGAACCAGTAAGACGAAATTCCTCTCTAGCGAGCCGATGGCGGGTGCGAATCGGCGGGGGATTGGTCCGAAACTCGTCCGGGGAGCCGGTCGCCCGCAACCCGGGAGGACGATCCGCAGGTCGGCGTTAACGACGTAGCGCCGGAGCAATCCGGAATCAAGGTGGCACCACGGTCATTCGATCGTCCTTCAGCGAAGGGCGATTTTTCTTTTTCAGGAGGTATCCCATGAGTGCATTCATCCCCACGTTCGACCATCACGAGATCGAAAAGAAATGGCAGGACCGCTGGTATCGCGGCGAGGCGTTCCACGCCGTCGATTTCGCCGAAGAACCCAAATGGTACTCGCTCGTCGAGTTCCCCTATCCCTCCGGAGCGGGGATGCACGTCGGCCATATCCGCGCCTTCTCGTCGCTTGAGGTCATTTCCCGCAAGCGCCGCATGGAAGGCTACAACGTGCTCTTCCCGATCGGCTTCGACGCCTTCGGCCTGCCGACCGAGAACTACGCGATCAAGACCGGGATCCATCCCCGCGTCGTGACCGACCAGAACATCAAGACGTTCACGAAGCAGCTCCAGTCGGCCGGCTTCAGCTTCGACTTCTCGCGCGTCGTCGACACCACCGATCCGGACTACTACCGCTGGACCCAGTGGATCTTTTTGCGCATGTACGAGAAGAACCTCGTCTACAAGTCGAAGGCCTACGTCAACTTCTGCCCGAGTTGCAAGGTCGTCCTGTCCAACGAGGAATCGCAGGGCGGCCAATGCGACCGCTGCGGCACCGACGTCGTCCAGAAGGACAAGGACGTCTGGTTCCTCCGCATCACCGCGTACGCCGACAAACTGCTCGACGGACTCGCCGCGTTCGAAGCCTCGAACCGCATCAAGGTCGAGGAGGAGAAGTGGATCGGCGAGTCGAAGGGTGCCTACATCGACTTCGCGATCGACGGGTCGGATGCGAAGATCAAGGTCTTCACCACGCGTCCCGACACGATCTACGGCGCGACCTTCATGGTCGTCGCTCCCGAACACGCCGTCGTGACGGACGCCCTGCCGCGCGTCAAGAACAACCAAGAAATCCAAAACTACCGCGAGAACGCGAAGAAGAAGAGCGAATTCGAGCGCGTCGAGATGAACAAGACGAAAACCGGCGTCCGCCTGGAGGGGGTCGACGCCATCAATCCGCTCACCGGCCGGAAGATCCCGATCTACGTCGCCGACTACGTCATGATCACCTACGGCACCGGCGCGATCATGGCCGTTCCCGGGCATGACGACCGCGACTACGAGTTCGCCAAGAAGTACGACCTCCCGATCGTCGAAGTGATCCGGGGGGGAGATCTGGCGGAGGCCGCCTTCACCGACGTCGAGACCGGCACCCTCGTCAACTCCGGCATCCTCGACGGGCTCTCAGTCGCCGAGGCCAAGGCGAAAATCGTCCGCCATCTCGAGGAACGGGGCATCGGCACGGCCGCGACCCAGTACAAGATGAAGGACTGGGCCTTCAACCGCCAGCGCTACTGGGGCGAGCCGATCCCGCTCGTCTACTGCGACGCTTGCGGCGTCGTCCCGGTCCCCTATGCGGACCTTCCCGTCCGCCTGCCGATGGTCGAGAGGTTCGAACCGACCGACACCGGCGAGAGTCCGCTTTCGAACATCGAGTCGTTCGTGCGGTGCAAGTGCCCGAAGTGCGGCGGTCCCGCGCGCCGCGAGACCGACACGATGCCGCAGTGGGCGGGATCGAGCTGGTACTTCCTCCGCTACATGGATCCCAAAAACCCGAATGCGTTCGCCGCTCCCGCCAAGCTCGGGTACTGGGACCGCGTCGACTGGTACAACGGCGGGATGGAACACGTCACCCGCCATCTCATCTATTCGCGGTTCTGGAACCAGTTCCTGCATGACGAAGGGCTCGTCCCCAACGCCGAACCCTACAAGAAGCGCACCGCCCAGGGGCTGATCCTCGGCTCCGACGGCGAGAAGATGTCGAAGTCGCGCGGCAACGTCGTCAACCCGATGGAGATCATCGAGGAATACGGCGCCGACACGCTCCGCATGTTCATCCTCTTCATCAGCGACTACGAACTCCCGACGCCGTGGAACGAGAACGGCCTGAAAGGCTGTCGCCGGTACCTTGACCGGCTCTGGCGGTTCCAGGAGAAGATCCTCCCGTCCGACGCCTATACCACGAATCTCGAAACGCTCATCCACCGCACCGTCAAGGGCGTCGGCGAAGACATCGAGGCGATGAAGTTCAACACCGCGATCGCGAAGCTGATGATCCTCTCCAACGAAGCCGCGTCCCAAGACGGGATCACCCGGAAGGATCTTGAGACGATGATCCTCCTCACCTATCCGTTCGCGCCGCACATGGCATCCGAACTCTGGGAGGTACAGGGGTTCGAAGGCGATCTCGTCGCCCACCCATGGCCGACCTACGATCCGGCGAAACTCGCCGACGACGTGATCGAAGTCGTCGTCAACGTCAACGGCAAGGTCCGCGACCGGCTCATGATCTCCGCCGCCGCGACCGACGACGAGATGAAAGCCGCCGCGCTCGCGCTTCCGAAGATCGTCGAGATGGTCGGCGCAAGTCCGATCCGCAAGGTCATCGTCGTACCCAAGAAACTCGTCAACATCGTCCTCTAGTCAAGTAAAAATCACCCGGCTCGCGTAAGATGTGAGACGGGTGATTTTCATGAAGGAATACGTCGGCCGACGACCGGGGGGAACATCCGTCGCCGTTTTGGGAATCAAGGGCGGAATCTGCCAAAGGTGCGGAAGCGAAGTGGCCGATGGCGTGTATGACGAATGGGGGAAACGCTACTGCCGCAGCTGCCTGACCTTTGGCCACGTGAACGAGGCGACGGTCCTCTACCGGCAGGATCGGCCGCTACCGGCCGCGATCCACCGGCTCGTCCCGGCCTTTCCGCCGACCGAGGAGCAGGTCCGCGCCGGTTCCTATGTCAAGGAGCGGGTCGTTCCCGGAGGACGCGGATTCGTCCACGCCGTCTGCGGCGCGGGCAAGACCGAGATGCTGTACGAAGGGATCCTGCATGCGCTCAACCAAGGGTTTCGCGTCTGTCTCGCGATCCCGCGCAAGGACGTCGTCCGCGAACTGGCGGAACGTCTGGCGCCGATCTTTCCGGACACCACGGTCAAAGCCCTCTACCAAGGATCCCACGACGACGCCGGGGCGCATCTCCTCGTCTCGACGGTCCATCAGCTGATCAACTATCACCAGGAATTCGACCTGATCGTGGTCGACGAGGCGGATGCCTTCCCGTACCGCGGCGACGCCTTTTTGCATGCGCTCGTCAGGAAGGCGATGAAACCCGACGCCGCCCTGATCGAGATGTCGGCGACGCCGGAGGACAAGCAGCGGAAAGGCGCGTATTTCCTGCCGGCCCGATTCCACCGTCGGCCGCTCGACGTTCCGGTGGTCGAGTACGTCGACGGTCTTTCCCAAGCCATCCGGGACGGATCGGTTCCCCGGGCCGTTTCGGCATGGCTGCAGGATGGCGGACGTCCGCGCAAGGCGATCCTGTTCGTCCCCGACGTCGCCTATGGCCTCCGGCTGGCAGCCGCGCTGGAGGGAAGCGGACATCGGGTCACGAACGTTTCGAGCCGGGAATCCGCCGGCCCGCTGCGGATCCGCGCCTTCCGCGAAGGCCGGTTCGACCTGATCGTCTCGACGACCCTGCTCGAGCGGGGCGTGACGTTTCGCGGAACGGACGTCGCGGTCTTCTCCGCGGAACATGAGATCTTCACCAAGAACGTCCTGGTGCAGATCGCCGGACGGGTCGGCAGACATCCCGAGGCGCCGACCGGGGACATCCGCTTCTTCGCCGAGACGGGGTCGCTTGCGATCCTGCGGGCGATCCGCTCGATTGAAGCCGCCAACGCCGCCGCGCGGCGGCGCGGCCTGCTCGACGATGCTCTGTGAATTGTGCCGGGACCGGTTCGGCGGACGTCTTTCCTTCGCGACGCTCTACCGGACCCCGCGGTTCTGTCCGCGCTGCATGAAACGGTACGCTCCGGGGTCGCATCTGGCGGTCGTTCCGATCGACGGCGGCCTGGTGCGACAGGCTTATGTCTACGACGAGGAAAACGCCGACCATCATCTGTCCGTATTGCTCTTCGACCGGCTCGCGCCGCTGTTCCGCTCGGCTTCGGACTGGGTGGACGACGGCGCGGCCGTGGTCCTCCTCGAAGGCGCCGAGGCGGCGGCGCTGCCCGACTGGTTCCGCTTCGTCGCGGCGTTCCGCGACGTCCGCTTTTTCTCGCTCTTCCTCGTCGACCTCGAACGGTTCGCCGGCGTCTTTGACAATCTTTCCGAAAACCGGTGAAAAAACATGCGAAGCATTTACAAACATCACAAATCTGCGATAAAATGAAATCGTATCAAATACATCAAGAGGAGTGATTGGAATGAAACTGGATGTCAGAGGAAAAAGCGGCCTGGAAATCACGCCGGCGATCCGCAGTTACGTCGAAAAGAAACTCCGCAAGATCGAAAAAGTCTTCAACGAAGAGCTCGAAGCCGTCGTCGTCTGCAAGTACTACCGCGACCTCACGAAGGTCGAGATCACGATTCCGATCAAATTCATCACCATCCGCGCCGAGGTCGAGGACAAGGACATGTACGCCGCGATCGACTTGGCCGTCGACAAGCTGGAAGCCCAGATCCGCAAGAACAAGCACAAGCTGAACCGAAGCCTGCAGGAGCGGGCGGGACTCAAGGATGCCTTCAAGGAAGAAGAACCGCTCGATTTGGAAGCGCTCGAAAAGGAACTCGTCGGTCCGGTCCGCAAGAAACAGATCAAGCTCGACATCCTCTCCTACGACGAAGCCCTGACCCAGATGAGCCTGCTCGGACACGATTTCTTCATCTATCGCAACGAGGACAAGGCGGTCTGCGTCATGTACAAGCGCGATGACGGCGGATTCGGCCTCATCGAAACCATCTGAACTTCAAGGGTGACCTTTAAGGTCACTCTTTTTTTGAAGCGGGGAATTAGTGTTGAAGAAAATCGGCCATTTATGGTATGATTATAGATGCACACAGAGGTGAACATATGCTATCCATCTTCGATTCCAACCGGCGCACGCTGAAGCGCCTGGAGAAAACCGCGGACCAGGTCCTCGCCCTCGCCGGGAAGTACAAGGCGATGACCGACGACCAGCTCCGCGCCAACACCGAATCCTATCGCGCCCGTGTGGCTGCCGGCGAAACGCTCGACGCCCTCCTCGTCGAAGCCTTCGCCAACGTCCGCGAGGCCTCGACCCGCGTCACCGGCATGACCCCGTTCAAGGTCCAGGTGATGGGCGGCATCGTGATCCACGAAGGCAACATCGCCGAAATGAAGACCGGCGAAGGCAAAACCCTGACCGCCGTCATGCCGGCCTATTTGAACGCCCTTGCCGGAAACGGCGTCCACATCGTCACCGTGAACGAATACCTCGCCGGCCGCGAAGCGAACGGCGAGATCGGCGATTTGTTCCGCTTCCTCGGGTTGTCGGTCGGCCTCAACATCCGCGAGATCACTCCCGACGAGAAGCGCGCCGCCTATGGCTGCGACATCCTCTATTCGACCAACAACGAACTCGGGTTCGACTATCTGCGCGACCACATGGTGATCTACAAGGAAGCGCTCGTCCAGCGGCCGCTGTCGTTCGCGATCATCGACGAGGTCGACTCGATCCTGATCGACGAGGCGCGCACCCCGCTCATCATTTCCGGCGGCGAGAAGAACACCGGCGAGCTCTACCAGCGCGCCAACGGATTCGCGATCCGGCTCCAGCCCGCAGACTACGCGGTCGACATCAAGGACAAGACCGTGAACCTCACCGAGAGCGGCGTCAAGAAGGCCGAAACGCTGTTTTCGATCGAGAACCTCTACGACCTCGACAACGTCGTCCTGCTCCACCACATCAACAACGCCCTCAAGGCGAACTACACGATGTCCCGCGACGTCGACTACGTCGTCCAGGATGACAAGGTCATCATCGTCGACCCGTTCACCGGGCGCCTGATGCACGGCCGCCAGTTCTCCGAAGGCCTCCACCAGGCCCTCGAAGCCAAGGAAGCCGTGCAGATCAAGAAGGAAACGACGACGCTCGCCACGATCACCTTCCAGAACTTCTTCCGCATGTACAAGAAGCTGGCCGGCATGACCGGCACCGCGAAGACCGAAGAAGAGGAATTCCGCAACATCTACAACATGTTCGTCGTCGAGATCCCGACCAACAAACCGGTCATCCGCATCGACGACAACGACCTCATCTTCGCCACGATGAAGGCCAAGTACAACGCCCTCGCCGACGAGATCGAGGCGCGCCACAAGCGCGGTCAGCCGATGCTGATCGGCACGATCTCGATCGAAAGCTCGGAACTGCTCTCCGAACTGCTCCGCAAACGCCAGGTCAAGCACAGCGTGCTGAACGCCAAGCAGCACGAGCGCGAAGCCGAGATCGTCGCGAACGCGGGCCTCATGGGCTCCGTCACGATCGCGACCAACATGGCCGGCCGCGGTACCGACATCAAGCTCGGCCCCGGCGTCAAGGAGCTCGGCGGGCTCGCCGTGCTCGGCACCGAGCGGCATGAGTCGCGCCGCATCGACAACCAGCTGCGCGGCCGCGGCGGCCGCCAGGGCGACCCCGGCTACTCCCGCTTCTACCTCTCCGCCGACGACGACCTGCTCAAGCGCTTCGGCGGCGACCGGTTCAAGAAGATGCTTTCGATGATCACGATGACGAAGGGGTCGGATACCGAGACCCCGCTCGACTACGGGATGTTCTCCAAGCTCGTCCTGCGCGCCCAGCACCAGATCGAAGGAAACAACTTCGACCGCCGCAAGACCGTCCTCCAGTACGACGAGGTCCTCCGCCGCCAGCGCGAGATCATCTACCAGCAGCGCACCGACGTGCTCTTCAACGAGTCGATCGAACCGTCCGTCGACCAGATGATCGAAGCGACGATCGACGCCCTGATCGCCAGTCACGGCGGTGAGCGCGAGGTCCTCTACCAGCAGCTCGACCGCTATTTCGCGAAGGACGTCGTGGACCGTTCGATCGCCGTCAATCCGGCGACCGACGTCAAGCAGTACGCGATGGACCTGTACCGCCGCGAAGCCGCCTCGAAGAAGGCGATCGCCGGCGAAAAACCCTACAACGACTTCCTGAAGGCGATCACGCTCCGCGTGGTCGACACCTTCTGGGTCCGCCACATCGACGCGATGAGCGAACTCCGCCAGGCCGTCACGCTCCAGAGCTACGCCCAGAACAATCCCTACCGCGAGTACCAGGAACGCGGCTTCCAGATGTTCGAGACGATGATCCAGAACATCCAGCACGACGTCACCCGCTTCGTCCTGAAGGCCCAGGTGCGCCAGAACACCGAGCGCGTCCAGGTCGCCAGGCCGATCCGCGCGGTCTCGGGCAAGGAAGACGAGAACGTCAAGAAGCAGCCGGTCCGCACCACCAAGACGGTCGGCCGCAACGATCCCTGCCCCTGCGGTTCGGGGAAGAAGTACAAATACTGCCACGGCCAAGGCCGCTAGGCGCGAAACGGGGTTTTCACCATGACATATCCGGAACTGAAGGTCCTGCTCGCGGAACTCGACGCCGAATTCGCCAAGCTGTCGGAATCGTTCGACCATAACGGCTACGTCGCGAAGATCGCCGACCTGGACGCGAAGACGAAGGCGGACGGCTTCTGGAATGACCAGAAGAGCGCCCAGGCGACCATCGCCGAGATGAACGAATACCGCTCCCTCGTCGGCCTGCGGGACGAGATCAAGGACATCCTCGAGACGCTCCGGATGACCTATGAACTTGCCCTGATCGACGAGACGATCGACCTCACCGAGGTCGACAAGGACGCCCTCCGCTTCAGAAGCAAGATCGCCGAACTCTCCGTCCGGCTCTTCCTGAACAAGCCGTACGACAAGTTCAACGCGATCATCGAATTCCATCCCGGGGCGGGCGGAACCGAATCGCAGGACTGGGCCCAGATGCTCTACCGCATGTACCTCCGGTGGGCCGAATCGCGGCGTTTCAAGGTGACCGTGCTCGAATACGAGGACGGTCAGGAAGCCGGTCTCAAATCGGCGACGATCGTCGTTTCGGGCAAGAACGCCTATGGGTATCTGAAAGCCGAATCGGGCGTCCACCGGCTCGTCCGGATCTCGCCGTTCGACGCCGCGGGACGGCGCCACACGAGCTTCGCCTCGGTCTCCGTCGTGCCCGAGCTCGACGACTCGATCGACATCCAGATCCCCGACGGCGACCTGCGCATCGACGTGTACCGTTCGAGCGGCAACGGCGGCCAGTCGGTCAACACGACGGACTCGGCGGTCCGCATCACCCACCTGCCGACCAAGATCGTCGTGACCTGCCAGAACGAACGCAGCCAGATCCAGAACCGCGAGACCGCGATGAAGGTCCTGAAGGGCAAACTCTATCAACTCGAACTTGAGAAGAAGCAGGCGGAACTCTCGGGTCTCATGACCAACACCGTCTCAAACGCGTTCGGATCGCAGATCCGCTCCTACGTCTTCTGCCCCTACACGATGGTCAAGGACCACCGCACGAGCCAGGAGACGGGCAACATCCAGAAAGTCATGGATGGCGATCTCGACCCGTTCATCAACGCCTATCTGATCCAGAACAGCGCAACCTAGGGGGACATCAAGGCATCCATGGACAATCTCGTCACGGGGGGAAAGCGGCGCTTCCGGATTCGCCGCATCGGCAAGTTCGAACAGTATTTCGGGATCACCCTCGGCATCTTCATCATGGCCGTCGCGTATTATTTCTTCGTCATCCCCTCGGGCCTCGTCACCGGCGGCGCGACCGGCATCGCGATCATCACGACCCGATTTTTTCCCTACGTGCCGCTTTCGTTCTTCTCGCTCGTCTATAACCTGATGTTCCTGCTCGCCGCCCTCATCTTCCTCGGCAAGCGCGAGTTCCTCAACACCTTGATGGGATCGCTCCTGTTCCCGCTCCTCCTCGCGTTCTTCGAATGGGTCGTCCCCGATCCGTCGGCGCTCTACGGCGAGGGGGACTTATTGCTCGTGAGCCTCTACGCCGGCATGCTCGTCGGCGCCGGTTTCGGGATCGTCCTGAAGTACGGCGGATCGACCGGCGGGTCCGACTCGGCGATCAAGATCGTGAAGAAGTACACCAGCCTGTCGCTCGCCGCGTCGGTCTACGCGGTCGAGGCGACGATCATCATCGCCGGCGCGCTCACTTTCCCCGCCGCCGACGGCGGCCTCAAGGCCGGCATCCTGACGGCGCTCTACGCGATCGTCGTCGTCTTCATCTCCGGCAAGGTCTCCGACTCGATCGTGATCGGCTCGCAGTCGAAGAAATGCGTCAACATCATCACCGACAGGCCGAAGGAGATCAAGACCGAACTGTACAAGACGCTGCGCCGCGGCACGACGGAGATCCAAAGCACCGGCGGCTACACCGAAAGCAAGAAGACGATACTCATCATCGTCATCCTGAACGACGAATACCACATCGTCCGCAACATCATCGTCAACACCGATCCGAAAGCGTTCGTCTATGTGACTCCGGCCTCGGAGATCCACGGCGAATGGTCGAGCAGGGAAGAGGCGGTCGTGCACCATGAGGACGGTCAAGAGCCTCGCAAGAAACGCTAAAGGCCAATACGAGATCACGATCGCGGGCGATGACGGAGTCACCGCCCCGTTTCGGCTTTCCGAAGACCTCGTCGTCGAATTCCGGCTCATCGTCGGACGCACCGTCGACGAGCCGACCTACGCCCGGTTTCTGAAGGAGCTCGACGTCGACGGGCTCTACGACGCTTGCCTCCGCCTGATCTCCCGCGCCGCCAGGACTTCCCGCGAGATCCGCGCCTACCTTTCCGATAAGACGTCCGACCCCGTCCTGGCCGACAAGGTCTACGCGAAACTGCTCGCGAAGGGCTTCGTCGACGACCGCGCCTACGCGCTGTCCTACGTCGACTACCACTTCGGCGTCCGCCGCGACGGCCCCGTGAAACTCCGTTTCGACCTCGAGCAGAAGGGGGTCTACCGCGACTATGTCGAGGAAGCCGTCGGTTCCCTCGAAGACGACGCCGTCCATCGGAACCTCGCCGTCCTGTTCGACAAGAAGCTGCCCGCGCTCCGCGCCCAGCCGCGCGAGAAGGCATGCCAATCGATGAAGGGCTACCTGTACCGCAAGGGTTATGAAGCGGGCGTCGTGTTCGCCTACTGCGACGGCCGCAAGGACGACTTCCCCGCCGGGGAGGAAGAGGACGGGAAGGCGGCCGCCGACCTCGCGAAGGCGAAACGCCGGCTTCGCGATTCCGCCCTCGACGGCTACGCCCTCAGGGCGAAGCTCGTAGCCGCCATGATGAACAAGGGATACCGCTATGAAACGATAAAACGCGTGATGGAGGAGAGCGAGACCGATGCATCCGAAAATGACCGAGTTTGATCTGTTTTTGTTCAACGAAGGCAAGCTCCAGGAAGCCTACCGACACTTCGGCAGCCACCTTGAGAAGGATCCGGCGGGAACGATGTCCGGCGTCCGGTTCACCGTGTACGCGCCGCATGCCCGGATCGTCTCCGTCGTCGGCGACTTCAACGGCTGGGATTCCCGCACCCACGTGATGGCGAAGACCGATCCCGCCGGGATCTGGAGCCTGTTCATCCCCGGCCTCGGCGAATGGACGAAATACAAGTATTGCATCGTCACGAGCTACGGCCAGACGATCTTCAAGGCCGACCCGTACGCCTTCTTCGCCGACCATCGGCCGGAAACCGCCTCGAAGGTCTACGACATCGAGGGATACAAGTGGAACGACGCGACCTATCTCGAGAAGCGCCGCAACAAGAAGCACGAGGCCGACCGGATGGCGATCTACGAAGTCCATCTCGGCACCTGGATGACGAAACCGGACAAGTCGTTCCACAAGTACAACGAGCTGGTCGACTATCTGATTCCCTACGTCAAGGCGAACGGCTTCTCGCACATCGAACTGATGCCCGTCGTGGAACATCCGCTCGACGAGTCGTGGGGCTACCAGGGGACCGGCTATTACGCGGCGACCTCCCGCTACGGCGTGCCCAAGGACCTGATGTATTTCATCGACAAATGCCATGAGAACGGCATCGGCGTCCTGTTCGACTGGGTTCCCGGACACATCTGCAAGGACGCCCACGGCCTCTACATGTTCGACGGCGAGCCGACGTACGAGTACGCCGACTACAAGATCCGCGAGAACGTCGTGTGGGGCACCGTCAACCTCGACCTCGGCAAAGGCGTCACGCGCAGCTTTTTGATCTCCAACGCGCTGTTCTGGATCCGCTACTTCCACGCGGACGGCTTCCGCATCGACGCCGTCAGCAACATCGTCTACTATCTCGGCAATTCCGCCGTCGGCACCAACCGGCCGGCGATCGAATTCCTCCAGAACGTCTCCGTCGCGATCAAGGCCGAGGACCATTCGGTGCTCCTCATCGCCGAGGACTCGACCACCTATCCGAACATGACGAAGTCGGTCGCCGAGGGGGGCGTCGGCTTCGACTACAAATGGAACATGGGCTGGATGAACGACACCCTCCGTTATTTCGAGAAGGACCCGGTCTACCGCAAGTTCCACCACGACCTCATCACCTTCGGCCTCGTGTATGCCTTCTCGGAGCGCTTCATCCTGCCCCTGTCGCACGACGAGGTGGTCCACGGGAAGCGTTCGCTCGTCAACAAGATGCCGGGCGACTACTGGCAGAAATTCGCCAACTACCGCACTCTGCTCGGACTCCAGTTCACCCATCCGGGCAAGAAGCTATTGTTCATGGGCGGGGAATTCGCGCAGATGCACGAATGGAAGGACAAGGAGGAACTCGACTGGTTCCTGCTTCAATATCCGCTGCATGAACGCGCCGGCCGGTATTGTCGCGACCTGATCCAGGTCTACAACGCGACCAAGCCGCTGCACGAACTCGACGGGTCGCCGGAAGGCTTCCGCTGGATCGACTCCGCCAACCGCGACCAGTCGATCTATTCGTTCATCCGGTACGCGGCCGATCCGGACGACTTCTGCCTCGTCGTCCTCAACATGACGCCCGTGTCCTACGAGACGTACCGCGTCGGCGTCCCGCGCGAAGGCGTCTACGAAGAAATCCTCAACAGCGACAAGGACGTTTACGGCGGCTCGAACGTCTACAACGGCCTGCCGCTCCGCTCCGACCCCGAACCGATGCACGCCTGCGAGCATTCGGTCACGATGAAGGTCGCGCCGCTCTCCTGCGCGATCCTCGCGTTTCGGCCGCTCGATCCGCTCGAACCCTCGAAAGAAGATTGAAGAAAGGATTCCGACCCGATGAAAAAAACGCTCGTCGCCATGATCCTCGTCGGCGGCAAGGGAACCCGGTTGAAGGAAATCACGAAGGACACGGCGAAACCTGCCGTGTCCTTCGGCGCGAAATACCGCCTGATCGACTTCACCCTCTCCAACCTCGCCAATTCGAACGTCGAGGTCGTCGGGATCGTCACGCAGTACGAACCCTACGAGCTGATGAACTACATCGGCGCGGGGGCTTCCTGGGACCTCGACAACATCGACGGCGGGGTCCGCTTCCTCACCCCCTACGCATCGGCCGAGAACGTCATGTGGCAGAAGGGGACGGCGCACGCCGTCCGGCAATACTTCAACTTCGTCCGCGAGTTCCAGTCCGATTACGTGTTGATCCTGTCGGGCGACCACATCTACAAGATGGACTACCAGAAGATGCTCGCCCACCATATCGGCCACCAGGCGGTCGCCACCGTCGCGGCGATCGAGGTCGACTGGGAGGACCCCTCCCGCTACGGCATCATCGAGACGGACGCGAAGGACCGGATCGTCGGATTCGAAGAGAAGCCGGAGCACCCCAAGTCGACGCTCGCCTCGATGGGGATCTACCTGTTCAACACCCGCGACCTCGAGCGGCTGCTCGACGGCGGACCGCAGGACGAGCTCGTCGATTTCGGGAAGAACGTGATCCCGCACGCGATCCGGACCGGCCTTGCGGTCTCCTGTTACCGCTTCAAGGACTACTGGCGCGACGTCGGCACCGTCGAATCGCTCTACGCGGCGAACATGGACATGCTAAACGACCCCGATTTCCTTGGACTCAACTCTTCCAAGAATCTGCCCGTCTATTCCAAATCGCTCAACCTTCCGCCCCATGTCGTGCTGTCCTCGGGATCGGTCAAGTCGTCGGTGATCGCCGATGGGTCGGTGATCGACGGGAGCGTCGTCCACTCGACGATCAGTTACCGCACCGTCATCATGAAGAACGCCCGCGTCGAGGACTGCGTCGTACTCCCCGACGTGTTCGTCTCGGAAAACGCCGTCCTCAGGCACGTCATCGTGAACAAGGGCGTGATCGTGCCGGAAAACTATCGGCTCGAGTCGGAGGAACCGGTCGTGCTCGACCAGTCCAACCTCAAGGAACTGGGTGAGATCGATGAATGACCTGTTCATGGTCGTGGACGCGACCTCCAAGGGCAATTTCGCTCAACTGACCCGCCACCGCATGCCCGGGGCGCTGCCGTTCGGGGCGAAATACCGCCTCGTCGACTTCACCCTGTCCAACTGCAAGAACTCGGGGATCAAGAACGTCGCCATCTTCCCCTACGGCAACTACCGGTCGCTCGCCGACCACATCGGCTCAGGCGAGCGGTGGGACCTCTCCCGCCGCAAGGACGGCATCTTCATCCTCCAGCCGAAGAACCTGAACCTCACCTACGAGGACGCGATCAGCTTCCAGCGGATGTACGAGCATCAGGAATATTTCCTCCGAAGCACCCAGGAGTTCGTCGTCGTCACTTCCGCCAACCTTGTCTGGAACATCGACTTCAACGTCGTCCTCCACGACCATCTCATGAAGAAGGCGGATCTGACGGAGGTCCGCGACGTCGACGGGAAGCGTCTGAACACCTTCATCCTTTCCCGCAAGACGCTCCTTTCCTACATCCTCGACTACGACGCGATCAACTTCCGCAACATGCTCGAGGTCTTCGACTACGCCCCCGAACTGGTCAAGAACACCTACGTGTTCGAGTCCGCCTGCTTCATGATCGAGAATCCGAAGGACCTCTACGACGCCGACATGGCGCTCCTCGAACTCGACGTCAAGAGCCAGATCTTCAATCCGAACCGTCCCGTCTACTCCAAGGAGACGATGTCCTCGCCGTCGCGCTACGGTCCCGACGCCGAAGTGAAGAACGCGATCGTCGCCTCCGGCGCCGTGATCGAGGGCGTCGTCTACAACTCTCTCATCGGCCGCAAGGCCGTCGTCAGGAAGGGCGCGACCGTGCTCGACTCGGTCGTGATGAACCAGTGCGTGATCGGCGAAGGCGCCGTCGTCAAGGGCGCGGTCCTCGACAAGGAGACCGTCGTGCTGCCCGGTGCGGAAATCTTCGGCGACGCCGACGACCTCTTCATCACCGAGAAGAAGCAGATCGTCGCCAACGACGAGAACCTCAAGGTCCTGCAGATCGCCGCCGAATGCCAGCCGTTCGTGAAGACGGGCGGCCTCGCCGACGTGGTCGGCGCGCTCGCCGTCCATTATCCCGGCCTCGGCGTGCGTTCCCACGTGATGATGCCGCTGTACGCCAAGATCAAGGAGAAATACCAACTGTTCCTCGAAAACGTCTGCGACCAGATCGTCGCCTACGGCGGGGAAAACTACAAGACCTCGCTCTACCGCATCACCGACAACGGGGCCGTCTTCCACTTCGTCGAATCCTATGATTTCTTCGACCGTCCCAACCTCTACGGCTACGCCGACGACGGCGACCGCTTCGCCTTCTTCGCGAAGGCCGCGATCGGCTTTTTCGGCGCGCTCGATGAGGTTCCCGACATCGTCCACATCCACGACTGGCATCCGGGACTGATCCCGCTCTTGTTGAAACGCGACGAGCGGTACAGGAACATCAAGACGATCCTCACCGTCCACAACGTCGAATACCAGGGCGTCGCCTCCTCCGACGTGATCCGAAAGCTCGGCGTCGCCGACTACCAGATCACCTCGCCGCACGTGAACTTCCTGGAGTCGGCGCTCTACAATGCCGGCCGGATCACGACGGTCTCGCCGACCTACCGCGACGAACTGCACTACGAGTACTATGCGAAGAACCTGATCGAGGCCTTCCTTCGGCGGGACCGCGACTTCTACGGCATCCTGAACGGCCTCGACGCCGCGATCGGACCGGAGAACGACCTGACGATCCGGAAACGTTACGACGCCCAGACCGCCGCGACCGGCAAGCGCATCTGCAAGGCGCATCTCCAGCAGACGATGGGTCTCTTCGAGGGCGAACGGCGCTTCGTCGTCGGGATGGTCACCCGCATCGCCGAACAGAAGGGGTTCGACATCCTGCTTTCGGCGATGGACGACATCATGGCCCTCCCGGAGGTCGAATTCGTCCTGCTCGGCACGGGTGACGACCGATACGTCGAAGGCCTGCGGGCGTTCGAACGCAAGTACCCCGGCCGCATCCGCCTCAACATCGGCTACGATTCCGCCAATCCGAACGCGATCTACGCCGGCGCCGACGTCTTCCTGATGCCGTCCAGGTTCGAACCGTGCGGCACCGGCCAGATGATCGCGCTGCGCTACGGGACGATTCCGATCGTCCGCCAGACCGGCGGGCTGAACGACACCGTCGAGACCTTCGATGCGGTCGCCAAGCGCGGCAACGGCTTCAAGTTCTACAACTACGACGCCCGCGACCTCGTCTACCAGTTCCAGAACGCCTACAACCTGTTCGTCCACCGCAAGGACGACTGGGACCGGCTCGTCGAGAACGCGATGGCCGTCCGCTTCCCGGTCGAGGCCAGCGCAAAGGCGTACCTGCGGCTCTATACGACGATGTTGTAACCGTTTTCCCGCAAGTCGTGTTTTCGCGCGCGGGGCAGCGATGATATAATGCTTGACGTGAGGTGCTTCCCGATGAACAAAGGCCCATTCAAATCCACCGCAACGTTCGTGAAGGCGTTCAAAGAACGCCTCCGTTCGACCTATATGACCGACGTCGCCGCCTCGAGCGTCCGGCAGCGTTTCAACGTGCTCGGGACCCTCGTCCGCGAGGCGGTCGCCGACGACTGGATCGCGACCACGGAGCGGCTCGCCTCCCGCGACGCCAAGGAAGTCTACTATTTCTCGATGGAATTCCTGATGGGGCGCCTGATCACCAACAACCTGATCAACATGGGCGTCCGCGACGTCGCCCTCGCGGCGTTCGACGAGCTCGGAATCGATCTGAACGAACTCGAGGAGTACGAATCCGACCCCGGTCTCGGCAACGGCGGCCTTGGCCGCCTCGCCGCCTGCTACCTCGATTCGCTGGCCTCGCTCGGCTACCCCGGCTTCGGCCACTGCATCCGCTACCGCTACGGCTTGTTCCGCCAGGCGATCAGGAACGGCTACCAGGAGGAACGGCCCGACAACTGGCTCTCCGACGGCTACGTCTGGGAAGTCCGCAAGGAAGAGGAGGCCGAGGACGTCGCCTACGGCGGCCACGTCGACTGGATCGACGGGAAACTCGTCTACAAGCCGGCGATGTTCGTCAAGGCCGTCCCCTACGACGTGCCGATCGTCGGCGCCGACAACGGCGTCGTGAACCATCTCAGGCTGTGGAACGCCGAACCTTCCCGCAAGTACCCGAAAGGACGCTCCGCCTTCGAATACGAGTTCGACCTGCAGAAGCTGTCCGGTTTCCTGTATCCGGACGACACCACCGAGGATGGGAAAAGGCTGAGGCTGATGCAACAGTACTTCTTCACCTCGGCCGGCGTGAAAAGCGTGCTCCGCCGCCATAAGGCGAAGTACAAAACCCTCGCGAACCTCGCCGACAAGGCGGTCTTCCACATCAACGACACGCATCCGACCCTGATCATCCCCGAACTGCTCCGCATCCTGCTCGACGAGGAAGGGATGGAATGGGACGACGCCTGGGCGATCGTGTCCGCCTCGACCGCCTATACGAACCACACGATCATGTCCGAAGCGCTCGAGAAGTGGCCGGTCTACCTGATCCAGCCGGTGCTGCCGCGCATCTTCCAGCTGATCGAGGAGATCAACCGCCGCTTCACGAACCGGCTCCTCGAACGGTATTCCTACAACCAGATCGACCTCGTCAACCGGATGGCGGTCATCGCCGGCGGCCAGGTCCGCATGGCGAACCTCTGCCTCGTCGCCTGCAACTCCGTGAACGGCGTCGCCAAGCTGCACACCGAGATCCTGAAGAACATCGAGATGAGCGATTTCTACCGGCTCGATCCGGACAAGTTCAAGAACGTCACCAACGGCATCACCCACCGCCGCTGGCTGATCCACTCGAATCCCGAGCTCGCGGCGATCCTCGACGCCTCGATCGGCACGGCCTGGCGCCACGATCCCGCCCGGCTGTCCGACTTCGAACGCTTCGCCGACGACCCGTCCGTCCTGGCGTCGCTGTCGGCGATGAAGCATGCCAAGAAGGTCGCGCTCGCCGCCAGGATCAAGTCCGAACACGGCGTCGTCGTCGACCCCGACTCGATCTTCGACATCCAGGTCAAGCGGCTCCACGAATACAAGCGCCAGCTGCTCAACGCGCTCCACATCATGGCCGTCTACGAACGGCTCAAGACCGACCCGGTCTTCAAGGCGTCCTATGTCCCGCACACCTTCATATTCGGCGCGAAGGCGGCCGGGGCCTACCATTTCGCCAAGAAGGTCATCAAGCTGATCAACACGATCGGCGACAGGGTGAACGGCGATCCGGACACGAACGCCCTCCTCAAGGTCGTCTTCGTCGAGAATTACAACGTCAGCTATGCCGAGAAGATCATGCCCGCCGCCGACCTGTCCGAACAGATCTCGACCGCCTCGAAGGAGGCTTCCGGCACCGGGAACATGAAGTTCATGATGAACGGCGCGCTCACGATCGGCACCGAGGACGGCGCCAACGTCGAAATCCACGAACTCGTCGGCGACGAGAACATCTTCATCTTCGGACTCCGTTCCGAAGACGTCACCCGCATCGCCCGCGAGCGGAACTACCGGCCGATGGACCATTACGAATCGGATCCGGAGCTGCGCCTCGTGCTCGACCGGCTCGTGAACGGGTTCTTCGCCAACGTCGATCAAAACGAGTTCCGCGAAATCTACGAACGGCTCCTGTACGACGACACCTACCTGATCCTCCGCGACTACCGTGCGTATGCGGCGGCCCATGAGCGTGCGAACGCCGCCTACCGCGACGCCGGGAACTGGTGGCGGATGGTCGTCCTCAACATCGCGAAGAGCGGCGTCTTCTCCTCCGACCGCTCGATCCGCGAATACGCCGAAGGCATCTGGCACATCGAGCCCGCCTGCCTCAAATGACCCTGGACCCCGGATTTTTCCGGGGTCCTTTTTTCCATCGGTTTTTAATGCGCCGGCGCGTCGAATCTGTTATAATCTTCATCGAGGTGAACCATCATGAAAAAACCGCTCATCGCATTCCTTTGCGCGCTTTTCGCCGGCGCGCTCCTGTCCTGCCAGCGCACGATTCCGGATTATTCGGTCGAAGAAGCCTTCGGATTGATGAACGAGGCGATCGACGACTGGCTCGACGCGAAGAGCTTCACCCTGTCCTATGAAGGAACCTACACCGCGGGCGACAACGTGTCCGAGGAGACGATGTCGGTCAGGCTGAAGAATGGCGGGACCGACGACCTGATCGCCTTCGTCGTCACCTCGATCACCGAACCGGAACGTTTCCAGCAGTCGGAGACGCAGTTCGAAGACGGACGCATCTATGTCGCCAAGAACGAGAACGGCACGATCTCCCGCACCTGGACGGCGGGGACCGGCGCCGCCTTCGAGACGCTGTACCGCTCCTTCCTGAAAAAGACGATCGACGACGGCGACATCCGCGACGAATCGATCCTCGTCGATCCAGACCAGTGCACGGTGCTCTTCGAATTCGACGCCAACGCCATCCAGTCCACCTTCTACGTTCCCCCGATGGTCACGAACGTCACCTTCGCGACCGTCTCCGTCACCTTCTCGCATGGAGGCGACCTGCTTTCGCTCGAAGTGTCCTACGGCACCTACGAAGGCGAGATCCGCGGGACCGAAACCTACGCGGTGACGTTCGCCAAGCTTGACCGCTACATCGTCATCGCCCGGATGTCCGCATCCGAGAAGGCCAACTACACCGAGGCGACGGACGATGAAGAATGAGGCGATCGTCGACCTGACGCGCGTCCTGTCGAAGGCGACGCCGGTCTATCCCGGCGATCCGCCGTTTCAAACCGCCGACGCGCTGGTCCACGATCCGGTCGGCTTCAACCTGAAGACGGTGACGACGTCGATGCACGTCGGCACGCACCTCGACGCGCCGCGCCATTACTTCGCGAAGGGCGACGGCGTCGATTCGATTCCGCTTGATGCCTGCGTCGGCCGCGCCGTGCTTCTGAAGGTCGTCCCCGTCGATGGGATCGTCCGCACGGCCGACCTCGAGGCCGCGTGGAACCGGCTGTCCGTCAAGCGCCCGCGCGTGCTCCTGTCGACCGGCTGGGAAACGACGTTCGACGATCCGGCCTATTTCGCGAACCATCCCGGGTTCGAGCCATCGCTGTTCCCCTTCCTGAAAGACCGCGGCATCGTCCTCCTCGGCGTCGACATGCCCTCGGTGAAATACGGCGCGGTCGACAACGCGACTTGCCACGCCGACCTGCTCGGGGCGAAGATCGTGATCGTCGAGACGCTTTGCAACCTCGCGCGGCTGCCGGACGAGTTCTTCCTCTCCGCGGCGCCGCTCAAACTCGAAGGCGTCGACGGCTCGCCGATCCGCGCCTTCGCGATCGTCGGCTGACAACCGCTTGCTTTTCGGACCGTTTGGGTGTATAATCTGCTTGAAAAATTGAATGATCGTCTTCGGGGCGGGGTGCGATTCCCCACCGGCGGTGACAGTCCGCGAGCTTTGGCACGATCGGGTGGAATTCCCGGACCGACAGTACAGTCTGGATGGAAGAAGACACGTACGTTTTACGCACGTCCAATCGCCCCCAAATCCGGGGCGATTTTTCATGGGAGGTCAATCATGGTCAACCAGAACGTCAAATGCAAGCCGAAGAAGACCACGCCGGTCCGCTGGCTCGCGCTCGTCGCGATCCTCGGCACGATGGCGGCGGTCGTCATGCTCGCGGAATTCGCGCTGCCGTTCCTCGGCCCGTCGTTTTTGAAACTCGACCTCTCCGAGATCCCGGTGATGATCGGTGCCTTCGCGCTCGGCCCGCTCGCCGGCGTCGCAATCGAGGCGATCAAGGTCCTCTTGAACCTGCTCATCGAAGGTTCCGTGACCATCGGGATCGGCGAACTGGCGAACTTTCTGATTGGGATCTCGTTCGTCCTGCCGGCTTCCATGATCTACCATTACCACCGGACCCGCAAGGCGGCCCTCCTCGGCCTCGTCGCCGGGGTCGTCGCGATGACCCTCGCCGGCGCGCTTCTGAACTGGTTCGTGCTGTTGCCCTGGTATGCCGGGATGATGGGGCTGTCGATGGACGAGTTGATCCTGCAATTCTCCGTCGCGCTGCCCTACGTCACCGACGCGCGGACCGGCGTGCTCTTCGGGATCGTGCCGTTCAACGTGTTCAAAGGCCTCGTGATCTCCGCGATCGTCATCCTGATCTACAAGCGCGTCTCGCCGTTGATCAAGGGCAAGGACGCGGAATGCGAAGAAATCGTCGAATAGCATGATAAAAAGAGCTTCCCGAGACCACCCGGGAAGCTCTTTTTTCGTTGTGTCGTTACAGAAGCCGTGCGCCGTCGAGTTTGGCGCGCAGTTCGGAAGGCAGGTCGAAGCGGACGTGCGATCCGACATCCTGATAGACGAAGCGCTTGACGAGTTGCACGCTGACTCGGTTGGCCGACCGGCGCGCGACCGTCAGGACCGCCGAAGCGGGCGTTCCCGACGCGTTCAAGCGGATCCGGTAGGTGGTGACGATGCGTTCGTGGAAGCCCGCATAGCCGGCGTCGGCCGATTTTTCGAGGATCACGCGGCCGAAACGCCGCCGCGCGGTCCACGGGGAATCGGCTTCTTTCGCTTCGAACCAGGCGAACGCCTCGTCGTCGGCGAGGACGGGGTTGCCGGCGGCGACGGTTTCCGAGAAGACCGTCCGGGTCTTGCGGTCGAACGCGTGCACGGCGTTTACGGTATGGAGGGTGTCGGTGCGACGGGTGCGGACGAGCACCATCGGGTTGCCTTCGTCATCGACCGCAAGCAGATGCCGGACGGGACGATTGGCGACGTTCAGGGCGGCGATCAGGATCAAAAACACCGCGATCACGGCGATGAACCACTGGACGAGCGAAACGAACCCGCTCACGTACAGCGGATCGCCTGGATAGCGGAGCACGCCGTTGAACTCGATCGGCTCGCCGGAGAAGTAGATGGCGGAGAAGATGCCGAGGTTGAAGAGGATCACGACGATCGGGATGACGGAGAACATCCCGACCAGCAGGTTCTTTTCCGTCGCGCGGGCGGTTCTGATCTTGTTGAAATTGAGGCGGACCGTTCCTTGTTCCATCTGTCTCACCGGACCTTCCGCATTGATTATATCATGCCGTTCGCGCGCGGGCGAATGGTTCGCCAAAAATCGTTGATTGATGTGTCAAAAATCGGCGCTTGATGGTAAAATGATAGAGTAAGGACCAACGAAGCGAGCGTGACACAATGAATACGGTGAAAATCGACAAGTATTTCAAGGGCATGGTCGCCCATCGCGGCCTTTCCGGAATCGAAACGGAGAACACGATCAATGCGTTCGTGGCCGCGGCCAACCGCAGTTATTTCGGCATCGAGTGCGACGTCCGCGCGACCAAGGACGGCAAAATCGTCGTCAGCCACGACGACACCCTGCTCCGCCTCGGCCTGCTCAACCTCTATATCCCCTCCTTCCGCTACGACGAGCTTCGGAAGTTTTCCCTGATCGACCGCAAGACGGGCAACCTCTCGGAAAACATCTGCGTTCCGACCCTCGAGGAATACCTCGTCATCTGCCGAACGTACAAGAAAAACGCCTTCGTCGAACTGAAGGAAGGCCTCTCGACGGACCATGTCGAGATGATCGTCGCGGAAATCGCAAGACACAAAATGGAAGAAAAAACGACCATCATCTCCTTTGACGATCGTTATCTGAGTTATTTGAAGAAGACCCATCCGTCCCTCGACATGATGTACCTGATGAGCCAAGTGACGGACAAAGGCATCGAATTCTGCGAAAAGCATCAGATCGGGATGGACGTCCATTACGAACAGGTGAACGAAGACCTGCTCAAGCGCGCGCACCTGATCGGCCTCAAGGTCGCGGTCTGGACCGTCGACGACAAGACGGTCGCCGAGAAGCTGATCAAGATGGGTGTCGACTTCATCACGTCCAACATCCTCGAATAGCATGGACAGGATCCTCGTCATCGGCGCCGCGGTCCTCGACGTCTCCGGCGTCGGCGCCGGGCAAGTACAAATGGGCGATTCCAATCCGGGCGTCGTCGGACTGTCCGTCGGCGGCGTCGCCAAGAACATCGCCGAGAACCTGACCCGCCTCGGCCTCGACGTCGATCTGCTCACCTTCCTCGGCGACGACCTGTTCTCGGCCTTCATCAAGAGCCATCTCGCACAGGCCGGCATCCGCTATCCGATGTCAATATCCCGTCCCGGTCCTTCCGGAAAATACCTTTCGATCCATTCGCACGACGGCGTGCTGGCGACCGCGGTGAACGATTTCCGCGTGATGGAGGAACTCGTCCCCGCCGATTTCGACCGGTTCGCCGCCTATATCGAAGGCTTCGACATCCTTGTCCTGGACGCCAATCTGCCCGCTCCCGTGATCGATGCGCTCACCTCCGCCTACCGTCACAAGAAGATCGTCGTCGACGGCGTGAGCCGCGCGAAGGTCGTCCGCATCCTTCCCTTCCTCGACCGCATCTGGCTCCTCAAGGTCAACCGCGGCGAATTGTCCGAATTGCTCGGACACGACGCCGTCGACATCATCTACGGCGTCAAGGATTTGCTCGGATCGGGCATTCGGACCGTCGTCGTCACCAACGGCGCCGATCCGATCACCTACAACATCGACCGCCGCATCTACCAGACCGCGATTTTCGAGACGAAGAATCCCGTCTCGTCGTCGGGGTGCGGCGACGCGCTCGTCGCCGGTACCGTCTACGGTCTCGTCAAGGGACTCTCGATGCACGAAGCCGTGAACTGCGGCAAGAAGGCCGCGAGCTTCACGATGGAAGTCGCCGAACCCTGTCATCCGCTGCTCAACCCGAAGGTTATCGAAGACTAGGAGGAATCCGTCATGAAGAACCCGATGATCGATCTCATCATGTCGCGGCGCAGCATCCGCCAGTATTCCGAGGAGCCCGTCTCCGAAGAGATGCTCAAGCTGATCGTCGAATGCGGCATACACGCCCCCACGGCGCGCAACAAGCAGTCCTGGCACTTCACCGTCATGACCGATCCGAAGACGATCGAGACGGTGAACGACATGATCCTCGCCGGGATGGACCGCCTCGGCATCAAGAAGGAACCCGGCTACCATGTCTTCTACCACGCCCCGGTGGTGATCTTCCTCAGTTCGGCGATCGAGGGGTTCAGCGAGATCAACTGCGGCTGCGCGATCGAGAACATCGCCCTCGCGGCGAAATCGCTCGGCCTCGGCAGCGTCATCGTCGGCCAGACGCGGTACATGTTCCACCAGGCCAACGTCGTCGACGTGAACCGCCTCCTGAAGATCCCGGAGGGCTACGAACACGACTGCGCCATCTGCATCGGCCATCCGGCCGGTCCCGATCCGGATCCGAAGACGATCCGGGAGGGCGTCGTCGACTACATCCGCTAGCGACCAAAAATACTTTTGACGAGTTCAAAAGTATTTTTTCTGGAACAACGGCCGATCGCCGGAAGAAGGAGTGGTACCCATGTGGCATATCGTTTATCAGCGCTGGGCGGAACGGACCGATCTCGATCCGACCGTCCGCCGGGACCTCGAGAACAAGACCCAAAGCGAACTGGAGGACATGTTCTATACGTCCCTCGCGTTCGGCACGGGCGGCCTCCGCGGCGTCGTCGGCGCCGGGACGAACCGGATGAACGTCTATACCGTCCGTCGCGCGAACGAAGGCCTGGCCCGCTATCTGGAGAACCGATACGTCCCCGCCGCGCTTTCCCGCGGCGTCGTGATCGCCCATGACAACCGCAACATGTCCCGCGAGTTCGCCGAGGAATCGGCGAAGGTGATGGGGGCGCACGGAATCCGCGCGTATCTTTTCGACGCCCTCCGCCCGACCCCCGAACTGAGCTTCGCGGTCCGCGACCTCGGCGCCCTCGCCGGGATCGTCGTCACCGCCAGCCACAACCCCCCCAAATATAACGGATACAAGATCTACGACGAATACGGCTGCCAGTTCACGCCCGACTACGCCGACGAGATCGCCGGACTGGTCGAGTCCGTCGCCGATCCATTCGCGATCCCGTGTGCCGACCTTGGCCAGATGAAACGCAAGGGCCTGCTCGTTTCGATCGGCGCCGAGATCGACGGCCGTTATCTCGAACGGGTCAAGACGGTCCAGATCCGGCCCGAACTCGAACGGACGCTGAAACTGGTCTTCACGCCGCTGCACGGCACCTCCGCCGAAATCGGCGCGCGGCTCCTCAGGGAGACCGGCTACGCGTTCGACGCGGTCGCCGAGCAGATGGTCCACGACCCGTTCTTCGGGACCGTCAAATCGCCCAACCCGGAAAATCCGGAGGCGTTCACGCTGGCGATCGCCAAGGGCCTCGAAGTCGACGCCGACCTGCTCGTCGCGACGGATCCCGACGCCGACCGCCTCGGCATCGCCGTTCGGGAAGGCATGGGCTACCGCCTGCTCACCGGCAACCAGACCGGCGCGATCCTGATCGATTATCTGCTCGCGGGCCTGAAGGAACGCGGCGGCCTGCCCGCGAAGGGCGTCGTCTTCAACACGATCGTCACCTCCGACCTCGGCGCGAAGATCGCCCGCGCGTATGGTTTCGAAGTGGTCTCGACCCTCACCGGATTCAAGTTCATCGGCGAACAGGCGCGCTTCCTCGAAGGCACGGACCGTACATTTTTGTTCGGCTATGAGGAATCCTACGGCTACGTGGTCAAGGACTTCGTCCGCGACAAGGACTCGCTCCAGGCGCTCCTCCTCGCCTGCGAAGCCGCTAACTACTGGAAGTTGCAGGGCAAGACCCTCGCCGACCGCCTTTCCGAAATCTCGGCCATCTATGGCACCCATCTCGAGGCGCTCCACAACATCGACCTGTTCGGCGCCGAAGGGGCGAAGCGGATCGACCGGATCGTCGAGGCGTTTCGCCTGAATCCGCCGATGGAAGTCGCGGGACTCCGGGTCAAGGTCCGCGAGGACTATCAGGCCTCGACACGGATCGAAGGACGCCTTCGCACCCGCCTGTCCCTCCCGAAATCCAACGTCATGAAGTTCATCCTCGACGAGGACGCCTGGTTCGTCCTGCGTCCGTCAGGAACCGAGCCGAAGCTCAAAATCTATGTCGGCGTCGTCGACCGCGACCCCGCGGCCGCATCCGAGCGGCTCCGGTCCTTGTCGGAAGAATTGCTTGCGCGCGTCAAGGCAATCGACTAGAACTCCGGGTTTGCGTCCGCGCAAACCTTTTTTCTCTCCCTTGCTTATGTGATATAATATCGTTACGGACGGTGGTGATCCAGATGCCTTATCTCATCGGCGGGATCGTGCTCTGCGTGTTGATCGCGATCTACGTCCTCTCCTACAAACTGAACGAAAAGACCAAGGCCCCGGAGGGATGCGAATTCCCCGAGGGCTTCGAAGGCTGCGGCGGATGCAAGTCCGCCTCCTGCGTCTCGCGCATTCCCGCGAAGAAGGAAGAACCCCGTGCTTGACAACGACTGGGGGTTCCTTCTCGAAAGGGAGTTTCAGAAGCCGTACTTCAAGGAACTGACCGCGCGCGTCAAGGCGGAATACCAGGCCGGGCCGTGCTACCCGCCGATCGACCGCGTCTTCCAGGCTTTCCGGCTCACCCCGTACGCTTCCGTCAAGGTCGTCATCCTCGGACAGGATCCCTACCACAACCCGGGCGAGGCGATGGGGCTCTGCTTCTCGGTCCCCGACGGGATCCCGCTTCCCCCGTCGCTCCAAAACGTCTTCAAGGAACTCGCCGACGACCTCGGCGTCGCGCCTGTCCCGTCGGGCGACCTGACGCTTTGGGCACAGCGCGGCGTGCTCCTCCTCAACACGATCATGACGGTCGCGAAAAATCGGCCGCTCTCGCACAAGAACCTCGGCTGGGAGACCTTCACCGACGCCGTCATCGCGCTTTTGAACCAGCATCCCGCACCGCTCGTTTTCGTCCTCTGGGGCGCGAACGCGCGGGCGAAGAAGGCGCTCCTCACGGACCCCCGCCATCTGATCGTCGAAAGCCCCCATCCCTCTCCCCTGTCCGCGCATTACGGGTTCTTCGGGTCCCGTCCCTTCTCGAAAATCAACCGCTTCCTGGAATCGACGGGACGCGGTCCGGTCGATTTCGACCTCGACCGGTCAAAGGAGCCGCATGTACGCTAAGCAGTTGCAAAAACCGATCTTCACCGGCATGCTCGTGGCGATCGGCGTCATCCTCGCCGAATTCCTCGCCATCTCGCTGCCGCCGACCGCGCATCCGGTGATCCGGTTCTCGATCGGCTACCTGCCGATCATCCTCGCCGGCGTCTTCTACGGCCCCGTCTACGGCGGAATCGCCGGGATCGTCCAGGACCTCCTCGGCTTCTTCCTGTTCGGGCTTGCGAAGGGATACGTCTTCCATCCCGGCTACACCCTGAACGCGGCGCTGTACGGCATCATCCCGGCCCTCTTGATCCGGTCCGTCTTCCGCGGTGAGAAGAGCCTCTTCTACAGGCTCAACTACATCGCCGCCGGCGTCCTGCTCGGGCTGTCCACATGGTTTTTCTTCGACATCGAGAAGGTCTACTCGAGCACGCTCGACGCGAGCGCCAAGCTCCTCCTTTCGGGTTTCGCCTTGTTCGCGGCGCTTGGCATCGCGGCGATCAACTTCCTCCTCCGCAAGGGATCGGGAACGCTCTACAAACCGCAGAAGGTGCTGTTCGCGGTGATCGTGATGTACGTCCTGACGTCGCTACTCTTGACGCCGATCTGGCTTTGGACCACGGTGCCCGGCTATTCGATCTGGCTCGCGCTGCCGCTCAGGCTGCTCAAGATGCCGATCGAAGTGACGTTCTACGTGCTCCTCATCATGCCCATGGTGAACGTCTTCGACCGGTTGAACCGGAAGACCGAATCCGTCGGCGAATAGGCGGCGACCGGCCCCGCACATCAAAAAACACGACCTTACGGTCGTGTTTTCGTTTTGTTTGGGGTCAGAGTTCGATGACCTTGACTTCGCCGGGTCCCATATGGAGCCAGACGTTGCCTTCGGGGGTGAACTGGCTGAAGTTGCGCGGCATCTCGTAGGTCGCGTAGACGAGTCTTCCTTCGCGGGCGAAGCAGCCGGATTTCTCGCGCAGGGTCTGGAGCTGGGCGACGACCCGGACCTCGTTGTTGTAGTCGGCGTTGGCGAGGACGAGGAGGCATTTCTTCGTCTTCTTGTCGAAATAGGAGACGCCGACGGCGGGAGTGTCGAATTCGCCGAAGTAGATCGGGACGTAGGCCGCGAGGTCCGTGATCTGGTCGAGCCAGCGGGCGCGGATTTCCTTCACGCCGGTGAGATGGTCGGCGAGTTCCCAGCGGTCCGGAGCCATATAATGGAACGCGTACTTGTCGAAGAGGGCGAGCTTCCCGTAGAAGAGGTCTTCCTTGGGAAGGTTGAACTTGTCCTTGTCGGTGCAGTCGACGCCGGTGTTCATCGGCTGGACCTCATAGACTTCCTGGCCGGAGTTGATGAACGGGACGAGGTTCGGAAGCAGCATGTTGAGGACCGTCACCATGCGGGCGAGGCGCTTGCCGCCCTCGCGTCCGGCGATGCGGGCGGTGTCGTGCGTCTCGGCGCAGGCGAACATCGGCAGGGCGATGTCCTTCGCGCCGTAGACGAACTTGTGGAACTTCTTTTCCCAGATGCGCGGTTCCATCCAGAAGCCGTTGCCGATGATGATGTTGTAGCCGAGCTCCTTCGCCTTGGCGGCGTTGTCGGTGTTGAGCTCCTCGGCGATGAAGGCGAAGTCGGGGTCGTTCCGCTTGGCTGCGGAGATGATCATGTCGAGCAGTTCGCGGGGCAGCGCGTGGCCCATGTCGATGCGCGCGCCGTCGATTCCGAAGTTCTTCTGATAATACGGGATGATGCCGGCGAGCGTGTTCCACAACTCCATGTTCGGCTGGTTGCCGGCGAAGAGGTTCGCCTTGATCGTGTCGAACAGGATGTAGGGCGGCGTGTTGACGTCCTTCAGGTACTTGGCGGTCTCCTTCGGATGGTCGAGGAACATCCGGAAGAAGGTGACGTCGGTCCACGGCGGCTGGACGTCGTTGATGTGGTCGGAGAAGGCCGGGGCGACCTTCAGGTTGAACTTCTGTTCGACGAGCGTGATCAGGTTGGCCGGATCGTCCTTGAGGACTTCCTCCCACAGTTTCGGGTTCTGTTCCTTCGGGTTCTTCTGGAACATCGCGATATGGCGCTGGACGTCGGGGGAGGCGTAGACCTGGGGCATGTATTTGGGGTTCGGCGGGATCGTGTTCTCGAGGCCGTCGACGTAGGGGACCTTGTAGTTGCCGATCTCGGTGGCCTTGATCCAGTAGAACCAGTCCGGATGGACCCGGATCAAATCGTTCTCGACGGCGTTGGTGCGCGGGATGATGTCGATCACGACGCGCATGCCGTACATGTGGCAGGCTTCGACGAAGGCGCGGAATTCCTCCTCGACCGTCATCTTCGATCCGGTCAACGGATCCTTCAGCGAGGGGTCGAGGTCGAAGAAGGAGGCGACGCCGTACGGGCTGCCGAGCTCGCCTTTCTTGTCCTTGAGCGAGAAGCGGGAGATCGGGAGCATGTAGACGGTGTCGACGCCCATCTTCCGGAGGAGCGGCAGGAGCGCGAGCGTCTTCACGAACGTGCCGGTTTCCTTGAGACCGTCGAAATTGTTGACGTCGAGCGAATAGGAGCGGTCGTGGTCCCACGCGGTCGACGTACGGATCATCGTCGAGTAAAGCACGGCCTTGCGGACCCAGTCGCCGCCGAAATAGCCTTTTTTCGGCTTCTCGCCTTTGGTCTTCGAGAGCGAGCGGGCGTAGTCGCCATCCGGATCCGCGCCGGCCATGATGCGGTCACGGATGACGGCGGCGTAGAAGCGGTAGGGGTTGACGAGCAGTTCCCCCGACGGAAGCCTGCGGAGTTCGGCGCCGGCGTAATCCCAGGCGTTCCAGAGATCGGGGACGACATAGTTGACGTTGCCGGATGGAATCTTTGATTCCAGCACGGCGAGGAGTTTTGCGAGTTTGCTGTTGGGCATGGAAGTCACCTCACACTCTATTATATCAAATCAATTGCCGTTGATACCTGCAATCGGAAATGTGTAAATGCTTACAACCGCGCCGATCCGCTTTCAATAAAACATCTTTCATAGTATAATTTACTGGGTAGGAGTGAAAACATGAAAAAACCAACGGTTCTCATCGTCATGGACGGCATCGGCTACGGCAAGGCATACGAGGGCAACGCCTTCGCGCTTGCGAAGAAGCCGAATCTCGACCGCCTTTTCAAAGAATATCCGAACACCTCGCTCGACGCCTCCGGCGAAGCCGTCGGCCTGCCCGAAGGCCAGATGGGCAACAGCGAAGTCGGCCATATGAACATCGGCGCCGGCCGCATCGTCTATCAGTCCCTCACGCGCGTCAACGTCGCGATCAAGGACGGATCGTTCTGCACGAACCCCGCCTTCGTCCAGGCGTTCGACCACGTCAAGAAGCATCATTCCAAGCTGCATGTCTTCGGCCTGCTTTCCGACGGCGGCGTGCACTCCCACATCGAACACATCAAGGCGCTCTTCCGGATCGCCAAGAAGAACGGCATCGAACAGGCGTACATGCACGCCTTCCTCGACGGACGCGACGTCCCGCCGCAGTCCGCGACGACCTACATCAAGGCCCTCGAAGCCGATTTTGCGAAGAACGCCTACGGCCGGATCGCCTCCGTCCACGGTCGTTATTATGCGATGGACCGCGACAAGAACTGGGGCCGCATCCAATTGTCCTACGACGTCATGAGCTTCGCCAAGGGCCCCGTCGCCGCATCTGCGGTCGCGGGTGTCGAGGCTTCCTACGCCGCCGGCGTGAACGATGAATTCGTTCTCCCGTTCGTCGTCGACCCGAAGGGCGAGATCGAGACCAACGACGCGATCATCTTCGCCAACTTCCGGCCCGACCGGGCGATCGAGATCGGCACCGCGTACTCCAATCCGACCCTCGCCAAATGCGACGTCACGAACGGTCCCCAGAACATCTTCTTCGTCTCGATGATGAAGTATTCCGACACCGTCCTCGGACCGCTCGCCTTCGAACTCAACAGCTTCGACCGGATGTTCGGCGACTACATCGCCGAACTCGGGCTGACCCAGCTGCGCATCGCCGAGACCGAGAAGTACGCCCACGTGACGTTCTTCTTCGACGGCGGCGTCGACAAGACGATCCCCGGCGCGACGCGCGTCCTGATTCCCTCGCCGAAGGTCGCGACCTATGACCTGATGCCGGAGATGAGCGCCCATCAGATCGCCGACCGGATGGTCGAGGAACTCGACAAGGGCATCTACGATACGGCCATCCTCAACTTCGCCAACGGCGACATGGTCGGCCATACCGGCGTCATCCCGGCCGCCATCAAGGCCGTCGAGACGGTCGACGCGTGCGTCGGCCAGGTCGTCGACAAGGTCCTCGCGATGGGGGGCGTCGCCCTCGTCACCGCCGACCACGGCAACTGCGAGAAGATGCTCGAGGACGACGGCACGGTCTTCACCGCGCACACCACGAACCTCGTTCCCTTCCTGATCACGAAGAAGGGCCTCAAGCTCCGCGCGGGCGGAACGCTCGGCGACATCGCCCCGACGATGCTGCAGCTGATGAAGCTGCCGCAGCCCGCCGAGATGACGGGAAAGACGATCATCGTCGGATGATCGACAATCGGCTCAAGAGCATCCATCCCAAGGACCTGTTCTTCGTCCTGCTCTACGGTCTGTTCCTGCCTTACGTGTTCGGGATCGTCGCCGGCTTCGCCGATTACTATCTTTCCCGGGGCCTGCCGATCTCGATCGGTTCGATGCTGTACTGGGTGATCGCCCTGTATGTCGGCGATGCGGTGCGGAAGCAGTACGAAGAACCGCATCTCCTCTACGCCGTCCTCACCGGCGTCGGACTCGTCCTGTCGGCGGTCGTC
>CAIMSF010000127.1 GCA_903844055.1 uncultured bacterium
CGGCAAGGTCACGAGCCACCCGCGCTTCGGCACGCAGTATGCGGCCGAGCGCTTCGAACGGATCGTCGACAACACCAGGGCCGGTTTGATCGACTACCTGTCGAGCGGCTTGATCAAGGGCGTCGGTCCGAAGACCGCCGAACGGATCGTCGACGCCCTCGGGCTGGGGGCGCTCGACGCGATCGCGCAGGACGTCTCCGCGCTCGACAAGATCCCCAAGCTGAACAAGGACCTGAAGCAGGGCATCCGCGAAGCGATCCTCGAGAACCGCCAGAAGGAAGCCGCGCTCGTCTGGCTCTACGGCTTCGACATTTCCCCACGCATGGCGATGCGCATCTTCGGCAAATACGGCTACAAGGCGATCGACGTCGTCAAATCCGACCCTTACGTCCTGATCGACGAGGTCGAGGGCATCGGCTTCCGCCGCGCCGACGAGATCGGCCTCAAGATCGGCTTCGGGTTCGACAACCCGAAGCGGATCCGCGCCGTCCTCTTGTTTCTGCTGTCGGAATACGCCGCCAAATACGGCGACACCTATCTGGAAAAGAACAAGCTGCTCGAATACGCGGCGAAATACCTGTCCGCCGCCGACGAGACGTTCGTCGAGGCGCTCCCGGTCGAGGAGGCGCTCGAGACGCTCGCGCTCGAGGAGAAGATCGTCGTCACCGCCGACGCCTACAGCCTCGCCGCGTTCTACAAGGCGGAAAAGGCGGTCGCGCGGCGGCTCGCCGACGCTTACGGACCCGACGAGGGGTTCACCCCGGGGCTCGTCGACACCTATGTCGCCGATTTCGAAAAGACCAACGCGATCACCTATACCGACAACCAGAAGGAAGCGATCGAAACCGCGCTGTCGCAGCGCTTCACGATCGTCACGGGCGGTCCCGGCACCGGCAAGACGACCGTCATCAAGGGGATCGTCGCGGTCTTCGCGGCGATGCACCAGGGCGACGCCGCGATCCACCGCAAGATCAAGCTCTGCGCCCCCACCGGCAAGGCCGCCAAGCGGCTCCAGGAAGCGACTGGCCACGAGGCGACGACGATCCACCGGCTCCTCGGCTTCGACTACGAGGGGCATTTCGCGTTCGACGGAACCAACCGCCTCGAGGCGAAGCTCGTCGTCGTCGACGAAGCCTCGATGATGGACGTGCAGCTCGCCGAGCGCTTCTTCGACGCGGTCAGAGACACGACCAAGATCGTCATCGTCGGCGACGACAACCAGCTGCCCTCGGTCGGTCCCGGACAGGTGCTCGCCGATTTGATGGCCTCCGGGAAGTTCCCCGTCGTCCGGCTCGCGAAGATCCACCGCCAGGCGGCCGGGTCCTCGATCATCGCGCTCGCCTACGACATCCTGAACCAGCGGCTCTCCGAGGACGTCCTCGCGAACCATTCCGACCGCACCTATGTCCGCGCAAGCGAGGAACAGGTCCCCGAGCTCGTGATCCGCGCCCTGCGCGACGCGCGGAAGGCGGGGTACGACCTGATCGACGACGTCCAGGTGCTCGCCCCGATGTATAAAGGCACCTGCGGGATCGACAACTTGAACCGCCTGATCCAGGATGCCTTCAACAAGGAACACGAATTTCCCGCGCTGACGCGCGGCGAGAAGTCGTTCCGCCTTCGGGACAAGGTGCTGCAGCTGACCAACCAGCCCGAGGACGGGATCATGAACGGCGACATCGGCGTCGTGACGGCGATCCTCGACGAGCGCGAGATGCTCGTCGATTTCGGCGGGAATACGGTCAAATACGACGTCAAGGACTTCGACGCCCTGACGCTCGCCTACGCCGTCTCGATCCACAAGTCGCAGGGCAGCGAGTTCAAGCTCGTGGTTTTGCCTCTGGTCAGAAGCCACGCGATCCTGCTCAAGCGCAAACTGCTCTACACGGCGGTGACGCGGGCGAAGGAGCAGCTCGTCATGATCGGCGAATATCCCGCCCTCCGCCGCGGCATCCTCGGCCTCGAGCCGCCGCGCAAGACGCTCCTTTCGCGCTTTCTGACCGAGTCCGTGCAACCCGAGCCGGGAGACAACCTGAGGATCGAGGATTTCCTCTGAAACCGAATCGTCCGCGGTTGCTTTTTCGATGGTTGTGGTGTATAATGTCTTCAAATCGATGCGAAAGCCAACGGATGCGCGGCGTCAAGAGAGTCTGGGGAAGGTGCGACCAGATCGACGCGGATGCCGATGCCACTTTCAAGAGGCGCCAATCCCGCCCGTATCGTCCGCGTTAAGGACTTCGAGCGCCGGCGCAAGCCGGAACAAAGGTGGTACCGCGACATGTCGTCCTTTATCTGATGAGGACGATTTTATTTTTTTTCAGGAGGATTTCAACATGAAGCAATTAACCGGAAGCCAAGTAAGAAAGATGTGGCTGGACTTCTTCCAGTCGAAAGGCCATTCCGTCGAGAAGGGCGCTTCGCTCATCCCCAACGACGACCCGACCCTGCTTTGGATGAACGCCGGCGTCGCCGCGCTGAAGAAGTACTTCGACGGCTCGATCGTCCCGAAGAACCCGCGCATCTGCAACGCGCAGAAATGCATCCGCACCAACGACATCGAAAACGTGGGCAAGACCGCGCGTCACCACACGTTTTTCGAAATGCTCGGAAACTTCTCGATCGGCGACTACTTCCGCCAGGAAGCGATCGAATGGGGTTTCGAGATCCTGACGAGTCCGAAATGGTTCGATTTCGACAAGAACCGGCTCTACATGACGATCTATCCCGACGACGAGGAGACCAAGGCCAAGTGGATCTCGCTCGGCGTCGACCCCTCGCACATCATCCCGACCGACGACGACAACTTCTGGGAGATCGGCGACGGCCCGTGCGGACCGTGCACCGAGATCTATTTCGACCGCGGCGAACGCTTCGGTTCGGTCGGCCCGAACGCGATCAAGGACGGCATCCAAAACGACCGCTACATCGAGATCTGGAACATCGTGTTCTCGCAGTACAACGCGAAGGCCGGCTTGAAGCGGAGCGACTACCCCGAACTGCCCAACAAGAACATCGACACCGGCTGCGGCCTCGAACGCATCACCTGCGTGATCCAGGGCGTCCCGACCAACTTCGAGACCGACCTGTTCATGCCGATCATGAAGAAGATCGAGGCGATCGCGGAGGTCGAATACACCGGCCAGATGGCCTTCAAGGTCATCGCCGACCATATCCGGACCGTCACCTTCGCCGTCGCCGACGGCGCCGTGTTGGCGAACGAAGGCCGCGGCTACGTGCTGCGCCGGTTGCTTCGCCGCGCCGTCAAGTACGGCAAGAAGATCGGCATCCAGCGGCCGTTCATGGACGAGCTCGTCGACGTCGTCGTCGACGTCATGAAGGATTATTATCCCTATCTCGTCGACCAGGCCGGGATCGTCAAGAAGATCATCGGCGCGGAAGAGACGAAGTTCCTCGAAACCCTCGCCGCCGGCGAGAAGCGCTTCGAGGCGATCGTCGCCGACCTCAAGGGCAAGAACATCGCGGCCGAAGACGCCTTCGTCCTCTACGACACCTACGGCTTCCCGATCGAACTGACGCGCGAATACGCCGAGGAACGCGGCCTCACCGTCGACCTCGACGGCTTCAAGGCCGAGATGGAGAAGCAGAAAGACCGCGCCCGCAACGCCCGCAAGGACATCCAGTCGATGAAGTCGCAGAACGAAGCGCATCTTGCCTTCACCGGCCACTCGAAGTTCGTCGGATACCAGACCACGTCCAACGAGACGAAGGTCGTCAAGATCTTCCCCGAGGGCATCGTCCTCGAGGCGACGCCCTTCTACGCCACCTCGGGCGGCCAGGTCGCCGACACCGGCATGCTCACGAACGACCATTTCTTCGCGAAGGTCGACGACGTCACGAAACTGCCGAACGGCCAGTTCCTACACGCGGTGACCATCCTCTCCGGCAAGCTCAAGGAAGGCGACCGGGTCCTCGCCTCGGTCGACACCGAAAAGCGCGCCGCCACCGCCGCGAACCATTCCGCCACCCATCTGCTCTTCAAGGCGCTCCGCGACCTGCTCGGCTCGCATGTCTCGCAACAGGGCAGCCAGGTCTCCCCGGATGCGCTCCGCTTCGACTTCAACCATTTCGAGGCGATCACCGACGAACAGATCCTCGAACTCGAGCGGCGCGTCCGCACGATGATCCGCCAGGACGTTCCGGTCGTGACGAAGGAAATGTCGGTCGACCAGGCCGTCGCCAAGGGCGCCATCGCCGAATTCGGCGAGAAGTACGGCGACAAGGTCCGCGTCGTCGACCTCAAGTATACGCTCGACCTCTGCGGCGGTACGCACGTCAAGAACCTCGCCGAGATCGACAAGTTCGCGATCCGCGGGATCCAGTCGATCGGCTCGGGCATCCACCGCATCGAGGCGGTCACGAATGCGTCCGTGATGGGTGTCGCCGAAGGGCTCACCGGCATCATCGCGGAGATCGACAACCTGAACAAGAAAGCCTACGGCATCCTGCAGTCGGCGATCGTCGAGAACATCAAGCTCGAATATGCGCCCGCTCCGGCTCCCGAACCGATCGGGTCCTACCAGGACGTGATCGCCAAGCGCCAGGAATTCGCCGACCTCCAGAAGGCCGTCAAGGACCTCGAGCGGGACTATCAGGCGAAGCACGAGACGGCGATCCTGAGATCGCTCGACTCCTACTTCGATCAGATCCGCGACGGCGTCTTCGTCGGCCGCGTCGACGGGCTCGACATGAACACCCAGAAGCAGTTCGTCGACAACCTCGCCGCGCAGGCGACATCGCTCGTCTTCGTCGCTTCCGTGAAGGACGACAAGGTCACGTTCGTCGCGAAGGCGAAAAGCCTCAAGTACAACTGCGGCCAGCTCGTCAAGACCGCCGCGACGATCTGCGGCGGCAACGGCGGCGGTCGCCCCGACTTCGCGCAGGCCGGCGGGAAGGACGTCGCGATGACGGACCAGGCCGTCCAGGCCGTGCGGAAGGCCGTCCGATGAAGGTCCTCGGCCTCGACCTCGGCTCGAAGACGCTCGGCGTCGCCTGTTCCGATCCCTCGGCGATCCTCGCCTCGGGGATCGAAACGTTCAGCTTCCCGGAGGAGAATTACGAATTGCCCCTTGACTATGTCAAGCGTTTTATCGATAATAATAAAGTGGGTCTCGTGGTCCTCGGACATCCGAAGAACATGAACGGCACGGTCGGCTTCCAGGGCCAGAAGGTCGAAGCCTTCCGCGACCGCCTCAAGGACATGGTATCCGTACCGATCGTCCTGTGGGACGAGCGGCTTTCCACCAAGATGGCCAATCAGGCCATGCTGCAGGGCGACCTGTCGCGCAAGCACCGCAAGGAGATCGTCGACAAATTGGCGGCCACGATCATCCTTCAGAGTTACCTCGACGCCAGAAGGTAGGAAACGACCATGGACAAAGACGAAAAAGAATATTTCATCGTCACCGATGAAAACGGCAAGGAAATGAAGTGCGAGATCATCATGACGTTCGACTCCGAGGAATTCGGCAAGTCGTACGTCGTCTATCAGATCGACGGCGACGAGTCCGGCGAGGTTTTCGCCGCCGCCTATGATCCCGAAGAAGGCGAGGAAGGCCATCTCCAGCAGATCGAATCCGACGACGAGTGGGATTTCGTCGAGGAAGTCCTCGAGAATTTCCTCGAAGACGAGGAAGAGGCCGCTGCCGCCGAGCACGACCATGACCACGAACACGACGAAGACGAAGAGGACAAAGAGTAAGCACATTACTCTTTTCCCTTTTTTTGGGGGGACCCGAGGGTCTTTTCCGTCTCCCGCCTGATCAACACGGGGATCCGTCGACCGCAAGCGACGGGGAAAAGGTGAACGCCATGGAACGCAAACCGCTCGTCATCGCCGTCGCCGGCGGGTCTTCCTCCGGCAAGACGACGGTCGTGAACAAGATCATGGAAAGCCTCAAGGACTACCCGGTCGTCGTGATCAAGCACGACGACTACTACAAGGACCAGTCCGACATGACGGTCGAAGCGCGTCGCGCGGTCAACTACGACCATCCGTTCGCCCTCGACAACGACCTGTTTTTGGAACAGCTCAAGCAGCTGATCGCCGGGATCGCGATCGAGAAGCCGACGTATGACTTCGTCAACTTCACCCGTTCGGCGAAGGTCGAACTCGTCAAGCCGGCGAAGATCATCATCCTCGAAGGCATCCTCGTCCTCGAGGATCCCCGCATCCGCGCCCTGATCGACGTCAAGATCTTCGTCGAGGCCGACGACGACCTGCGCTTCATCCGGCGTCTGAAACGCGACATCGAGGAACGCGGCCGTTCGATGGATTCGGTCATCGCCCAGTATCTGAAAACCGTCAAGCCGATGTTCCACGAGTTCGTCAAGCCGACGAAGCGCTACGCCGACATCATCATCCCCAACGACTACAGCCACGACGTGGCGGTCGACTTCATCAACGCGAAACTGCTGTCTATCTTAAAATGAGCAAATGTGGTATAATCGTAAGCACGAAGCCAACGAAGGAGCAACCAAACCATGGACAATACATTCAAAATCACTGAAAAAGGGCTCGAGGAACTCGTCGCCGAACGGAAGAAGCTGACCGACGTCGACCGCAAGAACAACCTCGAGGCGCTCAAGGAAGCGCGCGCCCAGGGCGACCTGTCGGAAAACGCCGACTATGACGCCGCCCGCGACGAGCAGGCCCGCATCGAAGCCCGCATCAAGGAAATCGACAACATCATCAAGAACGCCGAAATCATCCGCGAATCCAACGCCAAGGTCGTCGCCATCGGCAAGACCGTGACGGTCCGGATCAAGGACCATCGCGAGGATTCCTTCGCCATCGTCGGCCATCTCGAAGCCAACCCGATGCAGAAGAAGATCAGTAACGAATCCCCCCTCGGCAAGGCGATCATGGGTCTCAAGCGCGGCGCCAAGGTGACGTTCAAGGCCGAAACCGGCAAGGAAATCCAAGTCGAAATCCTCGATATCAAATAGCGGAACGACTCTGTTTCCGCTTTTTTTCTCAAAAGAGGTGAATCACTATGATCGGCATCATCGCCGCGATGGACAAGGAAATCGCCGGATGGCTCGACTCGGTCGCCGTCCGCGAAATCGTCTCGATCGCCGGCAAGACCTTCTATCTATCGACCTTTGAGGGCGACGAGCTCGTGATCGCCCAGTCCGGCATCGGGAAAGTCAACGCGGCGATCACCGCCGCGCTGCTCTTTTCCCGCTTTTCGATCGACTACGTCGTCAACACCGGCGTCGCCGGCGGGATCAGCCCCAGCCGTCCCGGCGACCTCGTCGTCGGCGACCGCATCCTCTACGCCGACGTCGACCTCACCAAGATCGACGCGATCCCCTACGGCCAGATGGCCGGCGAAACGCTCTATGCGCATGCCGATGCCGATCTCCTGGTGCGCGCCGAACGCGCCCTCGCGCGCCTCGGATATCCCCATCGCAAGGGCGCGATCGCCTCGGCGGACCGCTTCACGACCGACAAGAGCGAACTCGCCGGGGTCATCGCCCATACGCCCGACATCGTCGCATGCGACATGGAGTCGATGGCCGTGGCCGTGACCGCCGTCAAGTTTCACGTCCCGTTCATCGTGATCCGCGGCGTCTCCGACGTGATCGACGATCCACGACAGGTCGAGGGATACCGCGACCTTGTCTCCGACATCTGCCAGAAGACCGCCGGTTTCGTCCGGGCGTTCCTCCGCGGCTGAATGGAGACGATCCTGCTCGGGGGCGAACCGGTCCCCTACGTCGTCATCCGCAAGCCCAACAAGAACGCCTATCTCCGGCTCCGGCCCGACGGCTCGATCGTGATCACCGCGAATGCGGCGTTCACGCCGGCGAAGGTCGAGGCCTTCATCCGCCGGAACGCGACCCGCATCGAACGGGCCCGAAGCGCGATCCTGGCGAAGGACGCGCTTCCCGCCGGGACCATCCGCCTGTGGGGCGAACGCATCCCCGCACCCGCCGGCTGGAGTGAAGCCGCCTACCGAAAAGCCACCGTCGAGGCCGCCGCGAAGGCGCTCGTGACGCTGCCGCCGTCCCTGCGGGTGACGCTTCCGGCGGATCTCCGTTTCCGCGCCAGGTTGATGAAGACCCGCTTCGGTTCATGCGCGCTCCACACCCATGCCGTGACGATGAACTCCGTCCTCGCCCGTTACGACATCCGCTATTTCAACGCCATCCTGCTCCACGAGCTCGTCCATTTCGCCCATCCCGACCATGGGAAGGGATTCTACGGCGCGCTTGTGGCCCTTTGTCCCGATTACCGCCGGCTCCGCAAGGAACTGGGCGCATTGTTCCGCTCCACGGAGGTATGACATGCCGTTTCTGCCGATCAGCCATCGTGAAATGACCGAAGCCGGGATCACCGTCCCCGACTTCGTTTTCGTCACGGGCGACGCCTACTGCGACCACCCGTCGTTCGGGACGGCGATCATCGCCCGGATGCTCGAACGGCACGGCTATGCGGTGTGCATCCTTTCCCAACCCGACGTCGAGCATCCCGAAGGATTCCTCGAGTTCGGCCATCCGCGTCTCGGCTGGCTCGTCAACGCCGGCGTGATCGACTCGATGGTGAACCACTACACGGTCTCCAAGCGGCGTCGTACGACCGATGTCTACACCCCGGGAGGCGTGATGGGTAAACGGCCCGACCGCGCCGTCATCAAGTACTGCGAGGCGATCCGCAAGGTCGCTCCGACGGACGCCGTCGTGATCGGCGGGATCGAGGCCTCGCTGCGCCGCCTCGCGCATTACGACTACTGGGACGACGCCGTGCGGAAGAGCATCCTGATCGATTCCAAGGCCGATATCCTCGTCTACGGGATGGGCGAGAAGGCGATCGTCGAGATCGCCGACGCCCTCGCCTCCGGGCTTTCCGCGAAGGACCTCGTCTTCCTCCGGGGCACCGTCTGGAAGACCGCCGATCCCGCGTATCTTCCCTACGATGCGATCCGCCTGCCCGATTACGAGGCGATCCGCGAAAGCAAGAAGACCTACGCCGAATCCTACATGGTGCAGTACGAGAACACCGATTCCGTCACCGCCAAGCCGCTCGTCGAGAAATGCAAGGACGTCTACGTCGTCCAGAATCCGCCGGCTTCGCCGCTCGACCGCGGCGAACTCGACGGCGTCTACGACCTGCCCTTCATGCGCGACGTCCATCCCGCCCTCGAGCGAAAGGGACACGTCGCCGCGATGGACGAGATCAAGATGTCGATTGCGATCAACCGCGGTTGTTTCGGCGGCTGTTCGTTCTGCGCCCTGACGATGCACCAAGGGCGCGTCGTGCAGTCGCGCTCGCCCGAATCGGTCCTCGACGAGGCGAAGAAGATCGTCGCCTCGCCCGACTTCAAGGGATACATCCACGACGTCGGCGGGCCGACCGCCAACTTCAACCGTCCCAGCTGCGACAAGCAGCTCGAGCACGGCGTCTGCGCCAAGCGGCAGTGCCTGCATCCGACCAAGTGCCCCAACCTGCAGGTCGACCACCGCGAGTATCTCGACGTACTTCGCGCGCTCCGCGCGATGCACGGCGTGAAGAAGGTCTTCATCCGCAGCGGGATCCGCTACGACTACCTCTTGTACGATCCGGACGACGCGTTCTTCAGGGAACTCGTGGCGCACCATGTCTCCGGACAACTGAAAGTCGCTCCCGAACACGTGAGCGACAACGTCCTCGACGCGATGGGCAAGCCCAAGAAGGGCCTTTACGACAAGTTCGTCGAGAAGTTCGAACGGCTTTCCCGCGAAGCCGGCAAGGAGCAGTACCTCGTTCCCTACCTGATGAGCTCCCACCCCGGCTGCACGATCCAGGATGCCGTGATCCTCGCCGAATACGTCCGCGACCTCGGCCACGATCCCGAACAGGTGCAGGATTTCTATCCGACCCCCGGCACGCTCTCGACGACGATGTTCTATACGGAACTCGACCCGCGCACGATGAAGCGCATCTACGTCCCCAAATCGCCGCACGACAAGGCGATGCAGCGCGCCCTGATCCAGTACCGCGCCCCGCAGAACCACGGCCTCGTCAAGGAAGCGCTCGAAAAGGCCGGCCGCACCGACCTCATCGGGTTTGGTCCGAATTGCCTGATCCGGCCCGAACGGGACGACCGGAAAGGACCCGGTCGCCATGTCTGAGCGCCATCGCGAAACGATCCCGCCCTTTATTGGCCTCGTCCGCTTCCAGTCGCTTCTCACCGACGCCTCCGTCCATGACGACGAGCGGGTCGGCCAGGGATATGACGAATTGAAGCGAAAAGGCTACTTCTGGGTCGCCGTCCGCGTCAAGGCGGCATTTACGCGAACCCCGGCGGCGGACCGTCCGGTCACGATCGAAACGTGGGCGAACCCGCCCGCCGCGGCGACCATCGACCGCTGCTACCGCCTTTTCGACGACTCCGGCGTGTTCGCCGAAGGCTTGGCGAAATGGGCGCTCGTGCGTCTGTCCGATGGCCGTCCGGTCCGCTTCGCCGACGTCCCCTGGCTGATCGCGCCGCGCTCCTTCGAGGCCGAGACGCCGTTTCCCGAAGGGTTCGCTCCGATCGCGGCCTTCACCGACGAGATCCACGCGTTCTGTTCCGTCCCATCCTCCGGAATCGACAAGAACGGCCATTTGAACAACGCCCGCTACTGGGATCTCGTGTTCGCCGGCGCGCGGATCGCGGGCCTTCCGGCCGTCGACGTCCGGGCGATCGAGATCGGCTATCAGAAGGCGCTCTTCGCCGGCGAGACGGTCGATCTGCATTATCGCGTCCTCGAAGACGCCGTGCATTTCTCAGGCTACGCGACGAAGGACGGCGTCACCACCCGCGCGTTCTACGGGAATTATCGCTGAAAAACAAGACGACCGCCCCCCGGAGTTCGGGAGGCGGTCGTTTGTTCGTATCAGGCGGTCCGGCGGACCAGCGTCTTGAGTTTCCAAAGGCCGGAACGCCAGCGCCGGAAGAGGAAGACGGAGCGGAGCACCTCGTCGATCGCGATGGCGATCCAGATGCCGGGCAGGCCGAGCCCGAAGGTGAAGCAGAGCAGGTAGCCGGCGGGGATCATCGCCGCCCACTGGACGATCAAGGCGAGGAAGAGCGGGTAACGCGTATCGCCGGTCGCCTTCAGGCTCGTGCCGACCGACATGTTCACGGCGCGGGCGAGTTCGAGGACGAGGTCGACGAGGACGACCGTTTTGAGCAGCGCGAGGATCTCCGGGTTGTCGGTGAAGAGCTTGCCGATCGATCCGACGGTGAAGACGAGGATGCCGGTGACGACCAGGGAAGAGAGGATCGCGATCCTGAGGCAGTAGCGGACGATCTTGTCGGCGGCGGGGTGTTCGCCGGCCCCGACGTGGTGGCCGACCATGATCGAGGTGGCGGTGGCGACCGCGGCAGCGGTCGCCCAGGTGAACATCGAGATCGTCTCGTAGTAGGATTTGGTGGTCACGGCGATGGCGCCGACGGCGGCGACGAAACTCGTGATGATCAGCTGCGAGCCGGTGTAGGACAGGTTTTCCGCGACCGCCG
>CAIMSF010000128.1 GCA_903844055.1 uncultured bacterium
CCCGCGAGGTGGCCGACGATGCTGATGTTGGGAATCAGGAAGGTGATCGCGAAGTTGATCGCGATCATCTTCCGGATCGATCCGACCGACGCCGGGGTGAACCAGTTCTTGTGCGAGAAGGTGATGTAGAAGAGCGCCGCCATGATGCCGTAGAGGGCTCCCGAGGCGCCGATGGTCAATTCCAGGGAGGACCCCAGGAAGACGATCGCGAGATCGGCGCCGAGGCCGGAGGCCAGATACAACCCCAGGAACCGGACCGGGCCGATCGCCCGTTCCATCGCCGATCCGAGATAGTAGAGGGCGACCATGTTCATCACGAAATGGAGGATTCCGCCGTGCATGAACATCGCCGTGAGGATGCGGTACCATTCGCCGTTTTCGATGACATAGGCCGGGACGAGACCGCCCAGACGGACGAGGTTGGCGTTTTCGAAGCCGCCGGTCGCGAGCGTGACGACGAACATGATCGCGTTGATCACGATCAGGTCGGCGGTCACCGGGGTGATCCGGAACGCCCGTTTGAGGGATTCGAGGAAGCCGTTCACCGCGGCACCCCTTCCGCGCCGGGACTTGCGCGATGATCCGTTACCGGCCGTCGGCCGACGTATATCGCATGCTCCGCGTAACTGAGATACTCAGGCCGTTCCGCGACCGCGAGGGCGACCCGAAGCCACTCCGCGCGGGCGGCGTCGCTCGCCGCGAGCAGGTTCTTCTCCTGCGGGGCGAGGATGCTTTCCTGCCCGAAGAGCGAAACCGGTTCGAGCGCGAAGCGGGACATGAAGGGAAGGATGTCGCCGGGCGGGATGAAGAACGCCTGCGTGAACGCCTCGCCGGCGTAAGGGATGCCCTCCGTGACGTCGGTCAGGTACGGTTCGCGCTGCGGATCCGTCAGGATGCCCTCGGGATCGTTCTTCATGTAGTAGATCATCCCCGCGAACAAAAGAAGAAAGGAGACATGGACCAGTCCGCCCGGTTTCAACAGGGCGATCGCGTGACGGACGACCGTCTCGCGGTCGACTTCCGACAGAAGGTGGTACAGCGGTCCCATCACGAACACGTGGTCGTAGGAGCCTTCCCCAAGTTCGAGCAGGGCGGGATCGACGGCGTTCTTCGCGAAGGCGCGGATCGCGACGCCCGCCTTGGCGGCCTCGCGCAGGGCGACCCCGACGTTCGCCTCCGACAGAACGACGAGCGTGACGTCGCAGCCGCGCCGGGCACAATGGATCGCATAGCGGCCTGGTCCGCCGCCGAGGTCGAGGATCTTCTGCCCCGGCTTGACATGCCGTTCCATCATCGCAATCGTCACGGAAAACTCGAAGGAATGTCCGGACAGCCGTTCCCATTCCGCTTCGGCGTGCGTGTCGTAATAGCGTTTGACGATGTCGCTGTCTCGGTCCATGCGGAACCCTCCGTCCTTCATGCATTCAACGATATCATTATACACCATCCGTACCTCGGAATGCACGCGCCACGGAAAACAAAAATCCCCCGCGGGGGAGGGATTCGTCAGGCCAGCGGAAGCTTGAAGGGGAGCGCCGGGATGTTGTAGCTCGATCCGAGGTTGGCGGCCTCGTTGCGGGACCGGTAGCCATAGGCGACGAAGGCGATCTCGCTCGTGTCGACGCCCGTGATCTGCACGTGGGAGGAATCGAGGATCGTTCCGACCAGCGGGAACCGCGTCCCGTTCGCCCTGATCGCCTCCAGCGTGACGATGCCCAGGGAGGCGTCCTTGAACAATTTCAAGCCGCGCGCGACGTGGTCGAAGGCGATCGTGATCGTCGTGGCGTCGAAAGCGATCGATGAAACCGCCGGGGGGAGGAAATCGACGGCTCCGTAGAAGAAGGCGGTATACGCCTCCTTGCCGGCGCGTTCGCCGACGGGGATCTTCGTCGTCGGGTGGATCGGATCCTGATAGGCGAACTGCGCTTCCGGGACGTCCCAGCGGAGAGAGACGTCATGGATCGGCACGAGCACCGTCGTCGGCGCGTAGCGCGGGTCGCGCAGGACTTCGAGTTGGGCCTGGCGGTGGTGGGCGTAATAGATTTGCATCGGGTTGGCGGGCGAGGCGAAGGGGTCGGTTCCATCGTAGGGGGCGAGCTGGACCATCACGAACGGCAACAATTCGTCGTTCTGGTTGAAGCCGGCGCTCCACGAGTCGATCAACAGCGAGACCATCTCGACCGTCGGATCGTAGACCGCGTCGCTTTCGCCCTGGTACCAGAGCACGCCGCCGATCTGGAAATCGAAGAGCGGCGCGACGTTGCGGTTGAAGAGCGCGGACGGCTGGTTGTAGTTCGTCCAGCCGAATTCGTTCCACCGCGACTGGCTGAAGGTCCAGCCTTTCGCCGCGACGTAGGAGGAGATCGCGGTCGACTCCTTCATCGCCTCGCGGGGCAGCCACGAATGGAGGTTCGAACCGCCTTTGGCGACCGACACGATCGCGATCGGGACGGACAGGTTCTCTTCCGCGAGGAGGCGCTTGAGTTCCTTCGCGAAGACATATCCGATGCCGGAACAGTCGAGCACGTTGTCCGCCGCGTCGGCGGTCTTCCAGACGCCGCTCGTGACGTCGTGGGCGGGCAGCCAGGGATAACTCGAATTGTCTTCGCCGACCGACGGATAGAAGATTCGGATCGCGGGATCGGCGGCCGCCGCGGCCAAAGCCGCGCCGCCTTCCATCTCGCGGACCTTGAGCGCCATGTTCGACTGGCCGGAAGCGATCCAGACCTCCCCGACGAGCAGGTCGCGGACATGAAGTTCCGTATCGGTGTCCGAGACGGTCAGGGTGTATGATCCGAAGGACGCCGATAGCGCCGGCAATTCGACGCGGAAGGTCCCGTCGGCGGAGATGATGCCGGCATTCTGATACTGGACATAAGGATCGTCGTCCTTCACGAGCTTGACGAGCGCGATGCCGCCCGGGGTGCCGGTGCCGAAGACGCGGATCGCCTTCTTCTGCTGGAGGATGGCGTGGTCCGCGAAGACCGAAGACAGGTCGATCGCGAGGATCGGTTCGATGTAGTCGTAGGCGGAGAGGTCGAAGTCCTGAGCGATGTCGGAAGACTCGTCGGCCCTCAGGGCGCGGGTCGTCGTCGTCGCGGCGGTCGTGGTCGTCCGCGTCGTCGTCGACGTCGTCGTCAAGGCCGTCGAAGCCGCGGTCGTCGCGGCGGTCGACGTCGTCGTTGGCACGGTCGACTGCCCGCAGGCGACGACCGCCATGGTCAGTGCGGCAAGGACCAGCGCAAGCAGGATTTTTCGCATGGGGCTACCTCCGGCGGATCGGCGATCGGTTCGCCGGAATCCGCTTGTTCCATGATATCACAAATGCGATGATTTTCAGTCCATGCGTCGCGCATGAACACCATTCGCTCATCTTGCGTCTTGATGCAACAGCACGTAGGTATCGAGGGCGCCGCCGGGGTACAGGTCGACGATCCGGCCGCCCTTCGGGAACCCGGGCATCGCATAGTCGTGCTGGCCGCTCACGCGGCCGTAGGCGTAGGTGACGCCGTCTTTTTCGAACGAAAAATCGTTGATGTGGTCATGTCCGAAAAACACGCCCCGGACGCTTCCCGTTCCGATGAGCATCGCTTGATAACCGAAATCGACCGGCGCGGCGCAGACCGCCTCGTTCTTCTCGCCGTGAAACCGGCTTGCGCCGGGTTGATCAAAGGATTTCACGACGGTCGGGGGGATGTGCTGGAAGACGACGCTCGGAAGGATCCGGCCGTGCTTGGAACGCATCGTCTGAAGGACGTCGTCGACCCAGCCCATCTGGGCGGGGAGGACGGTCCCGTAGCCCCAGGTCGGTTTTCCGCCGATGTCGTAGGTCGCGTCGTTGTGGGTGTCGAGTCCGAAGACGAGCCAGTCGTCGCCGATCTCGATCACGAAGTCCGAATCGTCGGAGACCGGATCGTCCGGCCAGAGGAACCGCGTTCCCGCGGCGGCCTGCCGGAGCGCCGACTTGGCGACGCCGTGTTCGGCGTCATGGTTCCCGAAGACGAGCGTCCACGGCGCGTTGAGCCGTTCCATGACCGCCCGGAGGCGGCCATACAAGGAAACCGCGGCCGGGCACATGGCCTGGTCGCCGGTGAAGACCACGAGGTCGGGACGCGCGAATCCGACGAGGTCGAGGATGCGGGCGTCGACCGACGCGTCGAGTTCGTTGTCCATGTAATGGAGATCGGTCAATTGCAGGATGCGGAACGGTCTGCCCGCCGGCATCTTCAGGCGTCCGATGGATCCCTTCATTCTTCGATCCCCCTGGCGGCGATCACGCCGCGGTAATACATCCCGCTCTTCTTGACGGTGCGTTTCAGCGTGACGGGATCGACGTGCACGATCCCGAACTTCATCTCGTACGTGCCCCATTCGAAGTTGTCGAAGAGGCTCCAGGCGTAATACGCAGTGACCTTGCATCCATGGCGGATCGCCCGTTCGACGGAGGAAAGATGTCCCTTGTAATAGGCGAGGCGGTCGTCGTCCCGGACCACGCCGTCCTGCATGACGGCGTCCTGGAAGGCGGCGCCGTTCTCGGTGATCTGGATCTCGGTGCCGTAGGTCGCCTCGAGGTCCATGAGCAGGTCGTAGAGCGATTCGGGTGCGACCTCCCAGCCCATCTCGGTATAGACGGAACGGGGGTCGGGAGCGTCCTTGGAACCGAGGAACGCGTTGTCGGGGTCGGCCTTCTGGACGCCGCGCGAGTAGACGTTGATCCCGAGGAAGTCCGACGGGTTCGCCATAAGCGCCTCCATGTCCCCGGCGAGGATCGGCGCGGCCGCGCCGAACCCCTGGTAGCGTTCGACCATGTCGGCCGGATAGCGCCCCTTGAGCACGGGATCGAGGAACCAGCGGTTCAAGAAGCCGTCGACGTTTCGGGCGGCGGCGACGTCGGCCGGATCGGCCGATGCCGGATATTGGCGGGCGAGGTTCAGGACGATGCCGATCTTGCCGTCGCCATTCTTGCTTTGACGGTAGAGGCGTACCGCCTCGGCGTGCGCGACGAGGAGATGGTGCGCGATCGAAAGCTGGCGCGGCAGCGGGTAATCGTTCAAATAAGCCGCGCACCAAGGCTCGTTGTGGGTGTACCACGTCTTCACGCGGTCGCCGTAATGGTCGAAGAGGAACTGCGCGTAGGCGAGATAGGCGGTGATCGTCGCGCGGTTCTCCCAGCCGCCCGCGCGGTCGAGGGCAAGCGGCAAATCGCCGTGCCAAACGGTCACGGCCGGGCGGATCCCGGCTTGAAGCAACCCGTCGACCAGGGCGTCGTAAAAGGCGACGCCCTTGGCGTTCAGGCGCCCGACGCCGTCCGGGAAGATCCGCACCCAGGAGATCGAAAACCGATAGGTCTGCAATCCCAGTTGCTTCATCAGGGCGATGTCTTCTTGGTACCGGTGGTAATGGTCGCAGGCGACATCGCCGACCGGCCCGGTCGGATGACCCTGTTCATCATGGTTGCGGAGGTCCCAGGCCGTCCGGCCCCGTCCGTCTTCGTCGCAGGCGCCTTCGATCTGGTAGGCCGAGGTCGCGGCGCCAAAGGCGAACCCGTCGGGAAAGTGTCTTGTCGTCATGGTAGGTCCTTTCATGAAAGACGCGGCCGCGCCGCGTCAGTCGAGCCGGTCGTAGGCGATCGCGGCGAAGAGGACGGCGGCGATCCCGTAGGACCAGTCGCAATGCTTCGGCACGAGCGCGTAGCCGAGATAGGGGAACAGCGGAACGGGGATCGTCGGGTCGCTCACCTCGGGGAGCGATGGCCCGTCGGGACCGTCCCGGAACGCCTCGACGACCGCCTTGAAGGCGGCGACGCCGGCGTCCCGGAAGCGTCCGTCGAGCAACCCCATGCGATATCCCTGCATGAACCCGGAGGCGACAAGCGCGGTCGCGGAGAGTTCGCGGTAGGTCTGCGGCTTGCCCAGGATCGTGTTGAACGTGCCGTCCGGCCGCATCATCGGCAGGACCGCCGCGCAGGTGGTCTTGAAGATCGTTTCGATCCCGGCGCGCTCGGGATGGTTCCCGATGTTCTCGAGGATCATCGGCAGGCTGGCGACGACCCAGCCGTTCCCGCGCGCCCAGTACAGCTTGCGGCGCGGATAGTGGGTCTTTTGCTTCACCCAGTAGCTGTGGTACCAGAGGCCGTCCGCGGGATCCATCATGTACTTCGCCATGACGCGCGGCTGACGCGCGGAGATCGTCAAAAGCTCCGTGTCGCCCGTGTGGCTCGCATAGAGCGACGGGAAGACCGAGAACATCATCAAACTGTCGACCCAGATCGACTTCGGGTAGAGTTTCCCGACGAAGCTGTTCCCGAGATGGTTGACCGAATCCTCGATCAGGCGCGGTTCGTTTCTGACGTAGTCGAGGACCTTGGCGGTGAGGGCCGCGTAGGCGGCCTCGCCGGTCTTCTTCTGCATCATGAAACTGATCAGCCCGGGGGCGGCGGTGTCGCTTTGGTCGACGACGGGGGGATGCTCGACGTAGTAATCGCAGTACCCTCGCAAAAACGCCGTGTATGCGTCGGTTCCTTGGTGTTCGTCGAGGAGCGCGAGCGAAAAGCCGAGGAGCGCTTCGCCCCACATCCATTTCATCTTCGGGGCGAACGTGCGGACGACGCGGTCGGCGAGCGCGACGGCTTTCGCATAATAGGCTTTATCCATGGAATGCCTCCTGGGCGGGTCCGGCGGAGCGGACCGCATGGTCGAAATCAAGCACGAGCCGTTCGCCGTGCGCAAAAATCACGAGTTCGGACGGCTTGCGCGGGGCTTTCACGAAGGGGGTGTCGAACCGCGGATACGCGGTGTCGACCCGGACTCCGTCGATCGAGAAGCCCTTTTTGTAGACCAGATCGTAGCGGCGGTCGAGCGCGACGGAGAACCGCGGTCCCGAGACGGCGAAACCGGCGGCGCGGATCCAGGCGACGAACGCGGAAAACGAGCCGTGCTCGGCGGCGCAGCCGAGGACGACGGCGAAGTGCGAGACCTTCCCAGGGAAGACGAGGTCGAACCCGTCGCGGAGGGTTTCCTCGACGTCGGAGCGGATCGCGACGTAGCTTTGATCCACGCGGCCGGCGTGGAACGTCCCGTCGTGGATCGTCTCGGCGAACCTTTCTTCCGGGAAATGGAAATGCACGAACGGCTGGCGCGCGCGTTCCAGGAAGCCTTTGCGGCCGCGCGTGTCGTAGGTCAAGAGAAGCACGTTCCGGTCGGCCGCGAGGTGCGGGTTCTTGCCGTTGCCGACCCAGTAGGACGGGCTGAAGTTGCGCGCCGGATCGTCGAACATCGGGCTGCCGGGATGCGTCGAGAAGACGTTGGTGCGGTTGGGAAGGGTCGCCTGCCAGAGGTGCTGCTGGTCCCCGAAGAAGCCGGGACGGTACTCCTGCGCGACGGACAGCTGATAGTCCTTCGTCTTGTACGTCAGCGTGTTCGCGCGTTCGATCGCCACCCCCTGCGTGGCCGGGTTCAGGATGCGGACGAGCGAAGGCAAGAGCCCGAGTCGCTTCAGGATCGGGATGTCGACGCGCGCAAGGTCGCGCAGGAAGTTGTTCTCCCGAAGATGCCAGGCCTCGAACATCGCCATCGTGAGCGGGATCGACTCGACGTTCGTGAAGGCTTCCATCGCCCACAGGTAGAGGCCGCGGTCGTCGAAGGCGGCGGAGGTGATTTCCCGCGCCACTTCCGAGAGGTCCAACCCCATCGAGTCCTTGACCGAAAACGGCCCCGGATCGTGCGCGATGCGGACGATCGCCTTGGGGACGCGATAGGTTTTGCAGAGCAGGAACAAGGCCGAGATGCGGGTCCCGTCATAGGCGTAGTCCGGCCCCCCGAAGCCGAACGCGGCGTGCAGCAGGTCGTTCACGTCGGCCGTCGTAGAATCGCGTTTCTGCGATTCGTAGCAGCGGCCGCTCGCGGCGACGAAGGCGCCGTCGAAGGAATGGTGGGCCATGTCGAGGAAGAGCAGGTCGAGGATGATCCTCGCCCGGACCGCCACGTCTTCCTCCGCATGGTCGGCGAGCACGGAGAGCGGCGCGGCGTCCTCCTCGTAGTAGGTGTTCGAATGGAATTCGTTGAAGCCGTAGAGGAAGCGGTATTTCATCCAGCGCAGGAGGAGGGTTTTCGCCTTGGCGCGATGCTCCGCCCCGGTTTTCCCGTCGTTATGGAAGACGCGGTCGGGAAAACACCCGCCGGCGAGATACTCGCAGGCGGAAAAGAGCAACTGGTGGTTCTCCGACCAGTAGCACATCCCGTCGCTGCCGGGCTCGTCCATCGCGTACTTGAAGGAGAGAATGCTTCGTTCGATGCGCGAAGCGGTCGCATCCGATAACGACGCCTTGTAGTCGATATACGTCTTGAGGAGGCAGATCAGGCGGAAGTCGGCGCAGTCGAACCGGGCGTCGACGAAATCGCACAACGCGAGGATCGGCGCCTCGTCGGTCGCACGACCGCGGGCGAGGTCGAAGATCCCGGCGAAGCACTTCGTGTTCATCTTGACCTGCATCCCGACGTCGGTCTGGACCGACATCGGACTAGAAGAGGAGTTTCCCGAGCTCGGCGAGCTCCGCCTTCTCCGCGGTCGAGAGGCCTTCCGGCCCGACCTCGTTGCGGATCTTGAGGAGATTGCGGACGCGCTCGCTTCTCTCGTTGGTGAGGACGAAGCGGCGGGCGACGACATATCCGATGCCCATCAGGAGGATGAAGCTGCCGGCCATCGCGATGCGGATCCCGATCTGCGCGGACAGCGGCTGGTCGGGAACCGGGATCGCCTCGGTCGGGGTGACGTAGCCGGAGATCGAGAGCATGAGCCCGAAGATCTGGATCGCGATCGCGGCCGAGATCTTGCGGATGAAGGTCATGATGCCGCTGTAGGACCCGGTCGCCCGATCGACGTCCTTGAGTTCGCCGACGTCGACGGCGTCCGGGAAGATGATCCAGCTGATGAGCTGCGCCCCGGCGAACCCGATCGCCGTGACGGCGGTGAGCGCGTACGCGCCCCAGATCGGCCAGCCGGCCGGATAGAGGCCGACGCCCGCGAAGCCGATCAGGGCGACGGGGAGGCCGAACGAGTAGATCGTCTTCTTGTCGACGTTGCGGACGATCTTGTGGATCACCGGGAACATCAATAGCTGCACGCCGATGAAGATGGCGAGGAACATCGTGGAAGAGCCGGACTGGAGGACGTACTTCGAGAAGTAGATGATGCCCGAACCGAGGATGTCCATCGAGATCGACTGGCAGAGGTACATGTAGACGAGGCCGCGGAATGCCTTGACGCGGAGCGGCCGGACGAACGCGGCGACGTTGATCTTCGTCTTCGTCTCGGTGATCGCGGCGCGTTCCTTGGTGAACAGGCCGATCAGGATCAGCGGGATGATGAAGAAGACGCCGAATCCGAGCGCGATCGACAGGTAGAAGCCCGATAGCGAGATCGTGCCGCCGGTGTAGGCGTCGAGGATCATCGTCGGGACCAGCGTGCAAACCGCCGAGGCGACCGTCGAGACGACGAGGCGCAGGATGTTCACCCCGTTGCGTTCCTGGATGTCGGTCGAGATCTCCGCCGAAAGCGAGCTGTAGGGAATCGCGACGAAGGTGTCGACGGTATTGTAGAAGAGGAGCGTGACGAGGGCGAAGGCGCCCTTGGCGAGGTCGGACTGCCAGCCGCCGGTGGGAATCCACAGAAGCAGGAACCCGATCAGGACGGCGAACGAGGCGAACAGGATGAACGGACGGCGGCGTCCCATCTTGGTCCGGGCGTTGTCGGTGATCGCGCCGACGAGCGGGTCGCAGACGGCGTCCCACAGTTTGGACACCATCACGATCGCGCCGGCGAAGGCGGGATCGAGACCGACGATGTCGGTCAGGAAGACGAGGTAGAGGACGCTGATGAGGGCTTGCGCGCCCCCGCCGAAGACGTCGCCCCACGCGAAGATGAGCTTTTCACCGGTTTTCATTTTCTCGTTCTGCATGATGCTCCTCCTGGAAATCGATTTGGGTGGTCGCTTTGGTTCTCAGGTAGCGGATGCTTTGCTCGAGGTCTTCGAACGGACGCTTGCTGTTCTGTTCGATCGCGGCGTAGGCCGCGTGTCCCGCGGCGGCCGAAAGGACCGCCGGGAAATCGATGATTCCGGCGCCGAGGGGCGCGTCGTGGGCCGTCTTCCAACCGGTACGTGGCGCGCAGTCGCGCAGATGGAGGCCGATGACGCGGTCGCCGAGGCGATGGATCCAGGCGGCGGGATCGACGCCGGATCTGGCGACCCAGTAGGTGTCGACGACGAATCGGACCGACGGGTCCGTCGCCTCGACGAGGAGGTCGAACTTGCGTCGGCCGCAGACGCGTCGAAACTCGAAGTCGTGGTGGTGGAAGGCGAAGGCGAGACCGCGGCGAGCGTAGATTCCCGCCAGTTCGTTCAGCTCCGCCGCGAACGCGCGGACGGCCTTGAGGCCGCCGAGGATCGCGCGTTTGGAAAGGACGGAGGCGACGACCAGCGGACACCCGACCGTCCTGCAGAAAGCCGCGATCCCGTCCGGATCGGCTTTCAGCAGGGACGGCTTGACCTGGATCGAGGTCACCTTGAGCCCGCTTCGGCTGACGCGCGCGGCGGTCTGTTCCGTGAAGTCGACGCGGGCGAGTTCGACCGCCCCGATCCCCAGTTCGAGGATCCGCTCGAAGGTCTCGCCGATGTCTTCGGCGAGTTCCCGGCGGACCGTGTAGGTCTGGATCGCGAGCCGCACGTCAATCGTCCTCGGATCGGACGTTTTGCGCGTAGTTCAAGGTGAGCGTGTGGCCGCCGTACGCGAAGACGAGTTCTTCGGCCTTGCGGGCGATCGATCCGTTTTCCACATACTCGCTTTCGAACCGGGCGTACTGGAAGTCCTGGACGACGCCGTCGACCGTAAACGATTCGTCATAGGTCGCTTCCAGGAGCGTCGCGGCGGCCTCGCCGTCCAGCGTGGTGCGGTAACTGAGGCAGGCCGCACCGAAGGAAAGCTCGTTGGCGAGGACGCGGGCCATGAACGCGGCGAAGGTTTCGGTGTCGGTCGAGGAGAGTTCGATCACGAAGGCGTGCATCCCGGCGCCGGTCTGGACGAGGTCGTATCGGTCGGTGAGGACGTCGCCTGCGGAACCGCGGACGAGCATGTCGTCGCGGTTGCCTTCCAGGTCGCTCGTCGCAAACGGGACGAAGGCGAGCGGATGGTTGGCGAGGATCGCGACGTGCGTGCCCTCGATCGTTCCGAAGATGATCCCGTCGGCGAGTCCGGACTCATCGACCTCATCGAAGAGCTCGACGGGGAAATAGGCGTGTGTCGTTTCGGGGACGACCATCGGTTCCATGAAGCCCGCCTTGTCGGGCGGGAAGTAGAGCGAGATCGAGACGTTCTTCTCCTGCACCGCGTAGGGGTTGCGGCCGTTGCCGACCCAGTAGGTCGGGGTTCCCGAGCGGCGCGGGATCTTCGCCGGCTGGGTGGTGAAGATCGACAGCTCGTTGGTCAGGTTGATCGACTGGAGCGCCTGCTGGTCGGCGTATTGGCCGGGCTGGTAGGCTTGCGCGGTATGCATCGAATAATGGTCGGTCACGTAGGTGTAGACGTTGGCGCGCTCGATCGCCACGCCGTCCGTCGAGGGTTTCAGGAGGGCGCTCACCGAATCGAGCAGCCGGAAGGCGCGCAGGAGCCAGATGTTGACGAGCTTGAAGTCGTTCAGGAATTCGTTCGTGAACATGCCGTTCTTCCCGATGTAGGCGATCGTGTTGTCGATCACCTCGGGATTCGTGAAGGCTTCCATCCCGAACTGCATCATGATCTGCTTGTCCGACGGTCCGAGGAGGCCTTCGGCTTCTAGTTCCTCGACGTCAAGCGACTGGCTCGCCTTCACGACCTTCGCCCCGGCGGGGGCATCGAAGATCGCGAGGATCGCGGCCGGCACCTCGTAGAAGGGCTGGCCGAACCCGTCGGTCGCCTCGATCATCTGCCGGAAACAGTTGAAGAACCCGTTCTTGGAGAACTTCCAGCCGTCCGCATACGCTTCGGTCGCGGCCGGCTGGACGATGAAGTCGACGTAGTTCCGCATGCGGTTTCCGACGTCGTCGGAGACGCGGTTGTCCGAATACATGCGTCCGCTCGAGGAGAGGAAGACGTAATAGGTGCGGGGATCGCCTTCGCCGTCGACGCCCTCGTAGCGGTAGCTCTGGCTGGCGAGGTCGTACCACAGCAGGTCCATGATCATCTTCATGCGGTTGACCATGACCGGATCGTCGGCGAACTGGATGAAGTTCGCCATCGGTCCGATGTCCTCGGGATAGTAGTTGTTGGAATACCATTCGGTGAAGCCGTAGTCGAAACGCAGCTCCATCCAGGCGTTGACGCGCGCAGCGGCCATCGACCTGTGTTCGGCGCCGGTCTTCCCGTCGACCTCGAAGATACGGTCCGGGAACGTCTGGCCGACGAGGTATTCGGAGACGGCGAACAGGATCTGGTGGTTCTCCGACCAGTAGCACATCGAATCCTCGCCGCCCTGGTCCATCCAGTACTTGAACCCGAGCAGGACGCGCTCGAGTTCGGCGACGGCGGAGTCGGGCAACAAATCACCGTAGGACAGGTACAGGCGGACGAGCGAGTTGACGCGGAAGTCGGCGACGTCGTAGCGGGCGTCGACGTAGGCGATCGATCCCGCCAGTTCGGCGTTCACGAACGACTCCGTCAGTTCGATCCCGGCGGGCAGCCCGTCGCCGTTGACGAGCGAATCGTAGTAGAAGAGCAGCCGCTCGCCGCCGCCGGTGTCGAAGGAGGTCTCGGGGCCGGAGGGAAGGGGATCGATGCCGAGGTTGACGGCGACCTGGACGCCGACGCTGACGAGGATGAGGACGAGGCCGAGGACGACGGACAGGACGATGCGTTTCGCGGTTTTGCGCTTTGGCTTCATGGGAACACTCCGTTCGCGCGCTCCGTACGGTCTTCGACCGCCGATGCGCCTGATGGTATTTTATCACAGGATGAAGCGCTTTCAAACAGGCGCGCGAAGAAAAGTTGCGAAGGATCCGCGTAAAAAAGACACGCGTTCGGCGTGTCTTGGATTTTCATGGCCTGGGGCCGAAATACTGGTAGTAATGCACCTCGATGTTGCCGTTGTAGAGCTTGCGTTCGCGGTCCGGTTTGCGCCGCATCAGGTTGGGAAAGCCGGGATAGGACGTGAGCAGGTAGAGCGACCAGTCGGCCAGCGGGCCGAAGACGGTCTTCATGTCCTGATAGAGATTCGCCTGGTCGGGATCGCCCGTGAGCCGTTCGCCGTAGGGCGGGTTGGAGATCAGGATCCCGCGGCCGCCGGGAAAGACGACGTCGCGGAAATCGGCGGTGGAAAAGACGATGCAGTCGTCGACGCCGGCTTCGGCGGCGTTCTCCCTCGCCGCCTCGACCGCCCTTCCGTCGATGTCGGAAGCGAAGATCGACAGCGGCGTCTTGTGGTCGATGGCGAGATAGGCTTTCCTGGTTTCCTCCGTCCAGAGGCTGGGATCGAGCCACGGCCAGTGGCGGAAGGCGAAGTCGCGGGACAGTCCCGGCGCGATGTTGCGGCCGATCAGGGCGGCTTCGATCGGAATCGTCCCCGATCCGCAGAAGACGTCGTAGAGGACGCGGTCCTTCCGCCAGTAGCTGAGCAGGACGAGGGCGGCGGCGAGGGTCTCCTTCAGCGGCGCGGTGACCGGCGCGACGCGGTAGCCGCGCTTGTGGAGGGCGGTCCCGCTCGTGTCGATCGTGAGGGTGGCGACGTCGTTCAGCACCGAAACGAGGACGGGGAAATCGGCTCCGGTTTCCGGAAAGCGCGTCACCGCGTGGCGGACGCGCAGTCGGTCGACGATCGCCTTCTTGACGATCGCCTGGCAGTCGGAGATCGAGAACAGCGTCGATTTGACGGACTTCCCGTCGACCGGGAACTTCCCGTCGACGGCGATGAGTTTTTCCCATGGGAGCGCCGCGGTGCCGTCGTACAGCTCGTCGAAGGTGACGGCGCGGAAGGCGCCGACTTTCAAAAGGATCCGGTCGGCACACCGGATCCATAGATTCGCTTTGACGATGCCGGCATCGTCGGAGCGGAAGACGACCTTGCCGTTTTCCGTCTGAACGATGTCGAAACCGAGGTCGGTGAGTTCGCGCTTGACGACCGTCTCCAACCCGAAGGTGGTCGTCGCGATCAGTTCATATGGTCCCATCCATGACTCCCGCGGGGCGATCGCCCCGTATCTCCATTGTAGCACGTCGCGTTCCAAAAACGCGCAACCATTTGGACATCAGTGGTGGCGGACGACCTCGAACCGTTCGATCGCGTACGCGTCGTCGGGATCGATCCCGCCCTTCTGGAGCGCGATCGACAGCTGTTCCTCCACGGTATTGATCCCCTCGAGGTGCGGCAAAAGCAAGCCGCTCCGGGTGCCCTTCCGGACGATCACGCCGTACTTCTGCGGATCGAGCTGGGCTTTCGATGCGACCGGTTCGGCCGCCCCGAGGACGTCGACGCTGTAGACCAGGCGCGGCAGCTCGTCCGCCCGCACCGGATCGAAGCGGGGGTCGCGGGTGCCGGCGCTGACGGCGTTCTGGATGATCTCGTCGGCGACGCACGCGGTCGTCGCCGAAATCGTGCCGATGCAGCCGCGCAGCCGTCCGTCGAGCTTGAGCGAGACGAAGACGCCGGCCTTGACGTCCGTCAGGTCGGCGGGAAGCCCGGTCGGCCGGATGATCCGCCGATGATGCAGGACGTATTGTTCGAGCGTCTCCCGGGCGAGTTTCACATGGGCATCCTCGTGCGCCTTGCTTGCGGCGAGCCGTTCGCGTTCCTTCCGTTCGTGGACGAGGTCGAAGCGGCGGGCGGGATCGGGGCCGAGGATGTCGTAGGCGGCGACGGCGTACCCGACGCCGAACGGGCCTTCGTAGGATAGCAGTTCGCTTCGCACCTGGCATCCGTCGAGCGCTCCGGCCATGATCGTGAAACTGCGCAGGCCGCATTCTCCGGCGGCTTCGCAGAAGTCTTCGTCGAACTGGAGAAAACGGCCGAATTCAGCCGATGCCATCGCATCGGTGACTTCCTTGTCAAACGCCGGTCCCTCGCTGGCGAACCCGTAGGGTCCGTCGCTCTTGAGTTTGTGGGACAGGTCGCCGCTGGCGATCAGGACGACGCGCTTTCCGCTGTTCTCGATCGCTTCGGCGAGACACTTCCCGAACCGGTAATGGACGAGCGGCGACAATCCGGACACCGAGACGCGGACCAGTTCACAGTCTTGATAATGACGGTTGACGAAATGGAGCGGTACCATGGTGCCGTGGTCAAGGCGGCGGTTCTTCTCGCCGAGCCCGCCGGCCGGGATGCCTTCGCGACCGGCGGCGGCGGAAATCGCGGCGGCGAGGGCCTGGTCGTACTTGACCGCATATCGTTCGCCGGGTGCACGGAAATGGGAAAGATCCCCTTCGGCGCCGGCGCCGGGGGAGACGTGGAAGTAGTCGGCGTAAAGGATCGAATGCGGCGAAACCAGTACGATCGTCTCCGGTTTCATCCGTTCGATGCGGTGTGCGACTTCCAGGTAGGAGTCGATCGTCTTTTTGATCTTCTGTTCCTCGCCCTTCCCGACGGCGGGGACGATCAGGGGCGGATGCGGGACGATGAAAGCGGCCAAGAGCGGCATGGCGGTTCCCTCCTTCAAATGGGTTTTTAAATGTTGCCGAGATGGATGACGCGCAGTCCGGCCGCGCGGCCGATCTGTTCGGCGCGATGCAGGATCGCAAGCGGGGTCGGCGGCGTTCGAAACATCTTCCAGGCCGGAAAGAAGCGCGATACGTGCCATGGGACGTCGGCGCCGACGGATCCGAACAGGTCGGCCGCGACGGCCGCCAAGGCGGCGTCGGAGTCGTTCACGCCGGGGACGACGAGGGTCGTGACCTCGACGTGGACGTGCGCTTGATGCATGGCCTTGATGATGTCGAGCACGGGCTCGGCAGCCGCTCCGCAGAAGATTTCATAGACGGACGACGCCGGGCCCTTGTAGTCGACGTTGGCGGCGTCGAGCCACGGCAGGATCGCTTCAAGCGTCTCTTGGGTCATGTATCCGTTCGTCACCCAGACGTTCTTGAGGCCGGCTTCGCGGGCGAGCTTCATCGTCGCGAGGGCGTATTCGACGAAGACCGTCGGTTCGGAATAGGTGTAGGCGATCGACGGGCAGTGCGCCGCGAGGGCGCGGCGGACGTGCTCGGCGGGGGGAATCAAGGTGCCGCGGACCGGCTGGTCTGGCTTGGGGTTCTGCGAGATGTCCCAGTTCTGGCACCAGTCGCAGCGGAGGTTGCAGCCGACGGTAGCAAACGAGTAGATTCGCGTCCCGGGCAAAAAATGGTAGAGCGGCTTCTTCTCGATCGGATCGATCGCCGCGGCGATCGTGAGGCCGTCGTTGAGCGCGTAAAGCGTCCCGTCGCGGTTTTCCCGGACGCCGCAGACGCCGCGCTTGCCAAGGGCGATGCGGCATCGGTGCGGACAGACGCCGCAGCGGACCAGTTGGTTTTCGCATTTTTCATACAGCATCGCTTCGGTCATCGGATCGCCTCCCCTCTGTCTCCATTATAATGCCAATCGACCGAAATGGAGTGCCGCGAACCGAAAATCGCCATAGAAAAAGGGCATGAAGCGGATCGCTTCATGCCCTGGATCGCCTTACAGGCCGCACTTGAGCTGCGCGTTGCAGTTGGCACAGGTGTTGCAGCCGCCGATGTCCTCGACGGTTCCCTCGCCGCAGATCGGGCAGATGTCACCGATCTCGACGCCGATGTTCTTGCCGGCCTTCGAACGCAGATGGATCTGCGATTCCGATTCGGCCGGGAAGTCGCGTTTCTCGACGTCGACGCCGAGGTCGGTGAGGTCGAGCTGGACGTTCTGCGGTTCGTCCTTGTAGAGGGTGAGGACCTGCGCGTCGCGGCTGCCGTCGACGTAGACGGTCCCGCCCTTCGCGCCGTGCTTGTAGAGATAGGTGTAGAGTTCCTCGACCTGCTCGACGCTGTAGCCCTTCGGGGCGTTCACCGTCTTCGAGATCGACGAGTCGACCCAGCGCTGGATGATGCACTGGACCGTCGCATGCTCCTTCGCGGAGAGCTCCATCGCCGACACGAAGGTGTTCGGCAGTTTCTTCCCGCGCCACTCGGGATGCAGGTTCAGATAGTTTTCGACGATCGGCGCGTCCACTTCCATGAACTTGCCGAGGCGTCCGCTGCGGAAATACTTGAAGGCGAAATACGGTTCGAGGCCGGTCGAGACGCCGACCATCGTGCCGGTCGAACCGGTCGGGGCGATCGTCAGGAGGTGGCTGTTGCGGATCCCGTACTTGAGGACCGCCTCGCGGATCTCCGGCGGCATGCGCCGCATGAAGCCGGACTCGATGAACTTCTGGCGCGAGCCGTACTGGTCGAGGAACGGGAAGCTGCCCTTCTCGCGGGCGAGGTCGATCGAGGTCTTGTAGGCGCGTACGGTGATGAAGCGCATCAGCTTGTCGACGAAGTCGTTGCCCTTCGCCGAACCGTAGCGGACGTCGCAGTAGATGAGGAGGTCGTGCAAGCCCATGATGCCGAGGCCGACGCGGCGTTCGCCGAGCGCCTGCTTCTTGTTCTGTTCGAGGAAGTAGGTGGTGCGGTCGATGACGTTGTCCTGCATCCGGACCGATACGGCGATCGTCGCCGCGAGCTTGTCCCAGTCGACCTCGCGGGTCTCGTGGTTGGCCATGTTGGCGAGGTTGATCGCCGCGAGGTTGCAGACGGCATAGGGGGCGAGCGGCTGTTCGCCGCACGGGTTCGTGCAGACGACCTTCTGCCCGTAGCCGACGGCGTTGGTCATGTCGTTGGCGTTGTCGATGAAGAAGATCCCGGGTTCGGCGGAATAGGTGGCGCAGATATTGATCAGGTTCCACAGCTCGCGGGCCTTGATGGTCTTGTAGACGCGGACCCCGTAACCCATCTTCTGCCATTCGCGGACGTCGCCGACCTGATGCCATTTCTCGTCGTAGGCGGCTTTCTCGCCGGCGGAATAATGGTCGATGTCGGGATAGCGGAGTTCATAGTCGGCATCCTTCTCGACGGCTTCCATGAAGCCCTTCGTGATCGCCACGGAGATGTTCGCGCCATTGAAGTAGTCGGGGTTCTTGACTTCGAAGCGGCCGCCGTTCAAAAGCATATCGCGGACCTTGTCGGAGGTCGCCGGCTTGAGCGTCCCGGGGGCCTTCGCCTCGACTTCCGTAAGCGTCTGGACCATGTCCATCTCCTCATGCGTGAAGGGGATGAACTTGAGCTTGTTCTTCGCTTCGCGGACGATGTCCTCGTCCTTGATGTTCTTGATCAGGAACTGCAGGATCTGGACGTTCTGCATCTTCGAGACGATGAACTCGATGATGTCCGGATGCCAGCATGCCATCATGATCATCTGCGCGCCGCGGCGGGATCCGCCCTGCTCGACGAGGTTGGTGAGCTGGGAGAGGTCCTGCAGCCAGCTGACGGCGCCCGAGGACTTGCCGTTCACGCCCTTGGCGAGCGAGTTCTTGGGACGCAGCGTCGAGCCGTTCGTGCCGACGCCGCCGCCGCGCGACATGATCTCCATGACCTGCTGGCGGTGTTCGGAGATGCCGGCGCGGGAGTCTTTCACGAAGGGCATGACGAAGCAGTTGAAATAGGTGACGGCGCTCTGGCTGCCGGCACCGAAGAGGACGCGTCCGGCGGGGACGAGATTCAGCTCGGCGATTTCCTTGTAGAACGCCTGGAAGTGGCCTTCCGTCTCGCCCTGGCCGAGATTGGCGGCGACGCGTTTGGCGATCTGCTCGTAGTAGAGCTCCATCGGCTTGTCGACGGTGTTCTTGAGGCGGATGATCTCGCCCTCCTCGTTCGCGTCGACGGCGATCGAGGCGTACTCGTCCTCCAGCCGGATATGGACGTGGCCGTCATGGACCTTGGTCACGTAGCCGATCCCGCGGGTCGGGAATTTCGGGTCGTCCTTGACGACGCAGACGACGAGGTCGCCCTCGCCGAGGGTGATGTGGTTGATGTCCTTTTGCGTATATCGGTCCAGCATCACGAGGCGGGAGACGCCGTCGAAGGTGCGCGACATGGTGGAATCGATCAGAAACAGGTGCGGGAAGGTGGAGCGGATGTCCTGGTTCAGGCGTTCAATCATGGCGTTCGGGTAATCGTGCATGGCGGTACCTCTTTCTGCGTCGGTGGTTTGGAGGGTTCGATTCGCCGCGTCGAAGACTCGGCGCGGAATTTAGTAACCATTCTATCACGCCGGCAACCGCCTGTCCACCGTATTCGAAAATGAAAACGATGTAAATAAATGAAGATGATTCGATTGACCTCGTGGCGGTCGGACCGACGATGATATGGATTATACTACGGCTTTTGGCATCGCACAACAAGAATGATGGAAAATCGCCCGAAAAAAAACGGACAAAAAAAACGGATGCCCTCTAAAGAGGCATCCGTGCATGCGCGTGTGGTCCTATCACCAAGTCAGCATCCACCAGATGCCGAGAGCGACGACGACGAGCGTGACGAGAAGCTGAACCCATTGGGAGCGGAAGCGCTCCGCGAGCGTCGGCTTCGGGACCGTATCGGTCCGCTGGGGACGCGGACCATAGCGGTCCTCCATGTCGTCCTTGATGTTTCCGAGTACGGCGTCCGCGCGGACCCAGGTGCCGCGGACCCCGCCTTGGCCGCGCCCCGCCATGATGCTTCGGTGAATCTGGAACGTGGCGGATGGAAATAAGCGGCCGCGGGAACCGCGAGGAAGGAAGATGACGAGCAGGCGATAGCCGAGGATGAGGGTAAGGAAGGCGATGACGATCGCGAGCCTGGCCGACATCGCGGTCGCGGGCGGGTCGTAGTCGGTTGGGGCGTACTCGCCTTCCTGGACGGCCGCGTCGCGAAATCCCAGAAGCGAGTTCAGCTCCGTCTGTCGGACCGTGTCCGCGGATGTGACGTCGCATGCGTCGGCGAGAGCGCCCGGAAGGCACTCCGCGGTCCAGCCGTCGGAATAGACGGCGGATAACGATCCGTCCGTAGCGACGGTCACGACCGCCTCCGAGAAGGTCGGCCGGTAGACGGTGCGGCCATCCAGAAAGGCCACGTGGATCGTGTCGTCCTGGCGGCGGAAGAATCCTTCATCGATTTCCATGAAGACGAGGTCGTTGTAAACGATGTAACGGTAGGTTTCGGGAACGGTGGTCGCAACGGCGCATGCCTGCAAGGCGATCAGCGCAAGCAACCAGAAAACGGCAAGCAGACGTTTCATTCTTCTCCTGTTTTTTGGATGGGCGAAGGGCGGGTCGGCCGCGCCTTCCATCATCATTCTACATCAATGGTTCACCTTCGTAAAGGGCTTTAGGAGATAAATGGCAAGGATGGAATTACTGATGAATGCGAGTGGAGAACAACCCATGCGTTCGTTTGCGTCCGTCCGTCTGAAGCGTGTCGTTCCAAAGCGGCACAAAGGCGAGCAAGAACAACGGCGGAAGGACCTCCGAAGGCGCATCGAGGCGGCTGTCGGTGATGATGATGCGGACGAGATCGTCATGGACGCGGAGAATCGTTCCGTCGGACAGCGATGTCTGGATCCGAACCAGGATGAACGCGGTCCCCTTCGTCGTGAAGCCGGTGAGGGTCGAGTTCGCCGCGATCGCGATCCCGGTTCCGCCGTCGTCGAGCAGCACGCACTGCGGAATCGTCGGCATGTTCGTTCCCGCCTTCGTCCCGATCACCCCGCGAAGCGAGAGGGAGGACGGCGGGCTGGCGAGATCGACGGTGAAGGTCGTGGCGTTCATCTCGAATCGGATCCAGTCGGTCCCCATGCGCCAGGCGTAGTTGGTGGTGATTCCGCCGACCCCCATCGCGTAGAATTCGGAAAGGTCGGCGACGTTGTCGATCGTCCATGGATAGACGTTGATGCCGCGGTAGTGAAGTTGACGAACGAACGTTTCCGTGTTCTTCGCGAAATTCGGATTGAAGGTCGTCTTGATCGGCACGACCGTATTGATCGCGGAAAGCAGGCTCATCGTCAGATTCGAGGTGTTGGCGAGGGTGGTGTTCAGATATCCGACCGAAATCGTCGGCATTTCCACCCGCACGCGTTCGATCTGGGCGGTCGTGAAGGCGATGATCGAGATCTGGTCGCCGATGCCGTAGGACTCGACGAGTTCGGCGAGGACGGGAACGATCTCCGGTTTCGAGCTCTTGATCTCGATGAAGATCTGGACGTCGAGATTCTCGAGCGCATCGAAGTACTCGTCGAGCGTGGGAACCTTCAATCCCGGATAGTTTCCGGTCGAGTCGAGGATCGTCAGGGCTTTGATTTGGGCGAGCGTCGACTCTTCGACCGTAAGGGTGCCGTTCGTGGTCCGCGCGGTCGTCGCGTCGTGCATCACCACGATGCGGCCGTCGGTGGTCAGATAGATGTCGAGTTCGATTACGTCGGCTCCCGACTGATAGGCCAGGAGGGATCCCTCGACCGTATTCTCGGGAGCCCGGGAAGGCATGCCGCGGTGACCGATCACGAGCGGTTGACGGATCAGCGAGTTGTCCGGGAATTGCCCATAGAAGGAATAGGTTTCCGCAAGGTCGCCGACGATCATCCCATCGACGCCAGCCAGCACGCTCGCATACATCGCGCCGTCCTCCCCGGTCGCATCGGCGAAGACGGCGACGAGCCGCCGCTGGAGGTAATCGACGTTGTCTTTCCTCGCGTATTCGTCGGGAAGCATCGCGCCGAGGGCGCCGCAGACGTTCACGGCGTCGCGGATCGCGAGGCGGTCCTCATCGTCGAGGACGGGATTGCCGGCGTCATAGGGTATCTCGAGGATCCCGCGAAGCATCCCGTATGTCGACCGCGCGACGGCGATCGCCTCCGCGCTCTCGGAAATCAGGAAAACGTCGCGGATCCCGTACCGCTTGACGAGGACTGCGACGGCCTCTGCGACGGCCGCGGAATGGACCCGGAAGGCGGGGATGGCCCGGCCGTCGATCGTCGTCAGCGCCTCCAGGATCGTCGCGATCGGGTTTCCGGACGGATCGACGACGTTCAGCGTATGGTCGACCGTAAGGACCAACGCCTGGGGACGGACTTCCTCGTTCTTGATGGCTTGGAGGTCGGCGTATGACGACGCGAGGGTCATCACCGTCGGCGGCAGTTGGATGCCGGTCGCGGGCTCGTAGAGGGTCGGGATCGTGGTGAACTCGTAGAGGTTGTCATCGACATAGTCGGCCGGCACCGTGATCCGGATGTTGTCGTAGGCGGCCACCGCGCCACTCGCCTGAAAGCCGATCGCGCCGGCCGTGAACTCGCTCGCATTCTCATAGGTGATCATGAGCGCGCCGTCGACATATTCCTTGACGAGGTCGTCCTTGAGGTCGATGCGAAGCCGGTAGTTCTTCGCCGCGCTGATCGTTTCGGTATAGCTTGCGGTCTTCGGGACGTTCCAGGCGTTGTTGATCCATTTCGCGAATTCGACGCCGTTGGCCGCGACCGCGTTCTGGCGGATCGCCATCTGGAAGTATCCGGTCGTTCCGTATCGGAACATGACCGACGCCCAGCGCGTCTGCTCGTTCGCCTGCAGGATCGTGAAATCGGTTTCGATGACGTAGTTGCGGAAGCCGTTCAGATAGTTGGGAAGCAGGACGCGCGAAGGCGTCGTGGCGACGCCGTCGACGCGGAGTTTTCCGCCATTGATGTTGGCGGTCCCGGTCAGGATCTGATACCCTTCGGGGAGCGCGCCGTTCGGGAGTTCCGAATAGGACGCCTCGAAGACGACGTATTCCGTCTCTTCGGCGAGTTTGGCGAACACGATGACCGGAACGGTCGTCGTGCCGGCGGTGAAGTCGAGTCGGTACATCCCCTTGACGGTCGCGGTGAGTTCCGCGCCGGAAAGCGAGATCCCCGCAGGAAGGTCGCCGAAGGTCCCCTCGTCAAGCGGGATTTCACCGAATTCACCCTGATAACGGTAACCCGACAGGTCGACGGGAACGTCGACATCGGCCATGATGTAGTTCTTCGCACCCTTGAGGATGACGGATTCATCGGGCGGCAGCGTGATCGTCGTGCTCGTCGTGGTCGTCGGGACGGTGGTCGTCGACGTCGTGGTCGACGAGGTCGTGCCGGTGGTTCCGGTCGTCGAGGTCGTCGTCTCCGTGGCGGTCGTGTTGGACGTCAGCAACGTCGTGAGCGTCGTGATGCCGTCGCATCCGACGAACGCGAGGCCTGTCAATAGGAGACATAGGATCAAGATTGCTTTTTTCATAGAATGAACCCCCTCGAAATACGAAACGCCGTCATCTTCCTTTCATTTAAGCGCATTCGGGCGAATGTGTCAAGCGCATTCGGCACAACTTCGTCCAACAATCCGCGATGGGCGAAAATGCCGTCGCTTCGATTGCGGTTTCTTGTGGAATGCTTCAAAATGAAGTATAATAGGCATATCGAAACGTTTCGGAGGACTCCCCCATGAACATCATCGAAAACGAATTGCGCAAGTCCTTTGACTTCTTCTGGGAAATGGCGAACAGGGATCCGGACAGCCCTGGCTACGGCCTCGTCGCCGACGATTCCGCCAAACCGGAGATCGCCTCGATCGCGTCCGTCGGTTTCGGCCTTTCGGCGATCGTCATCGGCGTCGAGAACGGATACATCACCTATGCCGAGGGACTCTCTGCCGCGCGGAGGACGCTTCAGACATTCGCGGACGTCGTCCCGCGGTTCAATGGTTTCTTCATGCATTTCGTGATGACCGCGACCGGCCTTCCGCGCCGGAAATGCGAATACTCCACGATCGACACGGCGATTTTTCTGAATGGCGCGATCACGTGCGACGCCTATTTCGACGACCCCGAAGTCCACGCCTTGTTCAGCCTGATCTACGAACGCGTCGACTGGAATTCCTTCGTCTTCGATTTCCATGGAAAGCCGACCTTCCATATGGCGTACAATCCGGAGGAGGGAGGCGACTACCGCCAGCATAGCCGCGACCCGTGGATCTGGCAGTGGGACATGACCGCCGAACAACTTTCGATGTATTTCCTGGCGGCCGGTTCGGACGCCGTCCCGGCGCCGCTCGCCAAGGCGCTTTATGAAGGATTTCGTCGTCCCGTCGGCACCTATAAAGGGATCTCCTTCGTCCATTCCCCGGAAAACGTGCTGTTCGTCTATCAGTATTCGCATGCCTGGATCGATTTCGCGAAGATCCGCGATGCCGCCGGATTCGACTGGGCGGACAACACGCGAAAGGCGACGTACGTCAATCGCGCCTGGTGCATCGACCATGCCGACCGCCATCCCATCTTCAACGAGCACATGTGGGGCATCACCGCCTGCCTCACGCCGAAAGGCTACCGAGTCCAAGGCGTCGCTCCGACCGAGGACGCGCATCGCCCCGACGGCCACACCGAAGGCGTGGTCCCGCCATCGGGGCCGGCCGGGTCGATCTGCTACGCCCCGGAGATCGTCGTTCCCTCCCTCGAGTACATGGCGAAGACCTACCCGTCTTCCGTGGGCCGCTACGGCTTCACCGACGGCATCGCCCTGACGCCCGACGGCGTCTGGGTTTCCAAAGACTACATCGGCATCAACAAGGGCGTCACCGTCCTGATGATCGACAACTACCTGCACGGCAGGATCTGGTCGCTCTACATGAACCATCCGATCATCCGAAAAGCCATCGACAAACTCGGTTTCACGTATCGGTGAGGTGATTCCGTGGCCACGATCAAGGACGTCGCCAAGGCGGCGAACGTATCGATCTCGACGGTATCCTATGCGCTCAACGCCGATTCCCGCATCCCCGAAAAGACCGCCGCCGTGATCCGGCGGATCGCCGCCGACATCGGGTATTTCCCGAGCGCCGCCGCGCGCAATCTGAAGAAGCGGAGCACCCAGACGGTGCTCGTCGCGATCTCCGACTTCGGGGGTCCCGTCTACCACAACCTGCTCGACGGGATCCATCACGAATTGATGAAATGGAACTACACGATGATCGTCTCGACCGGGGTTTCTTCGGAAAACCTGCTCAAGGAACGATCCGCCGACGGCGCGATCGTCGCCGACATCCACATCGCCGACGAGACGCTCGTCAAGGTCGCGAAGAACTTCAAGCCGGTGATCGTGCTCGACCGCCG
>CAIMSF010000129.1 GCA_903844055.1 uncultured bacterium
CATCTTCATTTCAAAAAACAGTCCGGTTCGCCCGGACTGTCGATTCTTCTTGATGTCGTCTCACTCGTCTTTCGCGTCGGCGGGGACGCTTTCGCGCTTCTGCCGCACGTTCTCCGTGTTGGTCTCCTCGGACCGCTCGATGTCGCCCTGCAGGATGGGGCTGCTCCGGCGGGCGGGGCGGCTGGTCGCGCGCTGGTCGGCGTAGTCTTCCGCCCGTTGGCGGGAAGAGCTGTAGCCGATCGGGAATCCGCCCGTTCCGTACTTCTTCGTCATCGTCTCCGCCCCCCTCCACCATCATACCGCCGCGCTTCCGTCCGCGCAAGGGCGGAAGGCGGGGAATTGCGTCATGTCACGGGAAAAACGAAAGCGGTCCGGAAGCCGGACCGCGTCAAGGACCCTATTTTCTGGTCAGATGCCGCGTGATCCTGAGGGCGAACAGGATCAGGATCCCGAAGAAGCCGATCAGTCCGGGGATCAGGACGACGCCGACGGCGTCGATCGCTTCGATCCCGCCGGTCAGGGCGAAGACGAACACGACGACGGCGAGGACGATGCAGAAGGCGCCGCCGAGCAGGGCGAGGATGTCGATGAAGACGTTGAATCGGGCTTCGAACCAGTCGATGAGGCGGTTGATCGCGTTTTTCATGGGGATCCTCCTTTTCGCTCTCCGCGGCTGGTCAGCGGGCGATGCCCGGCAGGCTGCCGGCGATCCGGATGGCTTTCGGGCATTTTCGGACGAGCGCGTCCAGTCCGCGGAACAAGAGCGTGGACAGCGTGCAGCTCATGATGATGCCAACGTACATGAACAGGATATACAAGAGCTGGGCGGGGACGGCGCCGATCGCTTCCCGCAACTGCAGCCGGATCGCTTCGACCGGCGGGATGCTCGAATAGAGGAAGCTCATGAAGTTCACGCCGAGCAGGTTGGCGAGCGGCGCTGCGACGACGGTGTACGCCGTGATCAGGATGAAGATCTTCTTGGCGTCCTTCCGCCAGTTCGGCTCGTGCATCTCGAGGGCGACGAAGAGGATGAAGTAGAACAGGATCGCGTAATGGTAGAAAATCGTATGGAAGCTGCCGAAATCCCTGAAGAACCCGTTCGCCGCGTCGCCGAACACGGTCATCGGCACCGTCAGCATCCCGATCGTCGTCATCCCCGAAGCGATGCCGGCGACCGGCCGCATCGTCTCGGCGAGCGACCCCCGCGTGAAATGCGCAAGCGGGATCAACAGCAGGAAGGTGCTCGAGAAATGGAGCGGCAGGGAGTACTGGCTGTAGGGCCCCGGGACGAGGTCGCGGTACTGCTTGACGAATTCGAGGACGACGATGCTCGCGCCGATCAGGATGAACGGGATGTTCCGGGTCCGGATCCCCTTCGAACCGATCAACAGTCTCAGGATCAACGCGAAAACGACCATGCAGATGGTCGCCGGAATCAACGTCCTGACATTTGTCTCAGACCAGAGGAGGCCTTCGAAAGCCGTGCTTGACATGCTTCACCTGAAAGAATCGTACGTTCTTTTTCCATTATAGCAAATGTCGTCCGCCGGCGCAATGAGGTTCCGTCCATCCGCGCCGGAATGCATGGCGCAAGGCATCCTTGACGACCTCATTCCGTCTCCCGGTTCCCGAAGAAGACGAATCCGTCCTTCAGGATGAAGACGTGATAGCTCGCGGTCCGGCTCGTCGCGACGCGTTCGAGGATCTCCCCCTCGACGTCCTCGTAGACGAGATACGAGGCCGTCAGGCGGGCGACGACGAGACCCTGGTCATACGCGACGACGCCGAAATCGATGGAGACGTCCCCCGCGGAAGGACAACTCCGCGCCGACCGGCAGCGCCATTCGTCAACGAGGAATGCCTCCCCTTCCCAGGACCGTTCATAGATCAGCGTCGCGTCCGTCGGGAACAGCGGATTTCCGACGTTTTGGGTCATGAACACCTCGACCTTGTGGCCGAGCAGGTTGTCGGGGGCCGGTTCGCCGCCGTGCCCGAACGCCAGTTCGAAGACCACGGGGGACGCGGCGTCGCTTCTGACCGACGGCGCCGAGAGGATCACGAAGCACGAAAGGACGGCATCGGTGCCGGGCGCCGACGCGGTCGTGCGGCCGACCGGCGCACAAGCGCTGAGAACGCCGAGGTACAGGATCAGAAGCGCGATCGCAACGGCTCGCTTCACCGTATCCCTTCTTTCCCTTACAACCGGATGGCCGCCTGCGCGGCCAGTTCGAAGATCC
>CAIMSF010000130.1 GCA_903844055.1 uncultured bacterium
GTCTGGTACGACGTCGTGAACGTCGCCGATGCGCTTTCGCGCCTTCCGTCCGTCCAAAACGACGTACGGCTCCATGAGATGCTCGGCGTGATCCGTTCCAAAGCCCTCCCCGACGGGAGCTACGCGCCGGAATCCGACTGGAAGCCGTGGGCCGACGCCGGATTCGCGAAGAAGGGGCATCCGTCGGACTGGCTCACCTTCCTGATCCTCCGCATCGAAGGCAGACTGCATGCATGACGCGGAAGGAATCCGCTCCCCGCGATCCGACCGAGTCCAGCCAGCAAGATGAAAAAAGATCGGCTTTCGGACATCCCGAAAGCCGATTTTGATTGGATTTTGATTGATCAGGGCTGCATCGCGCCGAACAGGACGAGCCAGGCGAGGATCGACTTGGCGACGAGCGAGAGGACGATGTAGGTGCGTTCGCCATACAGGTAGTTCGACCATTTCCCGACGCGCTTGTATTGCAGGACCATGTTCACGGGGAAGGTGTTGAAGGCGATGAAGTAGGTGATGACGATCGCCCAGACGAACCACGGGACGGCCGTGACGACGTCGCTTGACGCGCCCGACATGTAGAGGATGATGACGACCCACGGGGCGAGGCCGGCGAAGGAACCCCAAATGAACGGGCCCCAGTTGAGCTTGTTCTTGTCTTTCCCGACGTTCAACTGCTCCATGACGAGACCGAACAGGTTCATCGAGGCGTTGACGACGAAGATGAGGAGGAGCGTGGCGATGTCATACACGCCGAACAGGGTGGAGATCAGGACGATCATGACGGAGGACGAAAGGGCGTATTCGAACCAGCGGAACTTGTTGATGCCCTGGGAGAGGTCGGCGTTGTAGATCGCGTTCGTCTTCTTCGGGATCGAGATCAGCGCATGGGCTCCGGCGGAAAGCAGCAGGAAGCTCGCGACGAGGATGCCGAAGGGGAGCGTGAAGAGGACTTTCGAGGAGGCGACGAGGCCTTCGCCCGGGATGAAGTCCAGATAATACTGGATGATTTCGGGTTTGAAATTGGCGATGTTGGCGATGACGGTGGTGGCGAGGAAAATCATCATGATTCCCTGAACCAGATGAAGCGCGCCCATGAGCATGTTGAACTTGCGGAGTTTCTGGAGTTCGAGCGGTAGCATTTTTATACCTTCCTTTTTTGATTTTTTATAGCCTGGTTGCTATCAATGCTATTATAACACGCATTGTCGAAGAACCCTCGCGGGATACTTTGCTGATGCTCACGATATCCCAATGCTCACGAAAGATGGCATTTCCGTTTTCTTTGAAGATAGCACGGTCGAATTTGAAGCGTTCGCGTGCAATTTCCATCTTCGTTTGATACAATAGGGACGATGGAACGGATTCGAGCGGTTCCGCTTTTTCTGACAACGACGAAGGAGAACATGTGCATGAAATATGACGTTTGCGTCATCGGCGCGGGACTTGCCGGTCTCACCGCCGCCGCGCTCATCGCCAAACGGGGACTGAGCGTCGCCGTGATTGACAAAAATTACATGCCGGGGGGATCCTGCGGCGTTTTTAAACGCGGCGAGGCCACGTTCGACTATGGGTCTTCGATGTTGTACGGATGGGGCGAAACCGGCTTCAACCCGCATCGCTTCATCATGAATTCGCTCGAAGAACCGATTTCGATGATCAAGCACGACCTCTTGTACTGCGTCGTCTACGACGGCAGGCGGATCCCCTTCCACGGCGATCTCGACCGGTTCGCCGCGGAACTCGGTGACGTCTTTCCGTCCGAGCGAGACCACATCCGCAGGTTCTACCGCGACATGGGGACCATCTACCGGCATGTCATGGTCGAAACGCCGACCTACACGTCGCCCGAAGAAACCGACCCCAAGGAAGGTTTGAAAAGTCTTCTCAAGCACCCGATTTCGTATTTCCGCTTCCTGAGCTTTTTGAACATGAGCGCCGAGACCCTGCTCAGGCGGTATTTCAAGGATCCTGCCATCTTCCGCTTCTTCGACAAGCTCACTTCGACTTATTGCTACACCACCGTCAGGGAGACGCCGGCGATCCTCGCCGCCGTCATGTTCGTCGACAACCATGTCGGCGGCAGCTATTATCCGGCCGGCTCCACCCTCCAGCTTCCGGGGCGGCTCGAGAAGTCGATCGAGGCGCACGGCGGCACGATGATCATGGAAAAGGAAGCCGTGCGGATCGTCTTCCGCGAGTCGACGCCGTGCGGCGTCGAACTGGACGACGGCACCATCGTCGAAGCCGACGACATCGTGAACGCCGGCAGCGTCTGGAATTTCTATGGCCGTCTCGCCCAAGGCCACGCCGACCCGAAACGCGTCGCCTGGGCCGAAAAGCTCGAACCGACCTATCCTTCGGTGATGCTGTACGCGCTCGTCGACGCGGCCGCGATCCCGGAGGGGACGCTTCCCGTCGAAATGCTCGTCGGCAACCCCGCCCTGATCGACGAGACCGAAGTCACCGTGTATGTGACCTCCATCGACGACCACACCCTCGCACCCGAAGGGACGCACGTGGTGATGGCGATCGGTCCGAGTTTCCTGAAGTGGGACAAGTCCGACCGAAAAGGCTATGCGGCGATGAAATCCGCCGAAAAGGCCCGTCTGCTCGGCGTCCTCGAACGCCGCTTCCCAGGCATCTCCAAACAGGTCCGCTACGCCGAGGTGGGCACGCCCAAGACGATCGAACGTTATTGTCTGAAACGGGACGGCGCCGTCGCCGGACCGAAGCAGCGGCTCGGCCAGCACATGTTCAAGCGCCAGCACATCCGCGGCGAGTGGGACAACCTGTTCCACTGCGGCGAATCGACCGTGATGGGCACGGGCACCCCGGCCGTCTCGACGTCCGGACTAACCGCCGCCAACGCGATCCTGCGAAAACGCGGACTCAAGCCGTTCAAGTACGATCCCGGCCAGCCGAACCACGTCACGATCGTCCCGCATCCGTTCTCGCAAGAAGACCTGTTTAAAAATGAAACCGAAGCGAATCAAGACATCATGCGCGCGGCGTCCCGATGCCTGTTCTGCGAACATCCGACCTGCGTCGACCATGCCAAGTTCGACGTCCGCGGGATGAACCGCCGCGTCGTCGTCGGAAATTTCGCGGGCGCCCGCCTCAAGACCGCCGGTCTGCCGGCGGACCCGGCGGAACGCGCCGCGTTCCTCGCCGCTTGCGAGAACCGCTGCGTCCGCATCCGGACGGGATCGCTTCCCGTCGCGATTGCGAAAATCGCCGATACGCTTCACGCCATGTCAACCAACCAGGAGGAACCAGCATGAAATACGAAGCCATCGTCGTCGGCGGCGGAGTCGCCGGACTGACCGCCGCATGTTATCTCGGCCGCGCCGGAAAACGCACGCTCTTGTTGGAGCAGGCGGACCATCTCGGCGGTCTCGTCGTGTCTTTCGAACGCGACGGATACGTGTTCGACGGCGGGATCCGCGCTTTCGAGAACTCGGGCATCGTCAAACCGATGCTCCGGCAACTCGGCATCTCCGTCGATTTCGTCCGAAGTCCGGTCTCGATCGGGATCGGATCCGACTTCATCTTCCTCAAGGATGAAGCGAGCATCCAAGACTACGAGGCCCTGCTCGTCAAGCATTTTCCGAGGGAGGAAGCCGACATCCGCGCGATCATCGGCGAAGTCCGGAAGGTCATGGGCTACATGGACGTCCTGTACGGCATCGACAACCCGCTCTTCCTGGATTCGCTCACCGATACGAACTACATCTTCAAGACGCTCCTGCCCTGGCTGATGAAATACAGGAAGAACGTGAAGAAGGCGATGGCGCTCAAGGCGCCGATCAACGACTATCTTGCCCGATTCACGAAGAACCGCGCCCTCATCGACATCATCAGCCAGCATTTCTTCCGCGAGACGCCTGCCTTTTTCGCGCTTAGTTACTTCAGCCTGTACCTCGACTACAACTATCCGATGGGCGGAACGGGATCGCTGATCCATGCCCTGGAAGCCTATGCCCGAGCCCATTCCGTCGACATCAGAACGAAGTCGCCGGTGGTCGCGTTCGATCCCGACCGCCGCACGGTCCAAACCGCCGCCGGCAAAACGATCGAGTACCATGAACTCGTCTGGACCGCCGACATGAACGCGATGTACCGTTCCGTCGCCCCCGGCCGGAGCACGCCGCGCATCGAGAAGCGGCTCCACGAACTCGAGGGCAAGATCGGCGGCGATTCGGTCTTCACCGTCTATCTGGAAACCGACGTCCCGCCGGCGGTTTTCGCCCGCGCATGCGGCGCCCATTCCTTCTATACTCCGGTCGCCGCGGGACTCGGGAACATCACCGCCGACCGCATCGATCCCAACGTCAAGGACCCGTCCGGCCTGCCGGTCGGACTCGCCGACTACTTCGCCAACACCACCTACGAAATCTCGATTCCCTGCCTGCGAGACCCCTCGCTTGCGCCGTCGGGCAAGACCGGGTTGATCGTCTCCGCCCTGATGGACTACCGGCTCGTCGCCAGGATCCGCGACGACGGTCAATACGAAGCGTTCAAGAAACGCGCCGAGGAGTGGATCGTGGGCACGCTTTCCAAGGCGGCGTTTCCGATGCTGCGGGGCCATGTGGACGGAAAATTCTCCTCGACGCCGCTGACGATCGAACGCGATGTGAAGAGTTACCAGGGCGCCATCACCGGCTGGGCGTTCACCAACGATCCCATTCCCGCCGAGCACGGATTTTCCAGCATCCTGAAGACCATCGATACCGCGATTCCGCACGTGTGGCAGGCCGGCCAATGGACCTTCGCCCCCGCCGGACTGCCGATTTCGGCCCTGACCGGGAAACTCGCCGCCGACGCCGTGATCCGCCGCACGAAGAAAACGGCACGATAGATTTTCACGATCTTTTTTCATAGAACGGTGGTGCAACCCAGCCATTTGCAGTATAATGTAAAGGCAAACGCCGTCTGGGACGGTGCTGGATGCGGAGGCCGTGAATGAAGACGTTCTATTTGAAACAGAAAGTATTCAGCTTCACCGACAAGTACAAGGTCTATGACGAGAAGCAGAATGTGGTCTACCATTGCGAAGGCCGTCTCCTTTCGTTCTCGCACCGGATGGATTTGTTCGAAACCGCGACGAACAAACCGCTGTTCACGATCAAACGCCAGGTGTTCTCGTTTCTCCCGGTGTATCATTTGTCCACCCCCGACGGACGCGAAGTGGCGACCGTCCGGAAACGCTTCACGCTCTTGAAGCAGAAACTCGACATCGACAGCAGCTTCGGGCAGTACACGATCGAAGGGGACTTCTTCGCCCACGATTTCACCATTGCGTCGGAAACGGCGAACGTCGTCGAATTCCGCAAAAAATGGCTGTCGTGGGGAGACTCCTACGAGATCGTCGTGCATGCCGAGCAGAACGTCGAGTTCTTCGTCGCGCTCGTCGTGATGATCGACGACTGCCTGCACGACAATGAAGGCAAGTCCGGTTCCGGCATCCATATCGGCGGATCGCGCTGAAACACCCGCTTGGGTTTGCCGAGGCGGGACAACGACATCCATGTGACAATACTCGGAATCCTCGCAGATGACTCGGTCGATTGAAAATCGCGGTCGTTTTTGCGGGGATTTTTCCTTGTTTCCTTCGGCGGAACGATCGACGGATCGCGCGGAGTGATGCCCGAGTGCGATCGGCGGGGGCATCGCACGAAGATGAAAAATCGCGCCAATACGCCGAAACGGCTTCTAAAAAGGAATATTTTACCATTATCGCGACATTATACATACAACTTTTCAAACCGCTCTTGCATTTTCTCGCAATCGGGGTATAATTTTGTAAAAATACCGGGAGGCATGTCATGGGTACGGAAAAGACCAGGGAAACGGTGCTGACATCGCTGAAAGCATTGAAAGCATTTTTCCATAATTATTATGTCCGAAGAGTGTTGGGGGCTTTGTTGACGATCTTCCTGATCGCCACGGTCACCTTCTTCATGATGCACGCGATCCCCGGCGGACCGTTCTCCCGGGAACGCGCCCTTCCCGATGAGATCATCGCCGCGCTCAACGCCAAATACCATCTCGACGATCCGCTGTGGAAGCAGTATGTCGACTACATGGTCGGTTTGGTCACGTTCGATCTCGGCCCGTCGTTCAAGCGCACCGGGTTCATGGTCGAGGAACTGATCGCGACCGGGTTCCCGATCAGCGCCAAAATCGGTTTGATGGCGATCATCCTGATCATCGTCATCGGAATCCCCGTCGGCATCGTCTCGGCGCTCCGGCAGAACAAGCCGGCGGACTATCTGGTGATGTTCATCGCGACGCTCGGCGTGACGATTCCCTCCTTCGTCGTCGCCGCCGTCTACATCTATCTCTTCGCCGGGGTGTTGAACTGGGTCGATGCGTTCGGATTGAATCAGCCTTCTTCCTACATCGGACCGGTGCTCGCGCTGGTGGGGTACTCGCTCGCCTTCGTTTCCCGGCTCACGCGTTCCTCGATGCTCGAGGTCATGCGCCAGGACTACATCCGCACCGCCCGGGCGAACGGACTGTCCCGTTTCAAGGTCATCTACAAGCATGCGCTGAAGAATGCCCTGATCCCCGTCGTCACCTACATCGGACCGATGATCGCCGCGATCCTGACCGGATCGTTCGTGATCGAAAAGGTCTTCACGATCCCCGGCATCGGCAAGTACTTCGTACAGAGCGTGTCGGACCGCGACTATACGATGATCATCGGCACCACGGTGTTCTATGCGGTCCTGTACGTCGTGATGGTCCTTCTGGTCGACGTCGCCTACTCGCTGATCGACCCGCGCATCCGGCTCGGAAAGAAGAGTGAATGACATGCCCTTCCAAGAGAACGACTTCACGTTCCTCGAAACCAATCAGAAAGCCGATAAGGAGCAAGTCCGCCAGGCCCTCACCTACTGGGCCGATACGTGGCGGCGCCTAAAGAAGAACAAGATGGCAATCGCCGGATTGATCGGCGTCATCCTCATCACCCTGTTCGCGTTTGTCGGCCCGCTCTTCACGCCCTATGACTACGATGAGCAGCAGACCGATTTCGCGAATACCCCGCTCCACGTCGAAGTGTTCGAGATCGATACGGATTTCTACGTATATCTCAACCCCTCGACGTACCGTCTCCTCGTCGTCGCCGAGGACGGCACGTTCCTGCATCGCCTCGAACAGACCTCGCTCGACGCCATCAACAAGCAATTCCATTATGACAACGCGGGTGAAGACGTCATCGTCGACTTCTCCTACAAGGTCCTTCCCGCCCTCGCCGATGAAGGGATCGACTATTCGATCATCTACAAAGGCGTCGAATACAAGACCCCCCTCAAGGTCGTGCCGAACCAAACCTTCCCGCTCGGGTCGGACAACGTCGGCCGCGATATCCTCACCCGGATCATGTACGGTGCCCGCATCTCGCTTGAAGTCGCGCTCTTCGCCGCCTTGTTCAGCCTCGTCATCGGCGTCACCTACGGCGCGATCGCCGGCATGGTCGGCGGTCGGATCGACAATCTGATGATGCGTTTCGTCGACATCATCGACTCGATCCCGCTGCTCCTCTACGTCATTCTGATCATGGTCATCGTCGACAACAAGGGACTCGGCACGATTGTGCTCACGCTCGGCCTGTTCTACTGGGTCGGCATGGCGCGCCTCGTCCGCGGCCAGGTCCTCTCCCTCAAGGAGCAGGAATACGTGCTCGCCGCCCGCATGCTCGGCGTCTCGCAGCCGGTCATCATCTGGCGCCACCTGATCCCGAACGCGATGGGCCCGATCCTCGTCGCCCTCACGATGATGATTCCGACGGCCGTCTTCACCGAGTCGTTCCTGTCGTTCATCGGGCTTGGCATCTCAGCCCCGCTGGCCTCGCTCGGAACGCTCGCCAACGACTCGCTCGACGCCATCATGACCTACCCCTTCCAGCTGCTCGCGCCATCGCTCACGATCGCGATCATGATGCTGGCATTCAACTTCCTGGGCGACGGACTGCGCTCCGCACTCGACCCGCGGTTGCGGAAAGGATGATCCCGATGCCTAACAACATCCTTGACGTCAAGAATCTGCGAACCACGTTCTACACCCACATGGGCGAAGTCCAGGCCGTCCGCGGCATCTCCTTCGAGGTCGACCAGGGCGACGTGATGGGCATCGTCGGCGAATCCGGATCGGGCAAGAGCGTCACCGCGATGTCCATCATGGGCCTCGTCGACGAACCCGGCCGCGTCTCCGGCGGCAGCATCAAGTTCATGGGCAAGGAACTCACGACCCTCACGGACGCCGAGATGAACGAGTATCGCGGCAAGGAGATCTCGATGATCTTCCAGGACCCGATGACCTCGCTCAACCCCGTCTTCTCGATTGGCAACCAGCTGGTCGAAGTGATCCGCCGCCACACCGACCTCGACAAGGAGCAGGCCCACGCCCGCGCCATCGAGCTGCTTCGGATGGTCGGCATCCCCGAACCGGAGATCCGCATCAAGAACTATCCGCACCAGTTTTCCGGCGGCATGCGCCAGCGCGCGATGATCGCGATGGCGATCTCCTGCAACCCGAAGATCCTCATCGCCGACGAACCGACCACCGCGCTCGACGTGACGATCCAGGCCCAGATCCTCGACCTGATGGTCCGGCTCAAGAAGGAGCTCAACTCCTCGATCATCCTGATCACCCACGACCTCGGCGTCGTCTCGGAGGTCTGCAACAAGGTCAACGTGATGTACGGCGGCATGCTCATGGAGAAGGCGTCAGTCGAGGAACTCTTCGATACGCCCCAGCATCCCTACACGCTCGGCTTGTTGAAATCGATCCCGCGCGACGTCACCGGCGAACGGAAGCGCCTCGTGCCGATCGAGGGAACCCCGCCCGACCTGCTCAAACCGCCGTCCGGCTGCCCGTTCTCGCCGCGCTGCCCCTACGCCATGGGCATCTGCATCCGCGAAGCCGCGCCGCTCTACAAGCTGTCCGCGACCCATCATGCGTCCTGTTGGCTGCACCACAAAGGCGCTCCGGCCGTCGAAGGCTTCGTGCAGGTCGAGGAGGAATCCGATCATGAGTGACGAAAAGCGCACGCCGCTGCTCTCGGTCCGCAACCTGACCAAGCATTTCCATACGTCGACCCCGTCCGGGACGGCCGTGATCGCCGCCGTCGACGGCATCGACTTCGACATCTACAAGGGCGAGACGTTCGGCCTCGTCGGCGAATCCGGATGCGGCAAGACGACCACCGGCCGCACGATCGCCCGCCTCTACACGCCGACCGCCGGCAGCATCCTGTTCGACGGCGTCGATCTGGCGGCGTTGTCGCAGCGGGAGCTGCGACCCTACCGCAAGCGCATCCAGATGATCTTCCAGGACCCCTACGCCTCCCTCAACACCCGCATGACGATCACCGACATCATCGCCGAAGGCATGAAGGTGCACAACATCGCCTCGGGCGATGAAATGCAGGAGCGGGTCTACCAGATGCTCGAACGCGTCGGCCTCAAGCGCGAGCACGCCAGCCGCTATCCGCACGAGTTCTCGGGCGGCCAGCGCCAGCGCATCGGCATCGCCCGTTCGCTTGCGGTGGATCCCGAGATGATCATCTGCGACGAACCGATCTCCGCCCTCGACGTTTCGATCCAGGCGCAGGTCGTGAACATGCTCGAAGACCTCCAGAAGCAATACGGCCTCACCTATCTCTTCATCGCCCACGACCTGTCGATGGTCCGCCACATCAGCGACCGCATCGGCGTCATGTACCTCGGCAAGATGGCCGAGATCGCCGGCAGCGACGAGCTTTATGTCCATCCGCTCCATCCCTATACGAAATCGCTGTTGTCCTCGATCCCGGTCGCCAACCCCCACCAGAAGGTCGCCGATACCCGGATCATGCTGAAGGGGGACATCGGCAGTCCGATCAATCCGAAACCCGGCTGCCGGTTCGCCCCGCGCTGCCGGTACGCCCAGGAACGCTGCAAGACCGATACGCCGCTTCTTCGGGAAATCCGGCCGGACCATTTCTGCGCCTGTCATTTCTGTGACACGATCAAGGATTAAACGCTTTGCGGCGGTTAATTGATAAAAAGACTTTATAGGAGAAAAGGAGATTAAAATGAAGAAACTGTTTGTTGTCGCTTTGACGCTCCTGCTCGGCCTCGGCTTGTTTGCATGCAACCCGACCACGACCGAAGCGAGCGTCACCGAACTGAACTGGAACATCGGCGCAGAACCGCTCACCATCGACCCGACCCTGAATGGCGCGAGCGACGGCGGTGACGTCATCAACCAGACCTTCGAAGGCCTGATTCGTGAAGTCAACGGCGTCGTCTCCCCCGGCATCGCCGAATCGTGGGAGTTCTCCCCGGACGGCCTGACCGTCACCTTCCATTTGAGAGATTCCAAGTGGAGCGATGGCTCGGACCTCACCGCTGCCGACTTCATCTATTCCTGGAAACGCGGAATGGATCCTGCCACGGCCAGCGAATATTCCTGGATCTGGGAATATACCAACATCGTCGGCGCCTATGCGGCGGTCTTTGAAGACGGCTCGCTCGATGACGTCGGCATCTCCGCACCGGATGCGAACACGCTCGTCGTGGAATTGATCCAGCCGACGGACTACATCGTCTCGCTGCTCGGCTTCTATCACTTCCTGCCGGTCAAGCAGTCCGCCGTCGAACAGGCTCCCGAAGGCGGCGCGTGGGCGATCGATCCCGAAATCGTCGTCTGCAACGGCCCGTTCATCCTCACCGAGTACACCCTCGGCTCCGGCCTCGTCCTCGAAAAGAACGAGAACTATTGGAACGCCGACGCCATCCAACTCACCAAGATCAACGGCGAATTCATCGATGACGACGCGTCCGCCTACATCGCCTACCAGCAAGGCAACCTCGACGTCATCCCGACCGTCCCGGCCCCGCTGATCACCGCGCTCATCGCCGAAGATCCGGAATTCTACGTCTTCGCGCTCCTCGGCACCTACTATGCCAACTTCAACATGGACGACCCGCTCCTCGGCCAGAGCGCCAAGCTGCGTCTCGCCCTGACCTACTCGATCGACCGCGAAGCGATCTGCGAAGCGCTCTCCGCCGGCCAGATCCCGGCCACCGGATTCGTCCCGAGAGGCTTCGTCGATAACACCGGCGCCGACTTCTCCGAAACCGCCGGAACCTACGGCATCGCCTCCGACGACTCGATGTACGACGAGGCCGTCGTGCTGTTCGCCGAAGCCGCGACCGAACTCGGCATGACCGTCGCCCAGCTGCGCACCGCCGTTTCCGAGAAGGTCTACCTCTACAACACCAGCACGGGCCATCAGCTCGTCGCCGAAATGATCCAGGCTTCCTGGTCGACCAACCTCGGCGTCAACGTCTCGCTCGAGAACCAGGACTGGGCGATCTTCCAGAACTCCCGCAAGGACGGCGACTACAGCATCGCCCGCGGCGGCTGGCTCACCGACTTCATGGATCCCGCCGGCATGATCGCGATCTTCACCGAAGGCAATGCCTACAACGACCCGAACTACGTCAGCGAGGAATTCAACACGCTGATGGCGGAAGCTTCCGCCGCGACGACCGCCGCGGTCCACTTCGCCAAACTGTACGACGCCCTCGACGTCCTCATGGCGGACATGCCGATCCTCCCGATCTACTATTATTCGGATATCCTCATGGTCCAGTCCTATGTCAAGGGTTGGGGCAGATCCGTGCTCGGCACGATCGACCTCACGAAGTGCTACATCGAAGGCAAATAAGCACAAGCATTCCTGTTTTGCAAAGCGGTTTCCCTCGGGAAGCCGCTTTTTTTATGGGAAAATGCCGCCGGCGGTTTACGCGGAACGCCGTTTGGAGTAGAATGGTATCGGATGGATCCGCCGGCATGCGGTCCGGACGGATCGAAAGGGAGAATCAAGATGGACGTCGAATCGGTCAAACTGAATTTCACGGAAGGTTTCAAAGGCATGATGACGGTCGCTTCGAAAACGGTCCCGATCGGGATGACGGAGGGCGGCGTCGCCCCCTACAATTTGTTGTTCGGGGCGCTCGGATCGTGCTTCTATTCGACGTTCCTGTCGATCGTCCAGAAGAAGCGCCTGACCCTCGAGAAGGCCGAGCTGACGATCTCCGGGCACAAGCGCGACCAGGTCCCGCCGACGCTCGACCACGTCCTGATCCAGATGGTCATCACGGGTGCGTCCGACGAACAAGGCATCCGCAGGAGCGCCGAACTCGGCGCCGAATACTGCTCGATCCACGCGACCGTCTCCAAGGTCGCGGAGATCAAGCTGGAGGTTGTCTTCGCGTAACCCCCGGGAAGAAGGGATCCTCGATGAAACGTACGTTTTTGCCTCGGACGAAACACGGCTGGATCGCCCTCATGGGACTGTCCGGCTTCATCCTCATGCTCGCGCTGTTCTACCTGTTGGCGGCCACGGTCGACGAACCGGCCGTCCATCCGGACGGATTTTTCGGATTGCTTTACCTGGCGATCCCGCTCCTCTTGGCCTGGGCGTCGGCGACGACGGGACTCGTCTTCGGCTTGTTTGCGATGATCGGGAAGAAGGACTTCGCGGTCCTCAACCTGATCAGCATCCTGATCGGCGCGTTCGTCATGTTGTGGGCGATCGCGGAAATCACGGGAAACGGATGAAGCCCGCCCCAACGAAAAAACGCACTTCGAAAAGTGCGTTTTTTGTTGTTTGGGTTCGTTACTTTTCGAGCGCGCCGAGCATCCAGAGATGCTTCTCGAGGCTTTTCGAGATGCCGATCAAGAGGTCGGCGGTATTCTCGTCGCCTTCCTCCTGGGCGATTCTCAGCGAAGCGCGGACGCCCTCGTTCACCGTGGTGAAATCGTAGAGGGTCTGGTTGACCATCTCGATCGGGGTTTCGTTCCCGCGGGCTTCGGCAAGCGAGGTTTGGGCGAGGAACGCCTGGAGCGTGGCGACGGGGACGCCGCCCTTCTGCAGGATCCGCTCCGCGACCGCGTCGAGCCATTCGGCGGCCTCGTCATAGAGTTTCTCGAACAGCGCGTGGAGCTGATAGAACTGCGGACCGTTGACGAGCCAGTGGAAATTGTGGAGCTTGACGAAGAGGACGCCGAAATCGGCGACCTGGCGGTTGAGCGCCTGGACCGTTTTGTTCATGGGATTCTCCTTTGATTGGATTTTTGACACACTGTCTTCAATGATCGCGACGCGCGACGAACCGGTGTCCGAGGCGTTCGCCCGTCGCGAATGTTCCGGCGGGGAGGTTTCTTGCGATGAAATCGAGGAAACCGTCCTTCTTGACGTCATAGATTTTCTCGACTTCGTGGTCGAACAGGGTCGGGATGCGGTCGAGCAGATCCGCGAGCGGCTCGCTTTCCCGGGTCTCAAGGACGACGTCCGCCGGAAGCATGCGTTTGATCGCCTTGCGGTACGTCTCGGCGGTGCGGACGCCGACGATCTTCACGCCTTCGCCGGCGCGGTTGGTGATCACGACCGTCGGAAAGGCGGTGACGTCGAATTCGACCATCGGCTTCATGTTGGCGAGAAGCAAGTTCCGGCCCGCTTCGGAAAAGACGAGGTCCAGGATCGGCGCGGGGTCGGCGCCCACGGCGGCAAGCAGGTCGTGAAGCACGGCGCGCGTCCCGACGTCGCGCTTGTCGAGGAAGGCGGCTTCGCGGACGAGCCGCAGGAACCGGGCGGCGCGTTGGGCGTCCAGGCCGCGGAGATGGAGATAGGCGATCGAGGACGGCCATGTGGAAGAAAGCGAGCTTTCGGTCCACAGGGTTCCGTCGATCGGGATGTCGTAGTAGAGGGCGATCGACGCCCAGTGTTCCGCCATGTCGGCGGCTTCGTCGGGACTGGCGGCGTGTTCCATCATGCCGCCCATCACGGTGATCACGTTGAGATGGGACGCATATTCGTGCTTGATGCGGTTCATGACGCCTTCCAGCGCCCAGCAATGGGAGCAGACGGGGTCGGTGAAGTAGTAGAAGTCGACGGTTTCCGGCGCTGCGGATGCGACCGTATCGCGGTGGTTCTGCTTGTGGATGGGATCGTTCATGGGCGGTACCCCCTTGGGTTCCTCCCCATTATAGACGAGACGGTCGGCACGTGTCAAAAGATGCGCTCGGCGACGCTTGCCCGGATGAAACGTAAAAAAGGTCCGCGCGGATGGGTGCACGGACGAGTTTCAGGCAGGTTGATGGGTCTTGTAGGCGAGCAGGGTTTCGAGTTGTTCGTAGTTGAAGTAGCGTGCTTGACGCAGAAGCTCGCGTCCGGTTTCGAGGACGATGACGGTCGGCACGGTGAAGATGAGGTATTCGCCCCGGAACTGGGGCACATCCTCGATCATGACCTCGTAGCAGGGGACCGTCGGGTAGCGGCTGACGACTTCGGTGATCCGTTCGGCGACCGGGATGCAGGCCGGGCAGGTATGCCCCTTGGCGACCACCACCGCGAGCGGCAGCCGCCGGAGTTCGAGCAGATCGGCGCGTGAGACGATTTTTTTCATTTCATCACCTTCCCTTTCAATATACCACGATTTCGATGGAAAAGTTCATCCCTTCGTGAAAATCGCTTCACAACGTCGCGATCGGTCTGTGCTTTTTGTGGGGAAATTGGTATAATAGAACAAGCGGGACGTGAAAGCGCTTGACGTTCGCCCGCATCAAAAAATGCACTCACGGAGGCAACGGGACATGGGATCGGACATCCTCAGCATCGAAAAGAAACTATTGAAACGGAACAAGTGGAATTACAGCCTCGGCGGCATCGGCCGCGACATGATCTACCAGCTGGTGGCGACCTTTTTGATGTCGTACATCCAGTTCTCCGGCCTCGGCCTGACCAAGGAGCAGTTCGGCACGATCGGCATCATGCTCGTCGTCGGACGCATCTGGGATGCGGTCAACGACCCGTTCATGGGATCGATCGTTGAGAACACGCACACCAAATGGGGCAAATTCCGGCCGTGGATCCTGATCGGCGGCATCCTCACGAGCGCCGTCATCCTCATCATGTTCAACTTCCGTCCGAGCGGCTGGGGATTCGTCGTCTTCTTCGCGATCATCTACCTGCTTTGGGAAGCCGCCTTCACGTTGAACGACATCCCCTACTGGTCGCTCATCCCCGCGCTCTCGCATGACAAGAAGGAACGCGACTCGATCACGACGATGGTCGTCGTGTTCGCCGGCGTGGGCGCCTTCATCGCCAACGCCATCGTCGCCTTCACCACCGTCGGCAACGCCGTCGCCGGCTACCGCAACGTCTCGATCCTGTTCGTCGTCCTGTTCCTCGCCTGCACCTGCCTGACCGTGTTCGGCGTCAAGGAACCGGCCGAAGCGGAGGAAAGCGCGAAGGCCGAGAAGATCGGCCTCAAACAGATGTTCAAGATCATCTTCAAGAACGACCAGCTGCTCTGGGCGTCGCTTGCGCTGATCCTGTACTCGGTCGGCTCGAACCTGCTCGTCGCCCTCGGCTATAATTTCTTCTATCTCGAGATCGGCTACAACGGCGCCCTGACGATGGCCTTCATCGTCACCTTCGCCGTCTCGACGTTCTCGATCCAGGGGTTCTACGCGAGTCTCGCGAAGCGGTTCACCCGCAAGCAGCTGATGACCTACAGCGTCATCGCCCTGATCTTCGGCTATGCCGTGATCCTGCTGCTCGGCTGGTTCGACTTCCTGCCGATCAACGTCGTCCTCGTCTGCCTCTTCGGCGCCTTCGTCTTCTCCGGACAGGCGATCTTCTACATGGTCCTGATCGTCAACATGGCCAATACGATCGAGTACAACCAGCACAAGACCGGCAACCGCAACGAAGCGGTCATCTTCGCCCTCCGGCCGTTCGTCGCCAAGTTCGGCAGCGCGATCGAACAGGGCATCTTCGCCGTCGTCTTGATCGCCTCCGGCGTCTACATGATGAGCCAGAACGTGAGCGCCCTCGAGAACCTCAAGTCGACCTTCGACAACCTGACGGCCGAAGAACGGCTCGTCTTCATGGAGAATGCCGAAGACGGCGTCGTCATCCTCGACACCATCGACGTCTCGGACGAGGAGAAGGCGGCCATCTACGCCGCCATCCAGGATCCCGCCAACCAGGTCTTCACGCAGGATCCCGAGACGCTTCAGTGGTCGATGTCGATCAACGACGCCGCCGACGCCGTCTTCCACGACCTCGCCGGCAGCAACCTCCGTGCCCGCATCATCCTGCGCCTTTCCATCACCGTCCTGCCGGTCGTCCTGATCGGGGCGGCCTTCCTCGTCCTCAAGAAGAAGTTCATCATCGACGAGAAGTACTACGAAGAGATCACGCAAGGCCGCGCCGGGGACGCCGCGACCGTCGCGTAAACCGCTTGCCAGAAAGGTCGTCATCGTATGACTCCATTACGCACCTATGCGCTCCTCGTGACGCTCGATGCCGGCTATTTGAAACAGCTCGCGGTCATGCTGAAATCGATTTTGAACGTCGAACCGCACGCGAACCTCGACGTCTACGTCCTGCACAAGCGGCTGAGACCCGAGCACTTCGACAAGGTCCGATCCGCGATCGGCGGCGCCCGGGTCCGCTTCCTGCCGATCCTGATCGACGACGACACGCTTTCGGGCGCGCCGACGACGAAGCGCTACCCGCTCGAGATGTACTACCGCCTGCTGGCGAGCCGGTACCTGCCCAACGACCTCGACCGCGTCCTCTACCTCGATCCCGACGTCGTCGTGATCCATCCGATCGCCGAACTCTACGACCATCCGCTCGGCGAGGTCGCCTTCGTCGGCTGCTCGCACGTGACGAAGGGGATGCGGAACCTGAACGCGATCCGGCTTAGGATGCCGAAGACGGCTCCCTACATCAACAGCGGCATCCTGCTCATGAACCTCAAGGTCCTGCGGCGGATCGTCGACCCCAAGTCGATCTACGACTACATCCGGAAGAACAAGGCGGTCCTGGCGCTCCCCGACCAGGACGTCCTGTCGGCGCTCTACGGCGACCGCTCGGTATTGGTCGATTCGCTCCGCTACAACCTCTCCGACCGCTACCTGCGCCTGTACAACCTGCGCCGTCCGTTCAAGGAACCGAAGGTGGACCTCGACTGGGTCCGAGAGAACGGCGTGATCATCCATTACTGCGGCCGCAACAAGCCGTGGAAGCCCGACTATGTCGGCGAACTCGACGTGTTCTGGAACGAAACCGTCAAGACGGTCGATTTCTCACACTGGGAGGCCTGATGTGATCTACGTCATCACCGGCGTCGCGAAAGCCGGCAAGACCTTCGTCGCCCGCCGCATCCTGCGGGAAAAGGCGATTTCGGTCTTCTCGACCGACTATCTCATGATGACCCTCGCGATCGGCGATCCGGAACACCGGCTCGACCCCGACGCCGACGACAAGATCGTCTCGAAGGCGCTCGAACCCTATCTCTACGGGTTGATCCAGACGATGATCGACAACGGCTTCGACCAGATCATCGAAGGTGTCCATTTCCTGCCTGCGTTCGCCGATCGGCTCATGAAGGCGTTTCCCGGCAAGATCCGCTTCGTCTATCTCGGCTACCGCCTCGCCGACCCCGGCGCGAAGATGAAGGAGATCCTGTCGCATGCCAAGGACATGGAGAACGCCTGGTTCCTCAGCTACCCGCCGAAGGAGATGCAGAAGCTCGTCGGCTATCTGATCGACGAAAGCGAGCGCATCAAGCTGGAAACCGAACTCTACGGCCTGCCGTATGTCGAAATCACCGACATCGTCCGAGACGCCGACCTGATCCTCGCACGGCTGTTCGCCGTCCGCTGACCCAGGTCGGCGTTTTTCTCTCGAAAAAGCGCTGACTTGCCCTTTCCGATGCGATCCGGGTTGACGGATGGCGGGTCTTTTGGTACAATGCTCCTGTGTCAGGGAACCGGCGAATACCGGTTTCCCCATCTTCGGTGCCGCGAGGCGACCGTCATTCGCGGAGGAATGTCAATGGCATGGTGGGAAACGGTCCTCGTCGCCTTCGGGCTGGCGATGGACGCCTTCGCGGTTTCGGTCTGCAAGGGCGTCAGCATGCGCAAGGCCGCATGGAAGAACGGCGTCCTGATCGGCGTCGTCTTCGGCGGATTCCAGTTTCTGATGCCCGTCGCCGGGTATTTTCTCGGTTCGGCGTTCTCTTCGCTCGTGGAAGGCTTCGACCACTGGATCGCCTTCGGACTGCTTTGTCTGATCGGCGTCAAGATGCTCGTCGAGTCGTTTCAAGCCGACCATGAGGCCTGCGACCTCTCGCTTCGGGCGACCGAACTGCTCGGCCTCGGCGTCGCCACCTCGATCGACGCGCTCGCCGTCGGACTGTCGCTCGCCTTCCTCGAAACCGACATCCTCGCCGCCTCCGCCGTGATCGGCGTCGTCACGTTCGGCCTCTCCTTCCTCGGATTCATCCTCGGCCGCCGGATCGGCTCGTTCATCCGCCGCCGCGCCGGCTTCTTCGGGGGATTGATCCTGCTATTCATCGGTGTGCGGATCCTGATCGAACATCTGCTCGCCGCATAAAAAAATCTTCCGACCTGTTCAGGCCGGAAGATTTTTTCTAGAAATGGATCGTCATCACGACCGGATTGTGGTCGCTGTGATGGAATGCGAGATCGAGCGTCTCGACCGACTCGATCGTGATGTTCGGGGAAACGATGAAGCCGTCGATCAGGTAGTACTGGTTGTTCGCGTCGTCGACGAGGTCGAGCGGGCGGTTCAGGAGCCGACAGGTCGGCGTCGTCATGTCGATGCCGTACTGCCAGCCGTGTTCCGTGAACCATGCGCCGTCCATCGCGAAGGCTTCCCAGTAGGAAGGATCCTTGAGCGGGAAATGATATTCCGCGACGCCGTCGACTTCGGTGACGGCGTCCGGGAAGGTCTGGTTGAAGTCGCCGCCGACGACCACGTAGTTGCCGGCTTCGTATTCGTCTTCCATGACCCGGCGGAGGGCTGTCATCTCCTGGATCCGCATCGTGCCGTCGTCATAGGCGGACAGGTGCACGTTGATCAAGACGAGGAACTGGTCGGACCCTTGGATCGGGGTGCGGACCACGGTGATGCAGCGCTTCAGGTTCGCGAGCCGCAGCGGCCAGGAGAAGGCGCCGGGAAGCTGGATGCGGACCGGGTCCTCCATGATGTAGTCCGACAGCGTGAGGATCCCGCTTTCGACCTTGCCCATCATCTGCTTGAGATCGAACGGGAAGGGGACGAAGAGGCAGCGGTAGTTGACGCCGAAGACGGAGGGGCGGGAGAGCAGTTCGGCGTAGGTCGAGACCTGGAGCGTCCCGTAGGAGCGGTCGGAGCCTTCGTCGACCTCCTGCAGGAAGTAGACGTTCGCCGCGGTGTCAACCAGGGTTTGGCCGATGCCGTTGATGTTGGAGACGACTTCGCCGATCGAATCCATGCGGCCCTTCTGACCGCCGTCCATCACGAAGTCCTCGGTTTCCGAGAGCGACGCGTACCCGAGGTTCCAGGTCATGATCTTGATCGAGACGCCGGATTCGGCTTCGACCGGGGCGTAGGAGGACAGCGGGTCCACGGCGACGCCGAGCGTTTCGGTTTCTGCCGGATTGAATTCGGTCACCTGCAGGGTGACGACGAAGGCGGCGGCGGCCGCGACGACGATGACGACGAGGAGCAGGAGCAGTTTCAGGAGTCTTTTCAACAAAGGACATCACTCTCTTTCATTACCATTATACCCTTTCTCCGGTAATTTGGTATAATGAATGCAAGGGTTTTCATCATCGGGGGGAATACACATGTCCACGCTGCTTGGAATCATGCTCGTCGTTTGGCTCGCCGTCGCCGTCGCCGTGACCGCCGCGTTCGTCTGGTTCGAGGTCAGGCACCGTCATCTGACCGCGTTCTTCATCAAGGGGTTCGCCAGCTTCTGCTTCATCGTGCTCGCGGTCGGATCGATGCTAACCCGGATCGCGCTCCGGGGCGAACCGGCGACCACGATGGAGACGATCGTCGTCTCGCTCTTTTTGCCGGGACTCGTGCTCGGCCTGATGGGCGATTTGTTCCTCGCCACCCGCACGCTGCGTCCGAAGGAAGAGAACGAGAAGATCATCTTGGGCGGTACGATCACGTTCGCGATGGGACACCTGTTCTACTTGACCGCCCTGTTCATCGTCGCCGGCTTCAACGTCTGGGTGTTCGTCGCCGCGATCGTGCTCTCGGCCGCGATCTACGGCGCCTCGATCGTCATGAAGATGGGTTGGGGCGGACTCAAGGTCCCGTGCATGACGTATTCGTTCTTGTTGTTCCTTTTCGCCTCGCAGTCGGTGTATCTCTGGACGACGTTGGGCGAAGCCTGGGCCGGCCTGCTCGCGCTCGGCGGCATCCTCTTCGCCGTCTCCGACCTGATCCTTTCGCAAATCTATTTCATGAACAAGGAGAACGGTCTGTTCGTGTCGTTGAATCTGGCGACCTACTATGCAGCGCAGATCCTGATCGCGACGTCGCTGTTGTTCATGGCTTGACGTGATCGTGGCGGCTCCTCTTTCTCGATGGGCCGCCGGCCGTAATGGAACGTGACGGACGTCGATCGACGTGTGGCATTGCGCCGTAGCACCGGTCGGCGTCTTCTTTGATTCTTCACGCCTTCGCAGTGAACAGCGGGTGACATCGATTTCTTGGGATAAAAATCGTCTTGGCCGGGAATCCTCCGATTGTCATTGTGATTGCCACTTTCCACTCGATCTGATGATAATGCATATGGGGAAATAACCGTCACAGACGACGCGTTTTCGCTTGAAACCACGTTGCATCAAGCGTATAATCGATTACGACAAGAAGGTGGAAGCATGGGTCGTCTCATCATCGAAAACACCATCATCAAGGAACTTGACAACCGGCCGCGGACGCTTCGGATCATGTTGCCGGACGGGTATGACGCAGATCTCGAGAAACGATATCCCGTCCTGTACATGCACGACGGGCAGAACCTGTTCGATCCCTCCGCATACAGCGGCTATTCGTGGGATGTCGCGCGGACCCTCGACCGCCTGCAGGCGAAGGGCGAGACCGGCGGCGTCATCGTCGTCGGGATCGACAACGGCGACGACCACCGCATCTGCGAATATTCGCAGACGATCGGCCCGCGCGCCGCGAAACGCATCGAAAAGCACTTCAAGGGGATCCCGCTCGTCGCCGAAGGCGGGGCTTACGGCGACTGGATCGTCGATACCCTCAAGCCGTCGATCGACGCCCGCTTCCGGACGTTGCCCGGCCAGTCGACCACCGGCATCGCGGGCAGTTCGTGCGGTGCGAACATCTCGCTTACGATCGCGCTCGCACATCCGAAAACGTTCGGCATCGTCGGCGTCTTCTCCCCGGCCCTTTGGATCATCGTCCCAGATGCATTCGAACGCTTGAATCAAGTCGACCTTTCCGGCGTCCGGATCTACCACGACATGGGCGGCCGGGAAGAGAAAAGCCGATGCGCCTCGCTTCGCCTGACGCTTGCCTCGCTTCGTTTCCATCGGGCGTTGCATCGTCGGCTGCCGCGGCAAAACGTTTTGTGGAGGTTCGATCCAGTGGCGCGGCATACCGAATTGTTCTGGCAGGACCGGTTCCCCGGATTCGTCCGATGGGGATTCGGTCGCCCCTCGAAGATTGAAAATCAACCCGGCATCCAGGAGGAAACACGATGAAACTGATGGTCTACGTGATGAACGACGTCAGGCACCTGGATCCCTTCCTGCACCGCCTGAAGGAATCCGGCATCAAGGGAGCGACGATCCTCGACAGCAGCGGCATGGGACGGAAACTCGCCGAAAACGACGACCTCGGGTTCGACCTCTTCGGTTCGCTTCGCAGTTTTCTTGACAACCCGCGCGCCGCTTCGAAACTGATCCTGATGGCGCTTGAGGACGAGCAGGTGGACGTCGTCGCCAAAATCATCGACGGCGTAGCGGGCGATCTTTCGAAACCGAACTCCGGAATCTTCTTCACGGTGCCGATCGAGTTCATCAAAGGCTACAAGAAGTGATGGAACAGAGGGACTAGGATGGAACTCAAAGTTCTGTTTTTTGTGGCGATCGTCCTGATCGTCGGTCTTCTTTTCGGCAAAATCGCGAAAGCCGTCAAGATGCCGAACGTCACCGGCTACCTGGTCGGCGGCCTCATCCTCGGACCGAGCGTATTCGGTCTCATCTTCGGCGACGGCCTCATCTCGGCGGAAGCGATCGAAGCGCTCGGCATCGTCTCCAACGTCGCGCTCGGCTTCATCGCCTTCTCGATCGGCAGCGAGTTGAAACTCTCCTATTTCAAACGCGTCGGTCCCGGCCCGATCATCATCGCGACGCTCGAATCGCTCTTCGCGATCCTGTTCGTCCTCGGCGGCATCCTGATCTACTTCGCCATCGCGGGTCAGCTCGACAACTTCCACATCCGCTTCGCCCTCGTGTTGTCGGCGATCGCCGCGGCGACGGCCCCGGCGGCGACGTTGATGGTGGTCCGGCAGTACAAGGCCAAAGGACCGCTCACGGAGACGCTGATGAGCGTCGTCGCGCTCGACGACGCCACCGCGCTCATGTTCTTCGGCATCTTCGTGGCGATCGCGAACGCCCTGTCGCGCTCCGGAACGTCGACGACCCCGCTCGCGCTGCAAATCCTCGAACCGATCTGGGAAATCATCCTGTCGCTCGGCATCGGCGGAATCATCGGTTTGATCGTCGTGTTCGGCTGCAAGTGGTTCACCGGTCGCGGCAACCGCATCACGCTCGTCGTCGCGGCGATCTTCATGACCGTCTATCTTGCCAATCTGACAGGCGGATCCCCGCTCCTCGCCTGCATGGCGATGGGCGGCGTCTTCGCCAACCTGAGTCCCGTCTACGACATCGTGAGCGGCCTCATCTACTTCATCACGCCGCCGATCTACATCATGTTCTTCGTCTTGAACGGCGCCGACCTCAACCTGTCGGTGTTGGCGCAAATCGGCGTCGTCGGGGTGATCTACGTATTGTTCCGCGTCGCCGGGAAAATCTTCGGGTCCTGGTTCGGCGCGCGGATCAGCAAGTCGCCGCCGGTCGTTTCCAAGCTGCTCGGCTTCGCGCTCGTCCCGCAGGCCGGCGTCGCGATCGGCCTGAGCCTCGTCGCGGTCCAGGTTTTGGACCCCGAGACGGCGTCGATGATCCGCGCGATCATCCTGTGCGCGACCCTGATCTATGAACTCACCGGTCCGTTCATCACCAAGATCACCTTGAAGAAGGCCGGCGAAATCGCCGCCGAAAGTTGAAGGAGACGGGGGAGACCCCGTCTTTTTCGTGATGATTGTATTAACCGTTTTTGTATGTTACAATGGACGTGACTTGGAGGGATGAACATGATCAAATATGGCCGTGGCGTCTGCTATTCGGGATATCGCGAAGGGCAGAGTCCGATTACCCACGTATATCCGACATACGCCCAGATTCTGGAAGATTTGACGATTTTGAGACCGCATTTCGATTATCTGCGGATGTATGACGTCTCCGAACACGCGAAGACCGTCCTGCGCGTGATCGAGGAGGAGAAGTTGCCGTTCAAGGTGATGCTCGGCGTCGAGCCGAAAGGCGAGATTTCGAACCCGAACTGCCCCTGGGGCGGCCTCCATTCCGACGAGGAGATCGCGCAGAATAAAATCGACAATGTCCGGCAGCTCGACCGGCTCGCCGAACTGGCGAACCGGTACAAGGACATCGTCCTCGCCGTCGCCGTCGGCAACGAGTGCACCTCCGAATGGCATCCCAACCTGATGGCGGCGGAAACGCTCGCCTCCCACGTGCGGTATCTGCGCACCGTCACCGACGCCCAGGTCACCTTCTGCGAAGGCGCCTA